>CAYWXY010000102.1:8133-9219 GCA_964462555.1 uncultured Pseudomonadota bacterium | reverse complement strand
AAAATCACTTTTAAAGCTGGCCGATATTGTTTCGGAGGCAGCAAAGGGAAAACCCTACACGGACGCAATCAGCTTTGCATCACGCTCTCCACAAATTGTCCACCCCGTCACAATTCGCCCTGAATCTATCGAGCTCCATAAGAAATCTGCACTGATCCATGACGCCAATCGTCTAGCATGGGGATTCGACAAACGAATTCAACAGGCATCCCTCACGTATCGTGATCGGTCGCGAAAAATCGAAATTGCAAATACTGACGGAGATCTGATTAGGGACGAAAGTGTTACCTCCGTCTTTATGGCCATTGTTGTGGCCTCTGACGGTAAACATATTCAGACCGGTTACGAACCGATTGGTGGCTTTGCTGGATTCGAATTTTTTGAAAAATATCCGCCACAGGAAGTTGTTACACGGGCCGCAGAACGCGCCATCCAGATGCTCTCGGCGCGCCCTGCCCCATCCGGCACCATGCCGGTCGTCCTTTCTTCCGAGGCTGGGGGTACGATGGTTCATGAGGCCGTTGGACACGGCCTGGAAGCCGACCTTGCAATCGGTGGTTTCTCCATCTATCAGAATAAGGTTGGTCAAAAGGTCGCCAGTGAATTGATCACGGTCATCGATGACGCAACGATTCCAGAAAAGATTGGCTCATTTGCTTTCGATGATGAAGGAATTCCGGCACAGAAAAGTACCTTGATCGAAAACGGCATCCTAAAATCGTACATGTTCAATCGTCTCATGGCCAAGAAAGAAGGATGTCAGTCAACCGGCAACGGTCGTCGCGAATCGTATAAATTTCGACCATCTGTCCGAATGACCAACACGATTATCGCTTCTGGTCAGGATGATCCAGATACCATCGTTCGAGATACCGATCACGGTCTCTTTGTCCGAAAAATGGGTGGTGGTCAGGTCAACACAATCCGCGGTGATTTTGTTTTCGAGGTTCAAGAAGGTTACATCATCAAGGATGGAAAGATCTCTGATCCTGTCCGCGGCGCAACACTAACGGGAAATGGCCCTGAAGTCTTGGGTTGCATTGACCGCGTTGGTAATGATTTGGGTTATGCCATCGGCATTTGTGG
>CAYWXY010000102.1:0-8033 GCA_964462555.1 uncultured Pseudomonadota bacterium | reverse complement strand
CTACCCTTTTCACCGGGATCTCTTCGGTAGGAATAAAATTGTTCCGGATGACAATGCGTACAGAGATTTAGGACATCAATATGATCCTCCAAAACACCGCACCTCTCTAACTCATATAATACGGCGTTTTGCAGGCTAAAGTAAGCTTTTCCATCGATTTCATGAGAGAGAGCGTCGACGGGCCACTCGTCCGGACTAAATGCTCGAATCAACTCTTCACCCACCTCATAACAGTCAGCCAATATATGCGGGCCAATAAGTGCAACAATATCTTTCGGAAGAGATCCCATCTCCGACATCACATCAAAAACTCGTGGGACAATCCGCGCAACCGTTCCTCTCCAACCACAATGGACGGCACCCACAATCTTTTTTACCCGATCACATATAATCAGTGGAAGACAATCGGCCGTCCGCACCTTGCAAAGAATCCCAGATTCCTCTGACAAAAAGGCATCGGCGACATATGTCTTTTTAGGGTCAATTGCATTTAGGAGAACGACATCCGAGCCATGAACCTGCTTGGTTATGGGCAAAAGATCTTCTGTGTAAGCACGTGTTCCAAATCCATAGACAATATTGGGAAGGTCCAACATCTCCGATTGGTAATAGCCCTCACTCCGATATATCACGCAGAGCCTCCAAAATGTTCTTGAAGTCATCGGGCAAAGGCGCTTCAAAGATCATCTCTTCCCCACTGATGGGATGATTGAGTCGTATCGACGCAGAATGGAGCATCGGCCGTGTAGCACTTGAAACCGCATCACGATATGGCCCCTCGGGAAGACGCCTCACAGCGCGCTTTCCGGCATATGCCTCATCCCCTACTAAGGCCATCCCCTCAGCCGAAAAATGAACACGGATCTGATGCGTGCGGCCGGTTAGAATACGAATTCTCATGTATGACAAAAATTTCTCAAACGTTTCGAGAGCTTTCCATTCCGTAATGGCTTCACGGCCACTCCGCGTCAATGTCGACATCCGTTTTCGATCGGTTGGATGGCGACCAATCGGCTTGTCGAAACGTCCCGCATTCTCTTTGGGAACGCCGTAAATCAAGGCATAATAGATTTTTTCGGTCGAACGGTCCTTAAACTGTTCTGTCAGTGATGCGTGGGCCTTATCACTCTTGGCAACAACGATAACACCGGTTGTCCCCTTATCCAGACGATGAACAATCCCCGGCCGAAGAACCCCGCCAATCCCCGAAAGATCCTTACAATGAAAAAGAAGTGCATTAACAAGCGTCCCGCTATAATTTCCGGGCGCCGGATGGACAACCATCTCGGCCGACTTGTTAACGACAATAATATCGGAGTCCTCATAGATAATGTCGATGGGGATATCTTCCGGAACCGCTTCGGGCTCTTGTGGAGCCTCAAGCGTCACCGCAACCTGGTCATCGACCTTGACCTTGTACGACGACTTCTCCGGCTTTTCGTTGACCGTGACAAGACCCTTGTCGATCCAGTTTTTGATCTGCGAACGCGAAACATCGTCGATCAGTTCCGATAACACAAGATCTAGACGTTTCCCTGCGTGATGTCCTTCTATTTTAAAAGTTTTGTTCATAATTAATGTCTTCCTCCGGCTTGACCGGAGGATCTCACGTATACAATTGATAACAAAGGATTCCCGCCTTCGCGGGAATGACTACTCTTCCCCTACATATAGACAACGAAGGTCCAGCTGACGCGCAGTTTTCCATCCTTCGTTATCAATTTAGCAGGGGGTGCGTGAAAGGGCGACGAAGCACGAACCGCCCGCAGGGCCTCATGATCATACCCCTTGAGCCCACTACTGTTGATAACAAAGAGTTCGTCCAACTCCCCTGTCTTACTAATCGAAATCCCCAATACGACCTTCATGCTTCCACGGCTCACCTCTCCAGCCGTATAGTGCGCTCGTAGGGCATGCGTCGGATCCCAGGCCAGCTTAAAAATCCGCTTCAGTTGAACGAAATAGCCCACATCCTGATGCTTCATCACATTAATATAGGTATGTGGGCCACGTTTAAAATCGGGATAAAAATCCTCAGGAAGCCGTGTCGAGGGCATCCTAAACTCTTGCCTCTTTTTTTCCCGCATCATGGCGATTCGCTCAGCGCCATCATTGGCCGGCGTCGGTTTCTTGATATTTTCTATCCCCTCACCGCCACGATGAACCGGACGGCCCGGAGCACGCGGACTGAAATCAGCGACAGTCTCATCCTTAACGGTGGAATCATATACCCCCATATGCCTCGCCTTTGTCGGCCGTTGCTCGACTTTTGGCTTGGCAATATCGGCAATCTGAAAATTGTTTTTCAGATCGACGACCATGATCTCCTCTTTTTCCGGAGGATCATACGAGCGATAATTGTAATAATAGGCGGCCATTAAGACCAAAAGGATATGGATCAGCAGCGACGCTATTATTGGCATCCCTAGATTTGATTCCTGTTCTTCCATTAAGCTCCCGGTGCTTATAATTCGGTTAACATTGGCAGATAGCCCTCTATCTTGAGAGGCTTACCCAGTAACACCATACTATAATGGAAGATAAACCGCAAAAGGTCTTCGTAAATTTTGTCTGTAAGCGGGCCATCCAAACTTCCAGAAATAATTCGTTTCAGGGCATCAACACTCCCGGACTCGAAGGCATAACCGAGTGAGGCATCTGACGAACATCGCTGGCAAATCAGTCCACCGAGACTCGGTGAAAAAGAGTGAAATGATTCGCTCGTCTCATCACACTTGATACAATGCTCCAAATCGGGAAGATAGCCGCAGAGGGAAATCCATTTCATCATGAAATAGATAACAATCTGCCGCGTCAGGCGCCCTTCATGGATGACAGCCAGAAATCGTTTCACCAGCTCAAATTTTTCATGACTCGCTTCATTGTCCGGAAGGAAACGACTAACCGTTTCAGCTGCCAACCAGATAGCAGCGGTTCTCGGAAGATCGATCTCTCGATAGACCAGCGGTTCAACCAACTGTGCTTCATTAATCGTTACCAGATCGGACCCGGTGGATCGTTTAAAATGAAGATCGACGACATATCCAGTCTCCAAAACGCTTCCAAATCGTTTTTTGGACTTCTTGGCGTGACGAGCCACTCCCTTGAGCTTACCGTCCTCTCTACTAAAAAAGGTCACCAGAAGGTCGGCTTCCCGAAGGGGTTTTTTTGACAGGATGATCGATTCTGAATGATGCATTATAAAAAGATGGCCGCCAGGACCAGAATTGCAATGGCAATCGCAATCACTGAATACCAGACCAGATGGATCGGGCCACGCGGTTTCACAACCTCGGAGATTTCTTCCTCTTCCGCACTCCCCTTGACCATTTCATCGTAGCGGAGCAAGATATCTTCAACATCAAGCCCCAGTGTCTTGGCATATGACTTAACGAAGCCCCGTGTGTAGACATGCGCTGGCAACTGTTCCCACTGGTCATTTTCAATCGCCTCAAGCCAATTGTAGGCAATCTTCGTCTCGTCGGCGACTTGCATGAGTATGACGTCTCTCAGCTCCCGCTGTTTCCTGAGATGTTGACCTAACGGTTCCATCACCACACCTAACGTTCAATTCACCTACTTAATATATTTACCGATAATCGGTTCGAGACGTTGTTTGGTCTCGACCGGAATGAGTTTTCGATCGGTCATGATTGAATGCTCAAGAACCTTGTTACATTCGCACTCTTCACTCAATTGATGCACCTGAACAACGGCATTTTTAATGATCTTTTGAGCCACTTTTACATTCTGCTCCATGACACGTAAAACGGCTAATACGTCAACGTTGTCTTCCGACTCATGCCAGCAGTCATAGTCTGTTATCATCGCCATTGTGGCATAACAAATCTCGGCCTCACGCGCTAGTTTGGCCTCTTGATAATTGGTCATACCAATAACATCAACACCCCAGCTTCTAAAAAGATTCGATTCCGCACGCGTTGAAAACATCGGCCCCTCAATACAGACATAAGTGCCACCCTTCTGGACCGTGGCATCTGATTTCACGGCAGCCGCGTGAAGAATATCCATCAAGGTGCCGCAGGTTGGGTCTGCAAATGGCACATGGGCAACAATACCATTTCCGAAAAAGGTCGATACCCGCTCACGCGTCCGATCAATGAATTGATCAACGATTACGACATGACCATGCCCCAGCTGCTCCTTCATGCTTCCCACAGCGGTAACCGAAATAATCTGAGAGACACCTAGCGTCTTAAAGGCATAAATGTTGGCACGATAATTGACTTCTGTTGGTGTCAAACGATGGCCGCGCCCGTGACGTGACAAAAAGGCGACCGGCACCCCATCGAGCTTCCCAATGATCATATTGTCGCTTGGCTCACCAAATGGCGTCTGAATGACACGTTCCTCAACAACTTCCATTCCCTCCATATTATAGAGACCACTTCCACCAATCACTCCAACAAGCTTCTCCGGCATTCCATTTCCTCCTTGAGTTACCATTAGATAGTGTAGAAAAACTGAACTAACACCTTAAGAATCGAGTTGCAAGATATTTAATGAGGCTCCTTCTGCCGGTATTTTATCCTCAGGAGGGAATCGTACATCATCTTTTCCCACTCATCTTCGTCCATATTATTTGCCGACTTCAGGAATTCGTTGACGCTGAATTTGCGAGGGGGTTTCCGTTGGGGTTTGGGGCTACCGATCTGAATCTTTTGTTTTGTCCGATAGACGTATTTTTCGGTGATCTCTTCAAGCTCGTCATCGACGATACGTTCCGTTACTTCCTCTTCAAAGTCGAACGTCCCAGCCATAAGCTCTCCGCTGCGGCCCTTCGAATACCCCGGGCGATAGCTCCCCTACAGTTATCGGCAATGTGGACCCTAAAGTTGCGTGTTTTCCTAACTTTCCTATAAATACGTCATCCTCCGGTTTAACCGGAGGATCCATCAGAGGAGAGATCCCGCCCCGCCAATTGCCCACAGGCCGCCAAAATCTTCTGGCCGCGACTCTTCCGAACATTCGAATGGATCCCGTTGTTATACAGATAGTTAGAGAACTCCTTTAAAACCTCTTCTTTAGGTGCTTTGTATTCAGATCCGGGAAAGGGATTGAATGGAATCAGGTTAACCTTGGATGGAAGACGCCGCATGAGTTTGAGCAGTCGTTTCATGTCCGCTGGGGTATCGTTCAGACCATCGATCATGACATATTCGAAGGTTGTGCGCCACCGATCTCCAGCGGGACGATAGTCACGACAGGCCTCGATCGTCTCGTCGATCGTATACGTCTTGGCGATCGGCATGATCTTACGGCGAACATCGTCGGTTGTGGCGTTAAGCGAAATAGCCAATTTGACGCCCAGATCGTCGATCGCCATCCGCTGAATCCCCGGAACAACGCCTGCTGTAGAGATCGTAACACGCCTCTTCGCCAACATTAGGCCATTTTCGCTGATGAGAATCGACAACGCCTCCCGAACGTTCTCATAGTTATTGAGTGGCTCCCCCATCCCCATGAAGACGATGTTGGTAATAGTTGTGGTACTCCGTACGTCATCCTCCGGCTTGACCGGAGGATCCAGAGCTTCAGCGCGCCCTAAATATCGCTTCACCTCGAGAACCTGATCGACAATCTCAGACGTCGTCAAATTGCGGATAAATCCGATCCCAGCCGTCCGACAAAAGAGACACCCAAGGGCACACCCCACTTGCGATGAAATACAGAGTGTTAACCGCTTCGTCTCCGCTGCGTCATCGATTACCGGTATCATCACCGACTCGATCCGTTCTCCATCCTCGAGTTCAAAGAGAAACTTTTTCGTCCCATCATCCGGGTCAACAAGCGTGTCGACTATCTTCGCACGACCTATATAATAGTTGTCAGCAAGAATTTTTCGGGCATCATTAGAGAGATTTGTCATCTCATCGAACGACGTCACACCCTTCTTAAACAACCACTGATAGACCTGCAAAGCCGCGTATTTCTTGAGTCCCAGCCCCTCAAACATCTCCGACCACTTCCGATACGGTATATTCTTTAGATTATCCATTTTCCATTCCTCTAAGCCTCTGAACAACCCTCATAACAGAGGCTTTGATCAAATATTCCAATCCTGCCTGTTGCTCAGGCGGTATCAACGGGTAAAGTTCATCTTGAAGTTTATCTTCGTCTAAATTTCGTACACGTGTCTCAAGAATGTCTGCAGCCGTTTCTGGAGAAATCTTCTTCGATTTTTTCCTCTTTATCGACACATTATCAAATCGCTTCAAAAGTGTTTTAAGGTCGAAATTACATAGTGGTTCAAGAATACTGATATCGTACAAATCACGCATGCTCTCTCTTTCTATTGATGCCGCTATTTTATGAGAAAACGCCTCCGGCAAAGCAATTGTTGCAACAACCCGTCCCGTGAGCGAATACTGATTTGAAACGGCCACAGTTGAAACGTGATCCGTCGGAAGATTCATCTCTGGAACAACATTGATTTCAACGGTCACTCGACCAGCAGCTGAATCCACTCCATCCATATCAATGAAAATGCCACGAGAGTTCAGATCGACTGATACTATTGTAGCTGCTTCAAATGATTCAAATAAGTGTTTGATATCTTTTGCCAGCACCTTTTTCGAATCCTTAGATATTAAATAGTAATCGACATCCTGCGTAGACCTGGGGCTATTAAACATTCGTAAAAGCATGCCTCCTTCGAGGACAATATTCTCTTTCAACTTCTCAGACAAAAAATGGATGATCTTGATTAGAAGTTCTTCTTTTTTATTTTTCATTTAATAATCCTTTTACAAAACTTATAAATTTTGGGTTTTTATATTTTTTTAAATACTTGAGCAAAAGAGTCTTATTTAATTTTGAAAGATTAACCTCAGACAATGGGTCAATGGCATATCGTGTTCCCTTTTGATAATAGTATAGCAGGTCAAGATAGGCCTTTTCAGGTGTAGCGACCTTCACGCCATTTTTCAGGACAACGGTTCCAAAAAAGAGATCATCATTCAGAGAATGATACACAATGTCGCCCTTGGGCGTTTGAATGCGCCTTTTTCTCTTGTTCAAACAGACCGCCGAAACGACTCTTTGAGGTATGGTTGTAATGATTGTTTCTTTTGCGAGGAGTGTGTCCATTGATATATAGGAATTTGGCTCCAACCTGGATGCCAAAAGCCACAGATCAAATTCCTGGGCAATATAGTATCCCCTCTGTACCTTTGTCAGAACTCCACCTTTCACTAACCTGGCTATGATCCGACTATTTTGAACAGAAGAACCACTCGCGATTATATTTGAAAGATCGGCATAGGAAAGTACGCCACCCATACTTTGTGCTATCTGGTTGATTTTATTACTAATATCAATTATGTCACAGCTCTTTTTCATGAGGTTATAATATTAACATATATTGATAATAAATGTACAGTATAAAATACCAGGTACGCGCGCTGGGGTGGCAGCGTACCTGGTACAATTGTTACTCTTGCCATGTCTCAATCGGCTTATTTGCTAGTGCTGTGGAGGAAGTGGGGTCTCCCCTTCCAATTTTGTGCCCCCTGCTGCACCCCCAACACCAGGAACACCTTGTCTCAGAGTTCCATCATTTGTCATTCGATGCGTATCCGTACCTTGACCCTGAATTGCACCCTCAGCTTTATCCATCGTCTCCAACACAGTCTGAGATTCTATATTCTCCCCTCTACCTAAATCCTGAGCCTGGCCACCAGTGGGTGTTCGTTCTGGATCATTGACCTGACCACCGCTTGGAGTCCTCACTAAATCTTGGAGACCTGCCTCTGGAGGAGCCGTCCTGCTCATATTTTCCATGGTTTTTACCATTTCCTGAATTAAACTATTAAAACCATCCGCTGATCCTCCAGGTATAGCCCCTGGAGTGGGACTTGGCCCAACACCCGCATCAACATCTACATCTACATCAATACCCGTATCAATATCTACATCATCGGTCGGAAGCGATCCAGCTGAGGGATCACCTTCTCCAGCACCCTCATCTGAACCTCCTATAAATATATTAAATGAGCCAGAAGGAATCGTTG
>CAYWXY010000101.1:0-9259 GCA_964462555.1 uncultured Pseudomonadota bacterium | reverse complement strand
CGCGGCATACATCTTCGCCAACAAATTTCCATACGAGATGAAATCGAGAATGAAAAAGGTGACCAAGATAAGAAGACTAGACAAGACCCAACGTTTGATATTCATAACTCCCCCTTTCGTTAAGGAGGCACTATAACGGATATAGAGATTGTCTTCAAGATGTGAATGAATCGATCAACCCTACTATTCGGCAAGACCAGGAAATGACGTAGCCCCAGTGGCTGGCCAGCCCCCAAAGAGCGGCATCGTCTCGAGCGGCGCATTGCGGGCATTGATATAGGCGATACTGTTATTATCACCACTAAGAACAAACAGAAACCATTCGCTATCTGCCATAAAGAGTTTACCATTCGTTAGGTCAAAACCTGACTGTGATCGAACCTGTCCACCATCATGAGCATTAGGGGTGCCATTGTTCGCTGTCCACCTCATCCAATGATCCATGATGACCAAATTGCCATTTCCATCTTCCTCAGAATAAATCACACCGACGTGGTCAACATCTTGATAGGCGTCAACAAACCCCGCTGGGCCCGCAACGTTTGCATTAAGAACTGTCACATTAGTATCAAAATCAGCATAGCCCCCGGCCAGCGTCCCACCAGAATGGCGGAGTTGGTACGGCCCGCCACCGACATTATAATGACTGAGAGCGATAATATCGACCCTCTCACGACTTCCATTCTCATCCACCGTCATCGCGAGACTGTGGGTTCCACCATCACTATTATCAAAAACCGGCTCTTTGGGATCCAAAAACGTTGCAGGATCTGCCGTCAAATCTCCTTCAATCACCTCAACATCATATGCATCTGAAAAAGCAACAAAGACCGATGTATTCAGTACCGCAATCGCGACCCCATCTCCCTCTTCGCTAAAACCATTCATCGTCGCAATCTGCTGATCGTTCCCGCAAACAACTTCGGCGCCGCTATAATCGCACTCATCATAGAAAACCTTATCTTCGTTCGCCCCACCATGTGCTAAGAATGCAAAAACGGATATACTTTCATCTTCGTACTGGTCCATGGCCGCAAATCTCACTGTTTGAGCCCCATCTACGACATCATCATTAACGAGAATCGGCGTCGATTCAGCCAAAACACCACCCGTGTAACGAACGTGTGTCACATAGATCTTTTTCGCTGTCGTCACCTCAGAGACTGCTAACGTAAACATCACTATCCACGAATCGGATCCAATGTAATCAACCTTAACACTTTCAATATCTAGACAGTCGGTACAAATCCCCTCATCACTCAAATCAAGTTCCTCGCGCCCATCATGATCCCAACTAATCACACCCTGCTGGGCATCCTCATATGTTCCATAATAGAAAAAAAGTGAATCATCGTCACCAACAACCGCCATAAGGACCTGATCCGGATCGGAATCTCTATCAACATCCAAGTCAAAGACGCCGCCAATGCTTAGCTCCACAGGATCATCTTCACCATCACCACCACCTTCACCATCACCCGTCTCACAAATAACAACATCGGCCGGCATACACTGCTCGTTATCAGGATGCCAGTAATAACCGGTCGTATCTGGATCACCGCACTCATCCTCGGTTAATATAAAACCTTCTATAGAAACAAATGTTGCCTCATTAAGACAGATGGTTGAATCACAAGTCCGCGCATCCATGTTATCCAGACAGCTTTCACCACTTGCACAATCGGCCGCTGAGGTACAATCCGCATAGGTCATCCCCAGTTCAGTTTTTGAATGACAGGTACCATAAAAACAATAGTGGGTACTCACACAGTCGCTACTTGTATCACACGCTACTTCATTGGCAGCATTATACCCAGTCGTCACAACCTGAATCATATCTCCAGCCATTGCTGCTCCATCGAGATAAAAAATACCTTCTTGTTCACCAGTCGCCTTGAGCGAGAGGCCATTAAGACTATTAATTCCAACCTCAGTCGATCCCGGCACCAAACAAATCACGTACAATGCCGCGGCCGTCAAATCGCTCGCAGGAGCCAACACACATTCTGTCGATGAAGAGCAACTCACTGTCGAATCAATTGCTTGTGACACATCACAGGTTGATGAACTATATGTTGCCTTCGGGCTAATCGACTCACTACTCTCAACCACCGGATGCATAAAGAAGGTCTCTTCGGTTACCGTCGATTCGTCAACCGCCTTGGCAAAGGTATATTTAAACGAACTGTCGACGGCCACCTCATCACTCGTCCCGTCGATCTCCTCGATACTAACCGGCATCGTCGCCGGGACGGTTGGACCGGCGCCACTCGTTCCGCCACATGCCGCATGCATCAAAAGGGCCATTGTTCCAACAATCAAAACAAATGTTAAGATCCGACTCCTCATTATTGCATTCCTCCTTCTTGCCCGCGTACCCACATTATATGCAACAGATGTGCCATATGCATAATCTATAAGGCTATGAATTTATTGAGTAATTCAGACTATTTTTGGTCCGGGCGGGTATATTACAACCCCCCACTTCCTCGCAAAATAGATCATTTTTGCAAAATTAAGGCTATAACCTATTGAAATGTAAGTATTTTATCAAAATGAAAGGGATGTCAGATAACTCTCAAAAAGAGAGTTATTTTTTACCCTCTGAAAGGGCTATTTTGATCTTGGAGGCGGCGTTATTGACGGCCCGACAGACGGCCCGCGAACTGATCGTCGCACCCGTAATGGCGTCAATCTTGCCGCCATCTTTATTGACCATCACCGGCGCCTGCTTCCCATCAAACTGTACTTGAAACCAGGGACGGAGACCCGTCTCGTCATATTTCTTTCCCTGGATCAAACCGACAATCGTCTTCTTGGAAAGAATTTCGTTCACCTTATCACCGAGACCCGGCGTCTCTTTTTGTGACAGAATCTTGATCGCAACAATCTTAAATTCTTTATCGAAACCCACCATCACCTTAATAATGCTTGAGTAACCAGCAGCTCCATCCTCGGCGACATAACCAATAATTTCTCCGCCAGCAAGACCTTCCATATAGTTAAACGGTCTTCCCTCGACAGTCGCCGTTAACGATTTAAAATCGGTCGCCTTCGGCAAAACAATAGCGAGCGCCGCCTTTTTTTCTTTGGCCTCGATCCGCTCCTTGACCGGCTTCGTCACCTTCTCCAATGAGGCGAGCGAAACAGCGGAAATCAATGTAACGATTAACAAGACAACCGGAAATTTAATCCATTCAGGCATTGTAGAACCTCGTAGGTAGTAGATAGTATTTAGTATATAGGGTCATTTAACAACCCTCCCAAATAATTTAGGCTTTGTGTACTTATCAATCACCCAAACCAACGTATTCATAATCAGGATCGAATAGCAGACTCCCTCAGGATATCCACCATAGAGACGAATGATTGCAACCAAGAGACCGCAACCAATACCAAAAACCACTTGTCCCTTGCTGGTCAGCGGCGACGTCACCATATCGGTCGCCATAAAGAAGGCACCAAGGATCAGACCACCCGCAACAACATGCGCAATACTTCGATCGATCACACCGCCGATATTTGCCCAAAAGTCGGCCTGCCAAAACCCAAAGACACCGTTGGATGTCGACATCGGTAAAATAAAAACAGCAATAGCAACCGTCAAAATGTAGGCCAGTGGCAAACGCCAGTTGATATACTTTTTATAGATCAAGAATGCCGCACCAACAAGAAGCGCAATGACCGATGTCTCACCGATACATCCTGGATGTTGACCGGTAAAGAGTTGCCCCATTGAATAATTCTGAAAAAACTCAAAGGGATGATTCTTGAGAACCGCAAGAGGTGTTGCCTTTGTTACCGCATCGACTCCACCAATATAACCGGTAGCATAAGACTTAAGGATCGGCCACTTGGTCATCACGACAAAACCGGAATAAGCCGCGAGCAAAACCGCACGTGCAGAGAGCGCGGGATTCCAAATATTACACCCCAGTCCCCCGAAGGCATGCTTGGCAATGCCAATCGCAAAGACCGAACCGATCGCTGGCAGATAGAGCGGCACATCGGGTGGCAAAATAAAGGCCAAAAGAACACCCGTCACCACGGCCGAACCGTCTTTGATCGTAATCGGCACCCCACGGAATTTCTGACAAACGACCTCGGTGACCACCGCAAATAAAACGGCAACCAAAACAACCAATCCCGCATACCATCCAAAATATAGGATGGCCGCGATCAGCGCTGGGAGTAAGGCCAGATTAACCGACCACATGATCTTGGGAATCGAATCTTCCGACCGAAGGTGCGGCGCCGGACCGACAACAAGTTTATTTGGCATTAACTCACTCACTTCTTTTGCTCCTCAATCTCTTTTTGCTTTTCTTTTTGACGTTCGACCTGAATGTCTTGTTTGGCCTGCTTGATGTATTGCACAATCGGGATCTGCGCCGGACATACAAAGGTGCACGACCCACATTCCATACAATCAAGTGCGTGCAAAACCTCAAGCTCTTTTGCATCTGGATCAAACTCAACCGAACGGGCCAACTCCGTCGGCTCAATACCGATAGGACAGACCTCAATACATTTTCCGCAACGGATGCAGGCCTTCTTTTCAACCTGAGCTGCATCTTTTAAGACCACAATCCCCGACGTCCCCTTCTGAACAGGCAACTCGGTATTAAAGATCGCCACTCCCATCATCGGACCGCCTGAAATAATCTTCGCTGCATTCCGCTGAAGATGGCTGGCTTCTAAGAGATTCTTAATCGGTGTTCCGATCCGCACCAAATAGTTGGCCGGACGTTCAACGGCGTCACCCGAAACAGTCACCACACGTTCGATCAGCGGCATGTTCTTTGTTACCGCCTCAAATGTTGCAAAACAGGTCGCAATGTTATGAACGACAACACCCACATCCATCGGCAGGCCACCCGGCGGTACTTCACGATCAATCACGGCCTTAATAAGTTGCTTTTCTGCGCCCTGAGGGTACTTCACTTTGAGAAGATAACAAGAAATTGACGGATCGCCGGCGACGGCCTCACGCATTTTATTAAAGGCCGCTGCCTTATTCTCTTCAATGCCGATCAAGACCTTATCGACATCCAGAATCTTCTTTAAAATCTTAATACCGGACACAACGCCGCCGGTCTTTTCGAGCATCATCCGATAGTCACAGGTCAGAAAGGGTTCGCACTCGGCGCCATTGATCACGAGCGTATCGATTGGCTTGTCTTTGGGCGGATTCAGTTTTACATGCGTGGGAAATGTTGCACCACCCATCCCAACAATACCGGCGTCAGCAACAAAATCTCTCAGTTTTTCAACCGACAGATCTTCCCACTGACGTTCCTGGATCAGCCCCTCAGCCCAACGCTCTTCACGATCATTTTCGATCACAACATGATCGACCATCCGACCCAGGATGTTTTGGATCTTCTGAATAGCCTTCACCTTGCCAGAGACAGTTGCATGAATATTGGCTGAGACAAAACCACCGGCCTCAGCAATCACCTGCCCCTTATCGACCGTATCACCAACATTTACCGTGACGCGCGCGGGCGCACCCAGATGCTGGGAGACCGGAATGTAGAGAAGCTCAGGAACCGCTAACGATTCGATCGCCTTGTTTTCGGACAACTCTTTGTATTCTTTTGGGTGAACACCACCCCGTTTAAATGTTTTCATATTTTTTATGTCATTGCGAGTCCGACAGGACGAAGCAATCTCACGAATGATCCCGCTGGATTGCTTCGGTCATTCTTCCCTCGCAATGACTGCAATTCAATGAACTTTCTTAGCTTTCACCTTTATGTTTAACGGGCCACAGGCCCTTTTGCTTGCGTTCTTTTCTAAAGTTTGCAATCGCGTTGGTCGGACAGGCCTTCACACAGAGCCCGCACGATGTACATTTAGTATAATCAATCTCAGAGAGAAAATTGTTAATCTGAATCGCCTCAAACTTGCAGGCCTTCTCACACTTCTTACAACCAATACAACCGACCTTACAGGTCTTCATCACATCTCTGGCTTTATCAAGTGACTGACAGGTCACATGAACTAGACTCTTGAGGGGTTTGAGTGTGTAGAGATCCCGAGGACAGGCATCGACACAATTTCCGCAACTGGTACACTTCTTTTCATCGACGACCGGAAAACCGTCGACCATTTTGATTGCGTCGAATGGGCAGGACTTTTCACAATCACCATACATCAAACATCCATAGACACAGGCCTTATTTCCACCGAGCGTTCCATGTGCTGCCTGACAGGTGGGCAGACCTTGATACTCAAAACGTGTCGCCACATCTTTGCCGTGACAACGAAGAACGGCAACCTCTTTATCCTTCGTCGTCGCCTCAACACCCATAATGTCAGCAATCAGGTGCGATACATGTTCGCCACCTGGGATACAGGCATCAACCGAGGCAGAGCCATGCACGATCGCCTTGGCAAAACCAGAACATCCAGCCAGACCACATGCACCGCAATTGGCACCCGGCAATGTGTCACAGATCTGACCAACGCGGGGGTCGATCTTCACAAAAAAGACGCGTGACGCAATAAAGAGTCCGATCCCAAAAAGTATTCCAAGTGCTCCTAAAATAAGTAGTGGTGGTAAAATCATCTATTGTCCCATTCCTGCAAAGCCCATAAAGGCAAGTGCCATTAGTCCAGCACAGATAAATGCAATCGGTACGCCCTTCATCGCCTCAGGTATTGGTATTCGGTCAAGCCGTTCACGTATACCCGACATCAAATAAAGGACCATCAAGAAACCAACGCCGGCGCCAAAACCCTGAATGACCGTTCCCCAAAAACTGGCACCGGTACTATGCAACATTCCAAAATCCTGAGCGTTCAGAAGTGCCACACCCATCACAGCGCAGTTGGTGGTAATCAGCGGCAAATAGATACCCAGCGCTTCATAAAGCGGCGGCACCATCTTCATCAAGAACATCTCAACAACCTGAACGAGCGTTGCAATCACCAGAATAAAAACGACCGTCTTGAGATACTGAAAGTCAAAGGCAGAAGCACTGAGCCCTTCGGCCTTTCCAAAGAGAACATAAAAAAGGTTCCCCTCATTACCGACAAGAAAGTAACGATTAACTAACCAAGTCACGATCGACGCCATCGTCATCACAAAGACAACAGCGAAGCCCATACCGATCGCATCCTTATTCTTTTTGGAAACGCCGATAAAGGGGCAAAGACCCAGAAACTTTGCGAGGACAAAGTTGTTAACGAGAATAATCGATATAAATAAGACGACGTAATTCGACATATCTTCTATCCTTTAATTCTTAAGACTTTCGAGCCTTTCTCCAATTTCCGAAGGCAATGATCAGCGCTATTATAATGAAGGCGCCTGGCGCCATGATCGCAACGGCCAGCGGCTCCACCGGACCACTTGCTGAATAAAAACTGACGATCGTTGTATCCCAGATCTTTCCGGAGCCAATCACCTCTCGGAGGAAGCTGATCAAAAGAAGTGAAACCGTAAAACCGGCACCCATTCCGAGACCATCCATAATCGAGGGAAGGAGCTTGTTCTTCGAGGCAAAGGCCTCGGCGCGACCCAAAATGATACAGTTCACAACGATAAGTGGAATGAAGATACCGAGCGAGGCATTAAGCGCCGGCAGGTAAGCCCCCATCACCATCTCAACGATCGTGACGAACGTCGCAATAACAACGATGTAACATGGAATCCGGATCTTCGACGGAAAGAAACGACCAAAGAGCGAAATAATCGAATTGGAGCAAAGAAGCACAAATGTCGCTGCCGCGCCCATTCCAATGGCATTCTTGACGCTTACGCTGACCGCGAGAAACGGACAGAGGCCAAGGAGCAGGACCAAAACCGGATTTTCTTTAAAGATACCCTTCGTAAATTCGCGAAACAAGAAGACCCCCAAAGTGAAGTAAGTTGGGGGTCTTATACCGAAAATCAGAACCTATTCAAACATAAAATAATTATCTATCGGTAGGCCCAGATGGCCATATCAAACGAGGCACATTCACCCCCCGTCATTTCGGCGCAAGCACTGCCGGCCATCAAAATTCGATTGCTACTATCCATCGTTACCGATACCGAATCAGAAACAGAAGCCATCTCAACCAGATATCCACTACTCCCGAAACCACTCTGAAAGGTCCCATCGGAATCAAAACGCCAGACAGCAACATCACTCTCACCACTTTCACTGTAGAATCCTCCAGCCAATATTCGGTCAAAGGGATCAAGAAACAGTTTCTCGGCAACATAAGTATCACTCGAATACGTACCGTTCGTCGCAAAGAGAGGATCCAACAACCCAGTGGAGTAATACCCCATCATAATCGATGTGAACTCGTTCGTTTCAGTGTCCACTTGCTGCTGTATAAGATAGACAATTCTTCCGCCCTCCTGAACGACAATCCCCGGCACCGAAAACCACGTATTGATGCCATCACTATGTCGAACCGCCCCACCACCACCAAACGTTGGATCCCAGTCAGCCTCTGAAATATCATAACGTTCAGAATACATATCAGAAGTCTCCAAGCCCGTTAATATACGGCCACCCAGAATAATATTTCCGTTATCATCGTAGGCAATACCCTGTCCCTCAGTATTTGCCGTATCAGAGCGATCGAAACCCACCAGAATTCCATTCAGGTCCACGCAAAAAATGGTCATATTCATACCTAAACTTCGCTCAGTTCCGCCCACACAGATGGATGGATCGCTGACGCCATCCGCACTAACAAAGACCGCATCATTTCCCGTACTCTGAGCAGTAGTGTAGGTATATGTGCCACTACTCGTTGAAAAATCTGTGCAGGAAGAACCGGTCTCGGTATAACACCAGATTCTCATGTACTCCGTTCCTTCATCAATCGAGCCGATCACAAAGATGCGATCGTAGGCATCAACAAGAACGCGGTTTGCATCAAGCGTCGCGCCAGTCGGGGCAGTATACGTCGCTGCTCCACTCGTCCCAAAAGTCGTATCGCTAACTCCATCACTATCCAACTGCCAAAGAACAAAGGTGCTCGAATCCCCTGCCCCAGGAGTACCAGAAACCGCCAAAACCACTATTTTTTCTTCACCGTCGCTGTTCGTGTATGTCGTCACATCCATAACCGAATCCGGCGCACTCGATGTCGCTATGGTCGCAACACCATTCGTCCCGAAAGTAGGATCAATCTCCGGATTGGGCGTTCCACGAACCTCGCCTGATGCTTCACTCTCAACGTCGTCAACATCGACCGATGTATAGATGTAATAATATGGAGTCCCATCTGATAGGGGAGAATCGGTCCC
>CAYWXY010000100.1:0-9260 GCA_964462555.1 uncultured Pseudomonadota bacterium | reverse complement strand
CAATACCTATTACCGTTAACATGATGGGGGAGATGGATGTAGGTCCGGTGATCGGCGGTTATATAGGACTCATTCTAATGGGATCGGCCTATCTGTCGATTGGGCTTTTTATTTCGTCGCTGACGGAAAACCAGATCATTGCCTTTATATTGGGTGTGATTGTTTCGTTTATCTTTTTGGTTGTGGGTGAGCCGCTTATCACAACGACGATTCCCGATTTTCTGGTTGGAACGTTTCAATACTTGGGGCTTGCCACGCACTTTTCGTCGATTGCCCGCGGGGTGATTGATAGTCGAGATGTGGTTTATTATTTAACGATGATTGGTTTCTTTTTGTGGCTGAATCTCAAGGCGATTGAGGCTCGGTCGTGGAAATAAGGGTTGTTTGATGGGAAAGTGGATGAAAAAGGGTGAGGCATCAGGGCCGGCAACGAGGCGTGATCTGGTCGTTCTAGCACTGGCGATTGTTGTCGTGCTTTTTGTCTTTAATTTTCTGAGTAGTCGACACTTTATTCGCGTTGATCTAACGGAGGGGAATGAATATACGCTTTCGGATTCAACGCGGAACATTCTCGAGAACCTCGATGATGTCGTCAATATCAAGATCTACTTTAGTAAGGATCTTCCGCCGGCCCTCATGATGCTGAGGCGTGATGTTGATGATCTTCTCTCCGAATATCAGACATATGCGATTGGTAAAATCAAGGTTCAGTACGTTGATCCACAGGAGACGCAACAGATCGAAGGTCAGATCCAGATGATGGGGATTCCCCCGGTTCAAGTGAATGTGGTCGAAAAAGATAAACATGAATTGGTAAAACTTTATCTCGGAATGACGGTGGCACACGAAGATCGCAGAGAAATCCTCCCCGTTGTTCAGAATACACTTAATTTGGAGTATGATCTTACGGCGGCAATTTTACAGGTGACACAGAAGGAACGCCCGGTGGTCAAGTGGTGGACACGTGGCGACGGACTTGCCTATAAAAATATTCAAGAGATGCTCAAGCGGCGCTATACGGTTCAAGAAATTGCCGATGGTGATCTGGATCTTGTCCCAACTCGCGACGCCCTTTTGGTGTTGGCGGTTAGCGCGGATCTGACGGAGGCCGAGCTTTTTGCCATTGATCAATATTTGATGGGCGGCGGAAAAGTTTTATTTTTGGTGGATCGTGCTCGGATTGCAAACAAGCTTCAGGTCTTGCCGACTGAGGTCCCCAATGTTGTGTCGTGGCTCAGCCATTTTAAGATCGATGTGAAAGATCGACTCCTTTTGGATCGCTCCAACTCGTATGCGGCCTTTTCGGGTGGACATATTACGTATCAGGTTCCCTATCCCTATTTTGTCAAGGTTCGGAGTGATGGGTTTGATCCCGACAGTCCGATCGTCTCAGATCTCGACACATTGATTTTTCCGTGGGTGTCGCCCATTGAACTTGGGGTTTCAAAGAAGGATTCGGGTGTGTCGTCGGTGGTCCTCGCAGAAAGCTCTATCTTTAATAAGCCAGCGGAGCTAAGTGAGTCGTTGTTGCCGGAAAAGGCGGGGCTGGCGCTCGGTAGGACGCGTTCTGAGCCGAGGCCACTTGTTGTTTTGACATCGGGAAAGTTAACGAGCGCCTTTGGTGATGGCGGAATGGTTTCTCCCGTTCCGGGGTCGGACGTGCTTAAGATTTCTGAGAATGGTCAGCTCATGGTCATCGGGAATACGCGCTTTGTTCAGGATCGATTTGTAGCGCAATTTCGTCCGAACACCATTTTCTTTGAAAATGCGGTTGATTCGATGGCGATGGGCGGGCAGCTGATCGGTATTCGTTCAAAGGGTGTAACCGATCGGCCGATTGAGGAGTTGTCACCAGCAGCAATTGCGGGTGTTAAATATTCGAATATACTGGGTCCATCACTTCTTCTGGTGGCTGTTGGCCTAATCATAATCTTCTTAAACCGTCAAAAAAGACATCTCTTGCGGACGGTCTACAAATAGGTTGGGTGATGTATGAAGCGTTCGGCGATGATATTGGTTGCAGCGTTAATTTTGGCTGCTCTGGTTTGGCTGATTGAGCGTCCTGACCAGAATGATGGAAGTAATTTTTCAACGTTTGTTCTCCTGCCGGAACTTGAGGGACAAGATGTTGAAGTGATCGAAGTCAAGCACTTGATCAATGGGTCGAAGATTGAAAAAGTTGGAGATGAGTGGCAGGTCTCAGATCTCGAGACCGAGATGGGAAAGCAGATCCGGGAGAAAGATGAACTCGGGGTAGAGAGGCCAGTTCCAAAAAAACGTTTCCGTGCCGATTCAGAAAGGGTGTCGCGAATCATCGAACGACTTAAGGTCGTCGAGGCCAAATCGTTGATTAGCAACAATCCAGAAAAACAGAAGATTTATCAGATAGGACCGCTGGCCAAGTCGATTACACTTTATGGCTCGGACGGGAAGGTCCTTACGACACTTCTTGTCGGGAAGAATGGCCCAGAGGTTTTTAGCAACTATGTGCGGCGTGACGGTGAAAACGATGTCTATCTGGTCGGCGAACAGATTGGCGCAATGGCGCCGGCCGATGTGATGAGCTGGCGCGACAAAGAGGTCTGGGATGTGGAGCCGGCGGAACTTGAAAGTGTGAGGGTGACGAAGGGAAAAGAGTCGTTTACGATTACTCGGGCCGGCGATGAGGGTTGGACACTGACATCCCCTGAGGAAGTCATGCTGGACACCAAAAAGGTGAGCGACTTCTTTGAGAAAATATTTCCGCTTAAGGCGGCTCGTTTTGCCTATGTTGTCGATCGGGCAGACACAAGCCTTGATCAGCCTGAAATTGTGATTTCATTTACGAAACGCGATGGGGGCCTTGAGACGGTTAAGATTGGCGATCAGGACAAACAGGGTTATATCTACGCTGAGCTGGACAACAAGAAAGATGAAATTTACCTCCTAGAATCAACATTTCCATCCAAAATACCCACAAAATGGTCCAATTTGAAGCCAAATATTGAAAAAAACGAGTAATTTAGGTAAAAAATCGGATAATTCGGACGATTTTTTTGTTTCTTTTGGCATTTTTCACGCAACATATTGACGTTTCAGTCGAATAATATATAAGTGGGGGCACTTTTCGGAGGTTCATTAGTGATCAGTTTTATCAAGAGTAAAAAGGTTCATCTGATTCTCGTTATGGCGCTGATTGTCTGTGTCATGCCGGTTCGTGTGAAACGGCGTCTGGTCTGTTTGACCAAGACGGCGATCGTCTTGCCATCGTCGGAGACAACGTTGGTTTCTGAGAGAACGTATCGAAAATACAAAAAGCTGATCCATCAGGCGTCGGAAGAGTTTAATGTTCCGGTTCCCCTGATTGCCGCTGTGATTCGTGCCGAGTCGGGTTTCAATCCCTATGCCGTATCACGGACGGGTGCCATGGGGCTCATGCAGCTCATGCCGGGAACCTGGTCAGAGATGGGTGGCATTGGATCACCCTTTAATGCTGGGATGAATATCAAGCTTGGGACCAAATATCTTCGGACCCTTATGAATCAATTTCGTGGAAATTTGAGACTGACGATCGCGGCCTATAACGCTGGGCCGGGTGCGGTCAGACGTTTTCGCCGAATTCCACCTTACCGGGAAACGCGCCGGTATGTTCCAAAGGTTCTTCGTTATTATCGAAAATATCGTAGGATCATCAAGGTCAGTTAGTTTCTGTAGTAACCACAATGTAATTCAACATATTTTGAGTCGTTATCCAATCTGGTAATCGATTTTTTTCTGATTAAGATGAAGATGAGAATTAAGATTAGGAGCTATCGAAGCTTGTATAACATTTTGAAGATTTGAAGCAATTTGTCTTGAAGGGTCAGATACATATCTTTATCGATGAAATCATAGGCCTCGGCAATATCAAATATCGAGGCAACTTCAGCACTAGATGCTCTTGCTATATCAAAGAATCTTTTTCTATCTTTTGGTGACCTTCTGCCATTGCCCTCAGATATATTTAGTACAACGCTGGAGGCAGCGCGCCTCAGCTGGTCGGTTAAATATCCTGAACCTGAGGGCCACTTCTCTGTTAGCGTTGGCACCCTTTTTGCCACATCAAGTGCTAATTGGTAACATTTTAATTTCTGGTGATTGAACATGAATACCTCCCTTGTTGGAATGATCATTGTTGCCTCCTCACATATTCGGGGAGGCAACAATGATCATTCCAATTAAAGGAGGTCTTAAATGAATCATCAGAGATTAAAATGTTATCATCTGCTTCTCGACACCGCAAAAAGGATGCCAACGCTCATGAAGATGTTGCCAAGGGGATCATACTATTTGGAAGACCAGCTGAAGCGCGCTCTGGCCAGTTCTATACTGAACCTGTCTGAAGGCAATAGCAGAAGAAGCATCAAAGAAAGAAACAGATTTTTTGACATCTCAACAGCTTCAATAGCCGAGACGTTGTCTGCAATAGATATTATTGAGGCTTATGGATATATTCCTGCTGTCTTAGCTATGGAAATGAAGTCCCTGCTTGAGCAGTCGTATAAGATGATATTGAAATTACGGAAGTGATTTCTACAGTCTAGATCCAGATCTAATTCTTAATCTAGGCGGTCTAAAATCTATCAATTGTTGGACTTTGCATGGCTCGGTTGGCAAATGCAATAGGTCACATTGAAGCTGCAACAATTAATCAATATCAAAACATCCTATTTGACGTGCGATGACGAGTCGTTGAATTTCGCTTGTTCCTTCGCCGATCTCGAGAAGTTTCTGATCACGATAGAAGCGAGCCACCGGATATTCTTCCATCAGTCCGTAACCGCCGTGAAGTTGAACGGCATGATTGGCGACGCGCCCCATAACTTCGGAGCAGTAAAGTTTCGACATGGCTGCTTCTCGTTGAAATGGTTTGCCCGCATCTTTCAGCCAACAGGCGCGATAGAGGAGTGAGCGTGCGGCCTCAATTTCGGTTGCGCAGTCTGCCAATTTAAATGAATTAACCTGAAAGGTGCCGATTGGTTTTCCGAATTGATTGCGTTCCTTGGAATATTTCATGGCGGCATCAAAGGCGCCCTGTGCGCCGCCGAGTCCCATGGCGGCAATAGCCAGACGGCCACTATCCAGTGTCTTGAGCATCTGTTTGAAGCCATCGCCCCGTTTGCCGATGATGTTCTCTTCTGGAACTTCGACGTCGGTGAGGTAAAGTTCGGCCGTGTTCGATGCACGCCAAACCATTTTCTTGTGCATGGCCTTCGTCTCAAAACCGGGTGTGCCATTTTCGACGATGATGCAGCTCATCTCTTTCTTGCCGCTATCCTTTTTCCCGGTCACGCATTGAATCGTCGATCCCCAGGTTAGTTCGTTGGCAGCGTTCGTGATAAAGATTTTGGAACCATTGAGGATCCACTTTCCATCCTTGAGGACTGCCGTTGTGCTAGAGTTCCCCGCATCAGATCCTGCATCTGCTTCTGTTAGGCCAAAACCCCAGAGTTTTTTTCCGGTACAGAGTTCGGGGAGATATTTTTTCTTCTGCTCTTCACTGGCAAAATTAAAGAGGGGACCAATTCCAAGAGAGTTTCCAGCGGCCACGGTGGCGGCCTGTGAGGCCGAAACGCGGGCCAGCTCTTCGACGATAATGATATAGGAGAGATAATCCATTCCCTGGCCACCATATTCGGGGCTGACGGTGATGCCAAAGAGGCCAAGTTCTGCCATTTTTTGAGTTAAATCATATGAAAATTCCTCTTTTTCATCGAGTTCTTCGTTTTTTGGCGCGATTTCATTTTCAGCGAAATCACGGACCATATTTCTAAGCATATCTTGTTCGGGTGTTAGATCGAAATTCATAAGGCCTCCTCTTTTAAAATTCAACCTCCGGGGTTTGATTCCCGGGTCCGAGGCCTAAACCCCGGAGGTTGAATTTTTTCATCAACGACAGATGTCCATATCATGGGGATTTGGCTTAGTCAACTGGACCAAAAAAAGGAATGGTGCGGTCCGCGCTTTTTTGTTATTGTTACGCCCACGTAGGCTTAAAATCACAGAACAGGGGACGATTATGGAGATTATTTCAGCTAAGTATGTGTTAACACTGAATAACAGTGACGAGCCGATTGAGGATGGTGCGATCGCTGTTGAACTTGGGAAGATTCAGGACATCGGCACGCGCGATGAGCTGGTTAAAAAGTATGAAGGGGCCCTTGAGATTGAGCATCCGGGTCACGTTTTGATGCCAGGTCTTATTAATGCACACACCTATTTTGATCTGATTCATTTTTATGAGGGCAATCGCGCGATTCTTTCCGAGGATCCGGCCTCGGGTGACTATATTGACTGGTTGATTGATGTCATTGCTCACCGGCAAAGTGTTTCGACAACCGAGGTGATCAGCAGTATTCAGAAGGGGACGCAGCAGGCGATTGACTGTGGAACGACATCGATCGGGAACTCGACGATTTTTGAGGCCTGTTACAATATTTTTGACGAGATGGGCGTTCGCGGCATTATTTATAATGAGATCTACAGTGGTCGGATGGAGATGGCACAAGATCTCTTTGAAAATGCCTTGGCGATCGTTGATAAACATTATGATCCATCCAAAGACGCGCGCGTGAACGTCGGTTTGGCTCCAACAGCGCCTTATCTTCTTTCAAAAAACCTTTTAAAGATTTTGAGTCAGCATGTTCAGACCGATGATATTCCGCTCAAGATCCATGCGTCGGAGTCGTTTGCGGAAATGGAATTTTTCTTTGATTCAAAGGGTCCGATTGGGGAGAAGCTCTTTCCGGCTATTGGTTGGAAGGGTGAGCTTCCTCCCGAACATCAGAAGACGCCGCTCAAGTTTTTGGGAGAGATCGGGTTTCTAAAGGCTGAGCCGGCCGTTGTTGGTGCCGTTCATCTGAGCGAGGAGTGTTATAATCAGCTGGCCCGTAATATGTGCCGGGTTATCTATTGTCCAACAAACAATAGTTACTTTGGTCATGGGGTATTGCCGGTTGCCAAGTTGCAGCAGAAGGGTATTTCGATCGGAATGGGGACGGGGGCGCCGCACAAGCCTCAGCCGGTTTCGATGTGGGATGAAATGCGAGAAGCTCTTAAATCAACGCCGGGGACACCGATGCCACGTGAGATCATGCAAATGGCGACGATTGGGAGTGCTCGTGCAATGGGGCTTGAGAATCAGGTGGGGACGCTCGCCACTGGGAAAATGGCCGATTATATTGTTGTTGATTTGCCGCCAGGGTATGAGATCGACACGTCATACATTTATGGAGCGTTGATCCGAAACACTCATCATTTTAATGTCCGTAAGACGGTTGTGGGCGGAGAGGTTTTAAAGAGTATCTAATGAAGGCTTTTATCAAACGATATATTATTTCAGGTGTCTTGGTCTTGGTGCCGATTGTAGTGACGATCTGGGTCCTCAAGACCTTGATTATTTGGCTAGATGGTCTTATCTTTTCGTTTTTGCCGCACCAACTCAGGCCGGAATATCTCATTGGTTATAATATTCCGGGCTTGGGTCTCTTGGTTACGTTTGGGATCGTTTTGCTGGCCGGTTTTTTGACACGGAACTATCTTGGGAAGAAGCTGATCCAGATTGGCGATAAAATCTTTGCGCGCCTCCCCTTTGGGCGGGCTATCTACAATGCGACGAAACAGGTTCTTCATTCGACGATTGCCAAAGATGGGCAAAAGTCGCGCCGGGTCGTTTTGGCCGAATATCCGCAGAAGGGGTCGTATGCGATCGGATTTTTGACAGGGGAGTGGGTGATGTTTGAAAAGGAAAAGCATCAGATGGTCTTTGTACCGACGGCGCCCAACCCAACCTCTGGATTTCTTTTGATTGTTCCGGATGAAAAGGTGATTCAGACCGACATGTCGCCCGAAGAGGCTTCAAAATTGCTGATTAGCGGCGGATTGCTTGCAAAACGCCCGGAGATGGCATAGACTCCCGCCTCACGTTATGTCGAAAAAAGGTAAAAAAGCGAAGAAGGACAACAGCAATATTATCGCTGTCAACAAGAAGGCCTCATTCAAGTTTCATTTGAGTGATCGGATGGAGGCGGGGCTTGTCTTGTTGGGGAGTGAGGTTAAGTCGCTTCGGGATAAAAAGGCGAATTTGATCGATAGTTATGTTGTGATCAAGCGCGGCGAGGCGTGGCTGGTTGGGGCTCATATTAGTCCCTACAGTCATGCGAATCGTGAGAACCATACACCGCGGCGAGAGCGAAAGTTGTTGATGCATAAACGTGAGATTGCGAAGATTACGGGGTCGCTCCATGAGAAGGGGTTGACTCTCGTTCCGACAAAGTTGTATTTCAAGGGCGGGCGCGCGAAGGTGGAGATAGCGCTTGCCAAAGGTAAGAGGCTCTTTGACAAGAGAGAGACGATCAAGAAACGCGACACGAAACGTTCGATCGAACGAACCCTCAAATCGCGATAGTATTGCATCTGTCTTCATAATAATAGGGGGAGAAAGGAAGGGATGTATGTATTACACATATGTTCTTGAATTCTCTAAAGATGGTCGACGTTATATCGGCCATACTAAAGATTTGAAAAAACGAGTCGAAGATCATCACAATGGTTACGTGTCTTCAACGTCGACACGTAAAAAGTTCGAGCTTATCTATTATGAAGCCTGCTTATCAAAAGAGGATGCTATGCATAGAGAAAAGTACTTCAAGACAGGCTTTGGTAGACGATTTTTGAAGAATAGGCTGAAGAGATATTATGGTAATGCTGGGTGAGGAGCGGGCCCGCCCGCCTCGCCTCGCGAGACGGATGCAGTTTTTATTATGTTACAGGGCCATGTGAGTCGAAAAAGCTGACTATTTTTGTAGTGTATGCTCGGCTCGCGTGGCGGGCGGGGGCGAATTAGGTTCGACGGGGTGACGTTGAGTCGTTGTGGCGTGCCGACCCCTCAGCAAGTCGTAAAACTGTTGGGACAATCTTACGTGCCGATTATCAAGCACTTGCTGCTTAAATAAGTAGCACGTTCCCCGGCCGACGTCCTTTAAGCCGACGGAACGCCACTAAAGGGCTGGTCTCCAGCGGAGCCTATAACGCCGGAGGCGAGAACTCATTAGGCTAGTTGCTTCTCTATCCTGTCGGTGGGAGATTGAAGGAGCGAATGTTAAATCACCAGACTACGCACGTAGAGGCAACGATGATTCCACTTCGGACGTCGGTGCAATTCCGACCGCCTCCACACTCGAATCGGGGTGAGCGGCCCCAAAAATTTAATATAAAAAAAAAAAAAAATATTTGGGGGCCCC
>CAYWXY010000099.1:0-9319 GCA_964462555.1 uncultured Pseudomonadota bacterium | reverse complement strand
GTGCAATTGACGATCGGCCCGTTTTGGTGAAGCCCCAATCTATTCAGAAGGTTTTTGCCATTGCCTCATCGACAGGGGGAACTCAAGCGCTTTCGACACTTTTGCCAGCGCTTGGTAGCGATCTTGCCGCCGCGTTTCTGATAGTTCAACATATGCCGGCTGGATTTACGAAGAGTCTGTCGGATCGTTTGAATTGGCAATCAAAAATTACCGTCCATGAGGCCGAGGATGGTATGTTTATAAAACCCGGACATGCAATCATAGCCAAGGGCGGACTTCATATGGAGGTCGGTGGGAGCGGGGAAAAGCCTTACATTGTTTTAAGTGATACTCCTCCCCGGCAAAGTCTTAAGCCCAATGCAGATATTATGATGGAGTCAGTGGCAAAGGTCTTTAAAGAGAGGTCTGTTGCGGTTGTTTTGACCGGTATGGGAAGTGATGGCACAAAGGGCGCCTCAGCAATACAGCGTATGGGTGGTAAAGTTTTGGTTGAGGACGAAAGTTCATGCGTTGTAGCCGGGATGCCCGGTTCTGTCATTAAGGCAGGTCTTGCGGATCAGGTTTATCCTATTCACCGAATAGCGAGAGCGATGAAGAAGATGATGAGGTCATAATCGTGGGGAAAGAAGCCGACTATAAGAGAATATATATCCATGAATCTGATGAATTGCTACAGCAAATGAATCAGAACTTACTTCTTCTGGAGAAAGATCCGACCAATCAAGAGGCTCTGAACGCCATATTTCGATCTGCACATACACTAAAGAGCATGTCTGCATCTATGGGATACAACTCCATTACCGCTCTTTCGCACAAGATGGAAGATCTTTTGATGCAGCTGAGAGATGGTGCCGTATCGATTGATGAGCGAATTGTTAATGCTCTCTTTAAATCCTTTGATTCGCTTGAAGAGATGGTTCGAATGGTTCATGGCGGGAAGGATCCTCGGGGAAATATTGACAATTTGGTGGCGGCTCTTGATTCGCTGATGGCCAAGGGACGGTCATTTGATGAGGATGAGGTTGAAGAGGGTCTGAGTCTAAATAAATTTGAGAAGACGACCCTTGCTCGGGTTAAAAAAGAGGGATATTCCTGCCTTCATGTGACTGTTACGTTGGAACGTAGCTGTGTGTTGAAGAGTGTTCGGGCCTTTATGATTTTTAGAAACCTTCACGATATCGGAGAGGTGATCAAATCGTTTCCTGATAGTCAGGCCTTGGAAGAGGAAAAATTTGATCGAACATTTAGTTGCATCATTGTCACGAAAGAGGGGAAGCGGCTTGTTCGTGAAAAATCGATGGAGGTTCTGGAGGTTGAGAAGGTTGGGGTAGAGGAAATTCCTGTTGATGAACTGTGGGATTCGAAGGGTGACCAGAAACAACTTTCCGATAATGTTCATTCTTCCGATATTACTCCTGGTGTGACTGAGCATGTTAGAAGGATTCGTTCTGTTCGGGTTGATATTGATCAGCTGGACATAATGATGAACTTGGTGGAAGAGCTGGCAATCAATAAACTTCGACTTATGGATATTGGCTCGAAATTTCCGGACGCAGATCTTAAGGGCGTGATCGAAAGCTTGAATCGATTGACGGATGATTTGCAGACAGAGGTGATGCAGGCCCGTCTGGTTCCGGTTGGGCAGATTTTTGATCGATTTCCAAGGTTGGTGCGTGATATTGCACGGAGTCAGGAGAAGAAGGTTAAGATTGATATCATCGGGGGTGATATTGAGTTGGACCGAACCGTTTTAGACGAGATCGGAGATCCACTCATTCACCTGCTTCGTAATGCCGTGGATCACGGTATTGAAACACCGGCGGAACGAAAGAAGTTGGGAAAGACCGTTGAGGGGCGCGTGATGCTTTCGGCGCTTCGTGAGAAGAGTCATGTTATCGTTGAGGTTGCAGATGATGGGGCGGGTATTGATACTGAAAAGGTCAAGAAGTCTGCTCTGGAGAAAGGGATTGTTACGGAGGAAGAACTCTCTTCGATGAGTCTTATGGATATCTATTTGCTTCTTGCTCACCCCGGATTTAGTACTCGGAAAAATGTGACGGATCTCTCTGGGAGGGGGGTTGGTCTTGATGTTGTTAAGGCGAGAACTGAAAGTCTTGGGGGGAGTGTATTGGTGGAGTCGACGCTGGAGAAGGGTACAAAAATAAGTATGCGCCTGCCCATTACGACTGCGGTTGTTCAGGCTCTGTTGATAGATGTCTTAAATCGAACGTTTGCGATTCCAATATCGTCTGTTGTTGAAATTATTGTTATCAGCGAGAAGGATATTCGAAAGGTTGAACACCAAGAGACCATTCTTCATCGGGATCAGGTCCTGCCGATTATGAGGTTGAACGATGTTTTTATGAATATTCCGTTTCCTGAAAAGGCGGGCAGGAAGGATGCTGAAGAAGAATTGGGGGGGAAATTAAGTGTGGTTGTCCTTGAGAATGGTCCGGTTCAGTTCGGTGTTGTTGTGAGTCGGTTGGTTAGCCAGCAAGACATTGTGATTAAGCAGCTCACGAAGGAATTAAAGGGAATTAAAGGGTTTGCGGGTGCTACCATCTTGGGAGATGGCTCAGTCGCGTTGGTTTTGGATGTTGGAACACTGGTATAAGCATATAGTCATCCCCGCGAAGGCGGGGATCTAGGGTGATTATTTTAAATGGATTCCCGCGTTTCCACCGAAGGCGGATCAGCCTCTGGCTGTCGCGGGAATGACAACATGGAGACGATTATGGCTAAAGTATTAATTTGTGATGATGCAACGTTCATGCGGATGACAATTCGTGAGATTTTAGAGGGTGTTGGTCATGAGATTGTTGGAGAGGCTTCAAGTCCGGAAGAGGCTATCGATTTATATAGTAAGCTGAACCCCGATCTGGTGACAATGGATCTTCTGATGAGGACGAGTGGAATTGAAGCGGTTCGGGGAATTATTGATTTGGATCCGAATGCTAAGATTGTTGTTGTGAGTGTATTGAGTGAGCAGGAGGGAGAGGTGGTTGAAGCGGTTCGGGCCGGTGCGCAGGGAATTGTGATGAAACCGATCAAGCGGGAGATTTTACTCACTGAGATCGATAGGGTGCTCAGTAGTTAATAGGGGGGTTGTATGCCAAAAACGATATTAATTGTCGAAGACGAAGAACATTTAGCCGAGTTGCTTTCGTATCGGCTTGAGGCCAATGGCTATAAGGTTGAGATGGCCTTCAATGGAGAGAGTGGACTCAAAAAAATGAGGGAGTTGAAGCCTGACCTTGTTGTCTTGGATATCATGATGCCCGTTATGCATGGGTATGAGGTGTGCGAGATAGCCAAGGCAGATGACACGATAAGCAAGATACCCATTATTGTGTTGACTGCAAGAATACAGCAGAGTGATTTTGATAGGGCGAAAAATTGCGGCGCTGATTCGTTTATAACGAAACCATTTGAGCCCGAGGCTCTTCTGAGAGAGGTAGAGAAGTATATTTAATGAAGAATAAGGTATTAATAATTGGCGGCGACAAAGACGTAATCACTCTGATCAATGCGTTGGAGGGTGCCGGTGGGTTTAAGCTCATCTGTGTCTGTGACACGCGAGATGATTCGCCCGCTATGATTTATGCCAAGGAAGAGGGTATTGAAACCTCTCTGAATATAGCCTCATTTTTGGATAAAAAGAAGGTCGATATTATCATCGAGACGTCAGGTTCTAAGCAATATCAGGAGGTGCTTCACAAGATTTCTCCGGAAGAGGTGAAGATTGTGGATGCCTATGCCGCAGAATTAATTATTCGAGTGGCGCAGAGGAAAGAGAAAACAAAGAGATATGGGCAGCTTGCCTCAGTCGAAAAGCTTTCTCAAATTTTCGCAGAGGGTTATGATATCTATAATATAGCGTCCCCAGCCTATGAAATATTAAAGAATGATTTCAGTTTAGACCTTCTTGTTTTGTTGGTTTTTGGTGGTACGAACGATGATTTTATGGTTGCAGCTGATAATGAAGTGCATGACGAGCTTGTCGATGAGATTGTTAGTCATATTGAAAAAAATGTTGGCGAGGAAATCGAAACTAAGATCAGCCGCGATCGGCTCAATATAATGAATTATCGATTGTCTGAACAGCGCGGTAAAGTGCCCGAACTAAAATCTGTAATTGCGGCTCCTTTGGCAACGCCGACTGGTGTTGCTGGTGTGATGGTTCTCGGAAGTTCTAAGAAGGATGTCTTTACAAAAGACAGTATGCTCGTTTTAAACGTTTTTTGTCATGAATTTGCCCTCTTTGTGGAAAACGAGCGGACGAAAAGAAATCTTGCTGATTCAAAGATGCAGCTGGAATCGATGATGAAAAGTATGAGTGAAGGGGTTGTGGCAATCAATAGTGAACATGAGGTTATTCTCGTAAATTCTTCGGCCCGGCAGCATTTGCAGGTTGAAGATGTTAGGCTTGGGAAGCCAATCTGGGAGTCTGTTTCAGATCAAAGTTTGGTCTATCTCCATCAAGATATGATTTCCGATAAGAAGCTTATTTCGAGAGAGTTGGAGTATGCTCATTCTGAAAAACCAAAAACGCTCAAGTTTAACATAGCTGCAGCAAAAGACAGTTTAGGAAATCCGAATGGCTGGGTCATGCTTATCAGAGATGTTACAAAAGAAAAAGAGGTTGATCGGATGAAGTCCGAGTTTATATCAACCACATCTCATGAGCTTCGTACGCCGCTCGCAGCAATTAAAGAGTCGGTGATGTTGGTCTTGGATGAAACGGCTGGCAAAACGAATAAAGAGCAAGGACGCTTTCTTTCGATTGCGAAAAGAAATGTCGATCGGTTGACACAGTTAATTAACGATCTTCTGGATATTTCCAAGATCGAGACTGGGAAAATGGAACTTCGAATTGATAAGTGTAGCCTCAAGGATCTGATAGGTAAGATTTTACCATCGATGGAGTTGTTGACGAATGAAAATAAGATTAAACTGAAGGCTTCGATCCCAGACGGATTGCCAAAAATTGAGTGTGATGAGAATAGGGTCACACAAATTTTAGTAAATCTCATTGGAAATTCTATAAAATTTACTCCAGCTGAAGGAGAGATTTTATTGAAGGCTTCGATGCTTCGATTTGGCTCTGGAGGTGAATTTGTTGAGATCTCCATTTCAGATACGGGGTGTGGCATTGAGAAGAAGGATATGGAGAGGCTCTTTACTCGATTTAGTCAGGTGGATTCATCTCTGACCAGGAAACCGGGTGGCACTGGGCTGGGTCTGGCGATTTGTAAAGAGTTGGTCGAGATGCATAGTGGAAAAATATGGGTGGAGTCAGAGGTTGGGAAGGGGTCCGTATTTACATTTACGTTACCCGTTATAAGACGAACCAGATAGGGAGGCAACATGGCCATGCAGTTAAGTGAAATTCAAAAAAGTGCTCTCTTGGAGGCGGGGAATATCGGTTCTGGTCACGCTGCCATCGCACTTTCTCAGATTATGGGAAAGAAGATTATGATCGCTATTCCATCTATAGAGGTCATTGAGATTTCAAAGATAGCCTCGGTTGTTTCCGATAAGGAATGTGATGTCGTTTTGGTACGATTATTGGTTTACGGTGATGCCAAGGGAGCCATGGTATTTCTAATGGAAAAAGAGATGGCACATATTCTTTGCGATCTTGTTATGGGGCAACCGAGGGGCACGACTAATCTATTGGGCGAGTTGGAGACCTCGGCCCTAAAAGAGGTGGGTTCTATTCTGAGTGCCTCGTACCTTAGTGCCTTAAGTGAAATGACAGGCCTTTCGATGCTTGTTTCCACTCCAGAGAGCAGTATAGGCAGTGTCGACAAAATGAGAGATTTTTTGGCGACCACTATTGTAAAACAGGATAGCGAACTTGACGTTTTTTGTATTAGGACCGAGTTCATGCAGCTCGAAACGAAAATTGATGGATATCTCATTTTTGTGCCGGCGTGTAATGCCATAAAAACACTTGTTGATACACTGGTTGGATAGGGGGAGTTATGGCCGACAAGGGGAAAGTATTAATCATTGATGATGAAAGAGATTTGTTGGAAACGATGCGAAGTCGCTTGGATGCCTCGGGGTATGACGTTCGGGTAGCAACAGACGGCATCACCGGAATTGAGGTGGCCCAAAAAGATCCGCCGGATCTAATTATATTAGATATCATGATGCCCGGGATCGATGGTTTTGAAACACTCAGACGAATACGAGAGGTCGGGGAAATCAAAGACATTCCGATCGTTATATTTTCTTGTGGTAGTGAAGAAGAGGAATGGGCCAGGAGGGCGCTGACTTTGGGTTCAGTCGGGTATGTCGTGAAACCATTTGATAGCGAGGCGCTGTTGTTTACGGTTGAAAAGTTTATCAGAAAGGGGAATGCGGATGACAAAAAAACTGACTAGCATGCAAATTGATGCGCTGAAGGAGGCTACGAATATCGGTGCGGGGCATGCCGCCATTGCACTCTCCCAGATGGTCAATCAAAAAATTATGATTGCGGTAACCTCGGCCGATATTATCCCAAGCGACGTTTTTTTAGAGAAGATGTTTGGAGACAGGGAGACTATTGTTACGGCTGTTTATTTGAAAACGCTGGGCGACGTGCAAGGGGCCATCATATTTATGTTTGAGAAGGAATCTGCTTTAAAATTGTGTGACCTGCTTCAGTTTAAAGATGGTGCCGAGACAACGTTTATCGATGAAAAGTGTCAGTCGGTTCTGAAGGAACTGGGAAATATATTGACGGGTTCGTTTTTCTCGGTTCTTGCCGACATGTTGGGGTTAAAGGTGTTTAATTTGGCCCCTTGTTATGCTTACGACTCTGCCGAAACTATAATGTTCGGTGTCTGTGAGCAGGCTTTTGGAAATCGTGACAAAAGACTCTGTTTAGCAACAGAGTTTATTGAGTCGAGGAATAAGATTACGGGTACGTTTGCTTTTGTTCCAACGGATGAGGCGATGGAAAAGATCTTAAGCACGCTTGGAGAAAAATAGGGGGTGGCATGAGTGATCATTTGACTTCAGAACAGATAGATGCGCTGACCGAGATCGTCACGATTGGCGCGGGAAATGCGGCTACGGCCCTATCTCAAATGCTGGGGAAAAAAGTAACCATTGATATTCCATCCGTTGAAACCTGTTCAATAGGGGATGCGGCTCGAATATTTGGGGGCGAGGAAGAATTGGTGACGTCCGTCTATATGGAGATGTTGGGTGATTTGTCGGGTGTTATCCTGTTCTCATTTCAGAAGAATGAGGGAAATCGATTTGCCGATTTGTTGCTTAGTCATAAGAAGGGAAAGACAAAGGTGTTGAATGAGATGGCGATATCGTCTCTAAAGGAAACATCAACAATTCTTTCAGGGGCCTATCTGAACGCGATTGCCAAGTTGTTGGGTTTGCGCATTATGATAACATCCCCAAGCCTTGCACAGGATATGGCGGGGGCCATTATCGATGCAATTTTGGCCGAGATTTCAAAGGAGGCTAACTTTGCAATAGTGATGAATACGGAATTGGTTATTGTTGATGAAAAGGTCTTAACCTATTTCTTTTTTATTCCTGATATTGATTCATTAAAAAAGATTATAACGATAATGGGAGTTGATTCGTCGACAATCTAATAGAGGGCAGTCATGTCTACAACAAAGAATAATGGGAATCTCGATCAGGCCCTTTTTGGAAAATTGCTCGAAGTGGCTAATGATTCGTTATTTATTATTGACCCAAAAACAGCGCGAATTCTTTACGTAAACAAACAATCAGCAAAATCTCTGGGATATTCAAAAAAAGAACTTCTTCAGATGAAGGTGACGGACATTGAGGCGGTTCTTCCAAATCGTTTTAGTTGGAAGCGCCACGTGGATGTTTTGAAAGATAAAAAACATTATACAATGGAAGGTCTCCATAAGAAAAAGAATGGTGAAACTTTCCCTGTGGAAGTCAGTATATCCTACGTCATTCTTGATAAAGACTATATCTTTGCGACTGTTCGGGACATCTCTGCGCGAAAGGAACTGGAGTCGGAACTCGTCGGTGAACGCGAACGGTTTCGCGCCATTGCTGCTTCAGCCCTCGATGCAATTGTTACGATCGACCATAAAGGTGAAATTACTTTTTGGAATGATGCTGCAATAAAAATGTTTAATTATACTAGATCGGAAGTTATCGGGAAAGATCTCCATTTTCTTCTTGCTCCTAAGCGGTACCGGGCTGACTACACGAAGGGCTTTAAGAAATTTCAGAAAAGTGGAAAGGGCCCGGCAGTTGGAAAACTTGTGCAGCTCGAGGCCGTAAAAAAGAATGGTCAGGAGATTCCAATCGAGCTCTCGTTGTCAGCGTTGAAATCTGGTGATCACTGGGGTGCCATCGGAGTTGTTCGAGATATTTCAGCTAGAAAAAAGATAGAGGCAGCTCTGCTGAGTTCTGAAGAACGATACAAGGATGTTGTTTCGAATGCGAATGAATGGATCTGGGAGGTCGATTGTGATGGGCTTTACACGTATTCTAGCCCCATTGTTAAGGATATTCTTGGGTATAAGTCAGAGGAGTTGATTGGGAAGAAGTATTATTATGATCTGTTTCACCCTGAGGATAGGAACAGCATTACTAGAGAGGCAAAGGCGATATTCAAAAAGCGGCTGCCATTTCGTTCGCTGATAAATCGAAACGTGGCCAAAGATGGACATGTTGTTTGGCTCTTGACAAACGGCGTACCCATTTATGACAACGAGGGTAAATGGGTTGGATATCGGGGTTCTGATAGCGATGTGACCAGTCACCAAGATACTCTCATTGAGCTTCAGCACTATGCTGAAAAGATGGAGAGGCTGAACGAAAAAATTCGAGAGACATTGAATGTCGTTCAGGAGAAGGATCAGAGGCTCTTTAATGTAAACGAGGAACTCAATGAGGCAAAGATAAAACTTGAGGCCACATTGGTCGAAGTTGAGAAGCAGCGATTGGAAGTTGTTGCAGATAGAGATCGGTTTAGCTCTGTCATTGAACAAATGGGTGAAGGTGTCATGGTGATCAACCAGGTTAGGGAAATTAGTTGGATGAATCATCGTGCTAAGGAGCTCCTGGGTTATGGGGAGGTCAATCAGGTTCCTGAGGCCTATCAGAAAATGTTCGTATTAAGGCTCTGGAAGGAGTTTGGCGAAACGGAGGAGAAGGTTGTTGCGAGGGAAATAGTCCTAGAGAGACCTAGAAATATCATCTTGAAGGTAAGTTTGGCGAAAATTGTGGAGGGGCGCGATGCGGGTGGATTTGTTGCTGTGATGAGAGATGTGACGTATGAAAAGAAGGCTGAAAAGATGAAATCAGACTT
>CAYWXY010000098.1:0-9369 GCA_964462555.1 uncultured Pseudomonadota bacterium | reverse complement strand
ATCGATAAAGACCGAATCCGTGATCATTTTGCGATTTTGGTTCACAAGATATATATCTAACGTCTTGCCCCAGCCATACTCATGTGTTTTTGCACCTAACTCAAAGGCCATTTGTTCAGAAAATAGCGTCCTCAAATTATCGCCATTTAAATGAATCCCAATTACGCTCAGTTCTTTCCCTACGTTGATCGGGTACACTATTGGGGCATAAGCACCTATCTCAAACAAACCATCTTTCATTTGATGAAAGTCATGAATATAAACGGTCTTTTTCCCCTCAACATACCCTTCGTCTTCAGAAACTATCGTACCTATGCGCGATTTCTCTGTAGAGGCTACAATCACACCCTGATTATTAATCACATCTATCCAGATGATATTTTTATCGAGTGGCATTTTGTTACGAACAAGGTAATCGCTCAGTATTAGAGAGGCATTCTTTTTTCCTTTTTCAATATTGATTAATTCCTGTACAATAAGGCCATCTGAACTAAGGTTCTTCGCTCTTGTCTTTAACTCCTTGATATATAATAGAGTAGAAACCTCTTCTGCTTCGGCAATACTATTTAGGCTTCCCATGATCACTGTTTCGAGAGCTTTTTTTGATTGATAGTAGTTTATTCCGTCTACTACTATAAGCGGAATCAGAACGAGCAGAAGGAGAGATAAGATCAATTTAGACCTGAGCGACATCGGGTCAATATATATTAAACTGTCGCTCCATGGAATATATATTATCGACCTTGATTTCCGATATTCTTTCATATATTTTTGAACAACAAATTTTGAACAAAAAGGGGATACCAATGCAAAAAGTCGATATAAAATCGATAGCCAAGACGGGCATAACGATCATTGACGAACAACATAAGGAACTCTTATGTCGGATAAATAAATTTTTCGACGTCCTGTCTTCCGGAGTAAGTGGGAAAGACCTGGATGAAACAGCCACGTTTATGGAGCGGTATATAGCCCTACACTTTAGTACTGAAGAGGATTACATGCTGACGTATAATTACCCCGGTTATGCGAATCATAAACGTGTACATGGCCAGTTTATAGAACTTCTTGCCTCATTTAAGGATAAGATCGCAAGTGAGGGCCCCTCTGCTGAGTTGGCTGAGCACCTCTACAAAGAGTTGGGGGACTGGTATATAAATCATACATCAGGAATGGATATGGATTATGTACCCTTTTTGAAAGATAAAATAGGAACTTAACAATTAAGGGAGTGATTATGGAAAAATACGATCTTGACGCAATAGTGAAGACGGGGATTCCAACCCTTGACAAACAGCATAGGGAACTCTTCAAGAGGGTAAATATGTTAATTGATGCTTTTTCTGGGGATGAGAACCCTAAAGATTTTGGAGAAATGATTGCTTTTTTGGAAAGTTATGTTGCCGTGCATCTCAGCACTGAAGAAGACCTAATGTTGATTCACAACTATCCAGAATTTGGTGCCCACAAGAACTCTCATGAAATCTTCAGAAAAAAAATAATCGAGTTTAGACAAAAATTCGATGCCGAGGGTGCTTCGCTAGAGCTTGCCACAATGATTAAGGATACGATTGGAGACTGGTTCTTAAATCACATAAAGGTCATAGACATGAAATATGCCCCGTTCCTGAAGGGTAAGACTGAATAAAAACCGTGTGACGTAAGGAGGTTTTAATGTCAGTTGATGTGTTAAAAAAGGTTTTGAATCAGGAATTCGAATCGGCTTTCGAGATGGCCTGTTACGCGGGGCTGGTTAAAGAACCGTCCTTATCAGAAAATCTTCTAGCCTTTGCTATGGACGAGCTAAGACATGCATCCGAAATAGTAGGCTTGATCCAGGAGACTAATGAGAGCTTTCAAGTTGAGTCGCTCAAGTTTCAATTCAGGGTGAAAGATGACATTGTAAGATCCCTTATCTACCTGGTTTCCGAAGAAGATACGGCCATTCATTATTATGAAGACATCGTCGCCACAATGACGGAGCCCTACAAAGGTTTCGCAAAGCGTATCTTAGAGTATTAACGTAGGCATAATGAAAAACTGAACGTATTGGTTGAAGAGGCAAGCAATAAGGCATAAGAGAGGCAGACGGTCCGGTCACGTACACACTTATCTTCAGGACGAATTCCACTTCATGTAAATGAAGCCTTAATAGTGATGTAATAACAAGTCATTACATAAACAGCTGTACACAAAATGTGAACAATATCTCCAAAATACCTTTGTGTAGAGACTGTGATCTGTTGTAAAATATAGGTATGAAGAACGAGGCCCGACAGATTTTAAAGACCCTACTTCCCGCACTCACGATCTGCCTCTTTTTGGTCTTGGCAACTGGTTGCGGCGGAAGCAGCGATGCAGACAGCGAAGACGCAGGCAGCGATGATGTGAGTAGCGTCGAGGTTAGTGACGATGCAGTCGATAGCGGTGAAGCAGACAATGAAGCCGAAACGGATATTGAAGAAGTTACTGAAGAAGTTGATGAGGAAAATGAGGCCGTTGCGGATGATGAAATCGAAGAGGCTGAAGAAGAAGAAGAAGAAGAAGAAGAGGAAGAGGAAGAAGGTGAAAGCGAAGGTAGTCGTCTGGAGTGGATCTATAATACCGAGAGTGCCATGTACTATTCCTCTCCGGCCATTGGCCCTAGCGGAACCATATATATCGGTGCCGGTTACTGGCTACTCTTTCCAGGTGAACGTCAAAACCGTGGACTCTATGCCATCAACCCCGATGGAACCCTAAAATGGTTCTATGCAATCAACGAAGAGGTTTTCTCTCCGGTTGTTGATGCAGATGAAAATATATATGTCCAGGATTACGACAATAACCTCTATGCCTTCGACTCCGAGGGGAGTCACCTCTGGACATATGCAGCGGGTGAAGTGACAGCAAATATCGGTTGCACGACCCCCGCAATTGATGCCGAGGGTACTATTTACATGACCGGATCCGACAAATCGGTACATGCTGTCAATGCCGACGATGGATCGGAAAAGTGGATATTCAACCCCGCCATGGGTGGTGAACTTCGGACATCACCCGTAATCGATTCAGATGGCAATATCTATGTGGCGATCGGCTTTGAACTCTATGCCATCAGCACGACCGGAACAGAGTTGTGGAGCACATCCCTTCCCGGAACCACCGACAATTTCTCCTCCCCCGCCATTGGTGCTGATGGCACACTCTATGTGGGTGGCGCGTCTAGTGGTGGGCTGGCCTATATCCATGCCGTTGGCTCTGATGGTGTTCATCAATGGCGCTATGAGGTCGACGGCTCCCGAGACGTTCATTCGTCACCAGCGATTGGCAGCGACGGAACGATCTATATCGGCACCAAGGCAGGCACTCTCAATGCCGAGGCCTTAGCGCTCAACCCAAACGGAACACTCAAATGGTCTTATGAAATTGAGCAGACCAACAATGACATATATGTCTCACCGACTGTCGGCGATGATAATACAGTCTATATTGGCGATGAATGGGGAATTCTTCACGCATTTGATGGAGATGACGGAACACTGCTATGGCAATTTCAAGATCCAGATGGCGGTGCCTTCAATTGGTCCTCGCCTACAATCGCATCGGATGGAACGCTCTACATCGGAAACTCCTACGGTGGTCGCCTGATTGCCATCGATACCGACAGCACGGGACTCGCCGACTCGCCCTGGCCAAAATTTCATAACAACAATCAAAATACCGGAAGAGACTAACCAAAGTGATTATTGATTAGCTCTTTTGCAAAGCTGGCAGTATATTCGACCGCTTCAAAGTTCATGAGGCCACCGATATAATAGGTATTGTTCTTTCCTTGAAGTCCATGCAGACGCTGATAGAAACCTTCCTGCAGGTCGGCCGTTTTGACATGTGGAAAATAGTTCCATTTCTTTTGGATAATCGTCTCCTTAAAATTGATTCCAACTCGGGGAAGATCATTCTTCAGGGCAGCCAGAAGATCCGAGGAATCACTCCCCTCCCTAGCCAACTGATAGCTTACCCATATACCTGAAAATTCCTTTCTATTGAGAATGATCAAGGGCGAACCAAACTTCTCTGACTTAATATTATCGATGTAAAGGAAGTAACGGTTCTGGCTAGTGGAAGGCCCCTCCCCCTTAAAAATAGTAACGTAGTAAGAATAGTCTTCTACGCGGCTGAATAGATTTTTTTCCTCTTCCGTAGCATCCATAGTCTCAAGAAGCATCGATGGCATTAGAGATACGATTACCGCGTCATAGTGATACGTCTTGCCTTTTGATTCTAAAACTACCCCGCTGCCATTAGAACGCATGATTTTGTCGACCGGACTCTCCAATTTAACATTCAACGAAGTAGCAATTTTATTCCAGAGATATTGATGACCGCGAGGATGTATCCCCGGCCGCTTGGAAGCATGTCTCCCTATGATACGTTTCCAGAGCCCCTCAATCGATCCATCGATGACCGACTTAAAGAGATGTGCCACATAGAGCGCCGGGACCTCATCAAACGGGCCATACCCACACCCCATCCAGAAGGGAAGAAACGCCGCGGCCAGCGGTTCAATACCATATTTTTTTGCGAACTGACTGAATGGCAGAAAGAGATCTGGATGGGCCGAGTGATAACCGCCCGTTGTCACCGTTCGAAGGATGTGGCCGATGCGCCAGTAATTGATTAGGGATCGAAGAATCGTCAATTTAGAATAACGCTTCCAGATCAGTTGCTCGTAGTCGAAATGTTCGCCATTTTCGCCGATTGCATCGAAATAAAGATCGTCTGATTGATATTCAATCCCAAACTCTCTGGCCATCTCCAGTACTGTCTTGTAATTCTCTCCGACCCATAGCTGGCCCAGCTCATGATTAAAACCTTCGACGTTGTATGAGTGAATTTTTCCGCCAACACGATCTTCCCTTTCGAAGAGCGTCACGTCTTGATAACCGAGTTTTTTGAGATGGTGTGCGGCGGTCAAACCCGAGGCACCGGCCCCAATAATCGCAATGCGCTTACTTAAATTCTTACCTTCTGCCATAAACTGCTTTCCCCGTTAATGAAGTCAACACAGCACCCCCTACCCAATAATGTGCAAGGCAATGTAGGGAACAAGGTTGAACACGAATATACATATCTTGAAGAACGCCATACCAGCGTAGTGAATAGCATTAAATTTTTCTACCGGCATCTTGAACCATCTCCCATGAAACCGATAGAGCCAATCGTGTGCTAACGTGAAGACTAAGAACCAATATGTCATCAGACCAATATTGATGATCGTACACCAGAGCAACATGTCACGTATTGATACCCCCTTATATATTTATTGCATTATCAGAGGCCGGCATTGTAACATAATGCTCATGTCAGAAACAATCATTCAAGAAACGTTTGATATACTGGGAAAGCTTTAGAGGTAGCGTAATGCCCTACAACACAGTTCATATGAAAAGTTTTTTTGTTCTAATATCTATTCTTATCATCTTTTTGGCTGGCTGTAGTTCGGGCGGAGTTTCCGGGTCATCCACGGATGGAGAGGATTTTACCCGTTCAACAGATGTGGCATCAAGAATCGAGCAACTCAAGGCGCTTCTCCCTGAAAGCACCTACAATACAATAACCGCAGGATCTCTAAACAACACGGCATGCAGGGAATCCAACCGGGAAACATTAGGACTATCGGATCTGCCGAACGGTCAATGGTACTACACATACGACAATATCATCGCTGGCATGGCGGAACTTGAAGAGTTCGCAAACGTCGGTGATGACAACACAAAGAAACTCGAGATTGCCGCATTCTTGGCAAATGTTGCGCAAGAAACAGGTGCAAAGGGTACAGGGGACCCTTTTGGTGGGCCTTGTTGTTTCATACAGGAAGGCGGTGGAACGGCCTGGGGAAGTACCAACTATAACCGGGACTGCGGCTCAACTTGCGCTGCTGCAGGCTACTGCGGGAGAGGTCCTCATCAGCTTTCATATGACTACAATTACAAAGCATATGGAGAAACGATGGGTGTTGGTGATGACTATTTTGACGACCCCGACATACTGACGACTGATCCCGACGTTGGCATTGCCGGTTCTATCTGGTTCTGGGGACATGAGGAATATACCGCTTATTCACCCCCAACGATTCCATTCAAACCTGCAGCTCATGATGTCGTCGTTGGCACCTGGACTCCGACCACCTCGTCCACGCCTGGCATTAGAACATCGTACGATGTGAAGTGTGGCCGAACCACAGCCAATTTCGGTATTATCATCAATCTCATCAATGGTGGCGTCGAGTGCGGTACAACCGCCACAAATCCAGAAGCGGCTCAAAGTCGCGTAGACTATCTCGAGGCCATAGCGGGTGAGATGGGCGTTACAATACCAGACGGGTTCGCGGATAATTGTTCCACTCAACAAAATTTTTCCACTTGTCCCTCGTATTAACAATGCTATTTCTCGTAATGCAAGATGACACCAAAATCCCCGACAAAATAGACACTCTCCCCGGTGAGCCCCCACGCACTGCGAAGATTTTTGTCGGCAATGCTTTCAATCTGTGTAAAGGCACTTCCATCATAGTGCATTATCAGATCCTTTCCACCAACATTTCCCGAGCCATCAACATTGACAACCAGAAATAGATCTGCACCCGATGTCCCCCAGACTTTTGTGATCGACCTGCTTGCCACCCGCGCCTTGACCTCCCAGGTAAGGTTCGCATTCCCATCATAGGAGAGGAGAAGACCATTATCATCGACGGCATAAGCCTCGGTCGCCGAAAAGACAATCACGGATTTGATGTCGGCACTTGTTCCCGTATTCATCGCCGACCAGTCATCCCCGTCAAAGATCGCCGCAGTTCCATTGTCCCCGACGGCTATGACATTATTGGTTGACGAACCAGAGACCGATACAGCTCTGGTGACTGGTTGCAACTCAGCATTGCTCCAAGCGGCTCCGTTATACCAATAATACCATCCCTCTCTATCTTCGTTATATCCAACCGCAAAGATATTGCCATCACCTGCTGCCCATATGGATCTCAAACAGACAAGTGCATCCTCCACGACAGCTGTCCAATCTGCACCATCATATTGAAAAATATCCCCACCATCGAATGAATCAATGTCATCACGACAATTCACGACATATACATCATTAGCGGCCGTTCCATCGATGCCGAAATTGTCACGCGCGTCTGCAAGAGGATCCAATCGAGTCCACGTCGTTCCATCGTACTGAAGAACCGTACCCGCGCTACCGACCGCATAGATATTGGTTCCAGTAAGGCCAAACACATCATTTAGCGTCCATATGTTAGTGCCGTTCTCTATATTCCAATCGGCACCATCATAATGCTCGATTAATCCGTACTCGCCCACGGCATAGACGTCGTTCGATGCAGTACCATCCATCTGTGTATATGAAACATAGTGACGTGACATGTCGCGCCACGTCGAGCCATCGTAATGAACCATATATCCTGCGGTCCCAGCCGCATAAACATCGCTCGCTGAAGACCCCCAAATAGCATAGAGGCCCGAATTAACGTCCTCTTCGACGGACCAACCAGAGCCCTCATAATGAAACATGTGATCATCGGAGAATGTTGCATATCCGCCCGTATATATATTCGAAGCCGATGTCCCCCATACAGTACGAAGAATCGTTCCACTAAAATCCTCAAAGATTGACCAACTCGACCCATTGTATTTCAGGAGTCTATTCGTAGCATCTGTCGCATAGACATCATTGCTGGAGAGCCCCCAAATACCCAAGACCCGGGTTTCTTGAGGCAATGCCATCGACGACCATTCGCTGCCGTTCCAGTGGAGAATTCCGTTATCGCTGCCCACAAAGATGTCCGATGCAGAACTTCCCCAGATCGAATAAAGAGTAGCCCCCTCAGACTCAGTGTAAGACAATGACCATGTCGTCCCATCATAGTGCAGGATTGCGCCCGACCCTCCGACGGCATAAACGTTCTCGGCAGACGTCCCCCAAACAGCCCCGAGATCGACATTTGTATTGCTTTCCATCACACTCCATGTAGCTCCATCAGAGCGAACGATCATTCCGACATTGCCTACCGCAAAAATATCACTCTCTGAGAAAGACCAAACACCATTTAGAGTGTTCCCCTGCGGCAGTGGATTTTCCCAACTCAAGGACCCAAACAGAACGTCAGCGGTTGTAAAGGAAAAGGAATAATCCTCTTCCATACTGTTTCCACTTGTATCCGTAACCTGCTTGGAGATTGTCACAACATAGTTGGTCGAGTTCTCCAAAGAGCTTGCATGATGCATTGTTGCAGTTCGGGTCGAATCATCATAAGAAACACTAGTTGAAACGGTTTCAGAGTTTGCCTCAAGAACAAAACGTGCATTCGTAATTGTGACCGGATTCATCTCCTCAGAAAAGACAATATAAATCGGATCACTCACCTCGACCCCTGTCGCATCACTTGCGGGAATCGTAGATGCAACCGTCGGCTTTACGATGTCGCCTCCACCCTTTTTACTGCAACTGCAAATGGAGATTACAGCAAGAGCAATTAAAGATATGTTTATGAAGAGCTTCATGAAAGATTTCATCGTGGCCTCCACATTTATATATTTCACTGCGACTGGTCACTTCCCATGGCTACAACTTTTGTGAAGTGCTCGTCCGGGTTTATCTTGGTAAATATAATGTCAGCCCAAAATTTCGGGTAGAGCTTTGAAAGCTCCATGAATATTTCTGCCCTAATTTCGTCCAGATGTTCGATGGTCGTCTGATCGTCCTCAAGAGCAGCGTATACGAAGAGATAATACGTTCTTCCACTCTTAAGCCCCCAGACCTGCGTATTTACAAGGCCGTGCTTATTTATAACACCTTGCAAATGTTCCTTTGTCTCGGCTTCGATGCAGTTTTCTGGCGAAACAAGGAGCAGCCTCCTAAACTCGACCACGAATATTTTTATGGGAACAGGAAATGAGACAAGGACGAGCGCTATGACGATGATGGGATCAACATAGGGTAGTATTTTTGCGTAACCCATATGAAGAAGAACCATCGCGACTAGAAGCGAAATGGCAATTCCCGCTGTAATAAATGCGTCTACGTACCAGTTTCTCATCTCAATCTCGAGAATACTCGAGCTCGTCTCTTTTTTGTATTTTCTGAGGATCAATATGATGACGGCATAGATAACAAGGCATATGAAAATATAGAGGGTTGCCATGTTGAGGGATATTATCCTTCCCCCAGTACATAGCTCCTGTATGTTTGTAACAAGAAATACAATCAGGAGAGTTATCATGACCACGCTTTTAGTTATATTGAGAAACGGCTGGAGTGCCATATATCCAAATGGCCTTGTCTTTGTTTGCGGAGCCTCAACCAGAGTGATCT
>CAYWXY010000097.1:0-9662 GCA_964462555.1 uncultured Pseudomonadota bacterium | reverse complement strand
ATCTTTTCGCCGGCATAATGTCCGCACCATTCGATCTTTTCATCCTCGGACATCTTGGTGACGGCGCCAAAGTCATCCGAAGACTTAATCTCTGTTGCAATATCAGTAATGTAAGCTCCCTGATAGCAATCTTCCGGAAAAGCAATGGTCTCGCCGGCTAGCTCTTTTAAACGCAGTGTTACCGAGCGTCCCAGCGTTTCGATCTGATTACCAGCATCGTTAAGATAATATTCTTTGCTCACATCATAGCCGGCCATCTTTAAGACATTGGCGACGGCATCCCCATAAATCGCTCCGCGTCCATGCCCAACATGGAGCGGCCCCGTCGGATTGGCACTCACAAATTCAATCTGAAGACGTTCACCCTTTCCAAAATCGATCCGTCCGTAGTCCTCGCCTCCCTGACAGACATCGTCTAGAAGGTCGATGTAACGGCGCCGTTTAAGGAAAAAATTGATAAAACCGGGACCCGCTACATTCATACTCTCGACGATCCCCTCTTTCGCCAAAATAATGGTCTTCAAGGACTCTGCGATATCACGCGGCTTTTTCCCGAGTTTCTTTGAAACGACCAGAGCCAGATTTGACGCATAATCACCATGTTCCTCAACGCGTGGTCGCTCGATAATAGGGTCCGGCAACTCATCCAACGATAAACTCTCGCTCTTCAAAAGGTTCTTGAGTGCATCCCTTAACAACAACTTTAATTCACCCTCAATTTTCACAGTAACATGTCCTCCAAAATCAATATAATATTTTATTCTTCAATAGTTAAGCTCTCAACTATAACGTAATCCTTGAACTGTTTTCGAAGTACCGATTCATCTCCCACAATGACAATCTGAAAACTCTCCGGGTTAAGATATTTCTTAGCCACACCCTTAATGTCGTCTAATGTGACTCCCGCTATCTCCTCACCATACTTCTCGATGTAGTCATCGGGATATCCAAAATAATTGAATCTGACAACATTCGAAACAATATCGGCAACCGATTCATACTCAAAGATCAAGCGCTTCAAAATTGACTCTTGAGATCTGGCCACTTCGTCTGCGCTCAAATCTTCGCCCGCGATAAAGCGTTCAACCTCCATATCGACCAGATCGACCGCCTCTCGAGCACTCTCAGTCTTCGTTGCAAGATAGACCCTGAATAGCCCAGGAACCTCTATGGGGCCGAACGTATAGCTGCTCCAGACCGAATAGGCAAGTCCCTTCTCAACGCGTATCAGGGCCGGCAGACGCTTCTTGAAACCTGCCCCACCGAGGACATCGTTCATTATAATGATGGCATATTTGTCAGGATTAAAACGATCAGTGCCAACTTGACCCATGTTGACAATGACCTGCGTCCCGCTCTTATCAATAATATGGAGTCCCGTTTTGGGGCTGGGACTTGCAGTGGGCATCTTGATCTCCTCGAGCGGTTCACTGACCTTCTTTGGCCCCTTCAAAAGACCGCGGACATGACCTTCCTTAATATCACCCGTCACACCGACAATCATCTGATCAGGCCTAAAAAAACGACGATGCATGGCCTGAATATCCTCAACCGTGATCGAATGGACACTCTCTGTCGTTGGATAGACTCCCCACGAAGTATCCATACCATAAAGAAGCGCCCGATATCCTGTCGCTGCTAACGTATCCGGAGAATCAGCCCGGCGCAAAATGGAGTTCTTAAAATGCTTCTTAATCAGATCAAATCGTTCCAAGTCAAATCGCGGTGAGAAAAGAAGATCAAAAAAGAGTTTCAACACGGCATCAAAGTGGTCTGAATGACACTTGAACGCCGCCACAATATATTCACGATCGGGTGTTATCTCTATCGAGGCAGCCATATCGTCAAGAAACTCATCGACCTCTTGTGGGGTCATCGTTGCTGTCCCCCCATTCCGGATCAAACTAGTGGTCATTGTCGTGAGACCCGATTTCCCCGCTGGATCATAGATCGTTCCACCCTTTATAAAGGCAACAACCTGAGTGATAGGCAACTCATGATCTTCGAGAATATAATATTTAAAGCCATTACCTAGCGACCCTTTCTCGATATCAGGGAGTGTCACTGTTTTCTGCTCTGTGGCCTCAAGTTTTTCTAGAATCTCCTTGGCCTCACCAATTGCAGCCATCGCAACATTTGGAGCCAGCAAAAAAACAAGACATAAAGAAAAGAGGATTCGCCTCATAGGCCACCCCCTTTCCGTTTAAGCTGAACATACGTCGTATTCTCGGGCACAAAATATTTCCTGGCCGTCTTCATCAGATCATCTGGCGTGATCTCATCAATATTGCTCGGATGATTGATGATATATTGCCAACTCCCAGTCACATTTTCATAATAGACAAGGAGATGAGCCAACTCAAAATTATTGTCTATTCCCATGAGAAATTGAGTCTTCATCTGATTCTTGACTCGATCAAATTCCTTCTCTGTGATCGGTTCATTTTTTATTCGTTCCAACTCTTCAAGAATCATCTCACGAAGTATCGGCATCGTTTCGGCATCAAAGGGTTCAGCATAGATAACAAAGAGATTCGGAAGGCGTGTTCCCGGATAAGAGTTAAAACAGGCCACGCGTTTAGCAATCTTCTTCTCTTTCACGAGAACCTTTTCCAAACGTGCTGCATCTCCCTCACAAAGAAAATAGGCATAGACATCAAAGATATAATCATCATAGTTGGGCACCGTCGGTTTATGAAAACCCATGACCATCATTGGCTCGGCATCAAACTCAACCGTCGCCTCTTCAAGTTTCTCCTGCGGTGAATCGATAAAAACATTTCGATCGCAAACAGTATTCTTTGGCTTCATCTTTCCAAAATATTTTTTGATCCACTCCTTAGTTTTCTTAATATCGATATCACCAACAATCGCTCCACTCATACACTCCGGTCGATATTTTTCGTCATAGAAGGCACGAATATCGTCTCGTTGAAGAGACCCGACATCCTCCGGAAATCCGATTGTCGGCCATCGATAGGGACTATTTTTAAAAGCTAATCCGATTAACTTTTTGTAGAGTCTCCCCCTCGGACTGTTGTCGATCGATGTCCGTTGCTCTTCCAGGACGACCTTCCGTTCTGAATAAAATTCCCGAAACGTCGGGTCACTGAGCATTTCAGATGTCAGATAAAGCCAGAGCTCAAGCTTGGCGTTGGGCATCTCTGAATGAAAGGTTGTGACATCTTTGCTGGTGTAGGCGTTCAGATTCTTAACCCCGTTGCGTGTAAAAATCTCCCAGAGTTCGTTGGAGACAATATGCTCCTTCTGCTTTTTGAGGAGGCGGTCCATAGCGGCACTATTCCCCTTCCCCGCCTGCCGATCGATCTCCTCCATGATCTTCTCTTCGGCCGCAAAATCGGTTGTCCCGATCGTCTTCGTCCCCTTGAAGGCCAGGTGCTCCATAAAGTGCGCTAGGCCTGACTTTCCCTCAACTTCATCGGCACCACCTACCTGGAGGACACCAGCAAATACCGGGTCATAGCCACGTTTGACCAAAAACCACTTCATACCATTGTCCAGCTGATACTCGACAACCCTATCTTTAAGGGTCTTCTCGGCACATCCGGCCACAATGAGGGTCGTGAAAGAGAGAAAAATAACTGTTTTAATTAATTTTTTCATCATGATGGGCCCAATAATACATAAAGTCGCCCGCAAGCTCAATAAAATAGTATGTTATACAATTTATAACAACTTTCCTTAATTATATTGTTTATACTTGACTTTATATGTGAAGTTAGCATAATGAACTATAAAAGAACATAAATTATATATAATAGTTGGTAGATAGTTATTAATATTGCTTCTTTAATAGTCGAATGAACGGGGTTAAAGGCATATAATTCGTATCTCTGGGGGGGACACGATGGATCCATACCTAAAAGAGCTCTGTATGGAGATCATAAATGAGGATGTCAGTAGTGAGAAATTTGCATCACTCCTGATCGAGACCGGCATCCGGTTGGAATCCCTCGAATGGGATATGGCGAATAAGATCTTAGAACGTGGCGACGAAATCAATTCCCTCTTCAAACGTAGTAAAGATACTGTTCATTAATATATTTTCACCAACCCATTGCATAAAATCATATAATTAATGGTACTAACTAATAGCTTGTCTGAATAATGATTAGGATTAGTGAATTAGTGATTATGATCACTTTAGCTTATATAACATCTTAACTATCTGAATAAGCCTATCTTGCATTTCGCTATACTCCTCAGAAGAAACAAGATTTAAGGCTTCAGCTATATCAAATATAGCAGCTGACTCAGCTGCTGATGCTCGGGCTATCGAAAAGAATCTTAAACGCTCCTTTGCTGAATATCTTGAATTACCTTCTGCAATATTGAGAGCTATTGAACTGACTGCACGTTTTAGTTGATCGGCCAAATATGCATATCCCTTAGGCCATCTTTTGATCAGCGTTGGCACAGTCTTTGCCACAACAATTGAACTTTGGTAACACCTGAGTCTCTGATGATTGAACATTCTTTACCTCCTGGTTTTTGTCTTTTTCTGCATCCTCGCCCAGTTGGGGATGCAGAAAAAACAAAAACAACAGAAGGAGGAAAAATATGAATCATCAGAGACTCAGGTGCTATCGAAGATTAATCGAGATCGCAAAGACTATGCCAACGCTCATAAACAGTTTACCCAGAGGAACATATTACCTTGAGGATCAAATGAAACGGGCCCTTTCGAGTGCCATTCTCAACCTGTCAGAGGGTAATTCAAGACGTAGTCCCAAGGAGAAGTCGAGATTCTTTGACATATCATTAGCCTCTATCGCAGAAACAGCTTCTGTCATCGATATATTATCTGCTTATGGATATATTTCAGCGAATCTTGAGGAATCGATCAAATCCGGTCTACGTCAATCGTATGGAATGATTATTCAACTTAGGAAACGTTATTCTGGCGTCCTTTGATCTAGATTCTAGCTCTTCATCTTAATCTATCAATCTAGATTCTTATAACCGATCATTTTATATACCAATTTCGCGATCATAAAATCTGAGGCCCGACTTTGTTCATTCGGGGCCAACTCGACGACATCAGCAGCCACCACATCATGCCTCTCAAAGAGTTTCTTCAGAAAACGCGTCACCGTATACCAATCAAGTCCACCCGGTTCCGGCGTTCCAGTATGGGGCAGAAGACCTCCATCAAAGGCATCAACGTCAAAACTGAGATAGACCGGTCCTTTGATCTGTTTCAGGGCCTTATCCATCCAATCGGTCTGTCCATAGATCTCGTGTGCAAAGAAATAACTATCACGTGAATCGCTGATTGCCTCATATTCCTCTTTGCTCATCGCTCGAATGCCAATAGACGTATATTTACACCCCAACTCAACCAAACGTTTCATCACACAGGCATGAGACCACTTTGTCCCTTCATAACTCTCCCGCATATCGGCATGGGCATCAAAATGAACAATGTGAAGGTCGGGATATTTCTTTAGGGCTGAACGAACCAGACCGGTGGTCAAGGTATGCTCTCCCCCCAGTCCGATCAGAAAACGTCCATCATTTATATAGGGAGTTGCCTTTTCTGCGATCAGGTCGATTGCTGACTCACCCTCTTTTCCCCTGAAATCAATGGGATCAGCAGTCAAAATGCCGCATCCGAAAGGTTCCTTCCCAAGCTCCTCATCAAAAAATTCCACCTGAGAAGAGGCCTCTAAAATCGCCGACGGTCCATTTTGGGTCCCCTGACCATAGGAGGTCGTTACCTCATACGGAATGGGGAGAACGACCACCTTCGCGTCACTTCCCCTTGTCTCTTTGTCACTGATTCCTAGGAAATTCATACGTCACCTACACGAGAAACTGATTGAGATACGTATAGTCTTCGAGGCCACGCTCGTAAAAACTGCTAAATTCGGCCGATTGCTCGAGTGAAATACGTCCCGAGCGAACCGCATTTTCGAGATGATAACGAAGGCGCTGGAGACAGTCCTTGGGATGGTATTCAACGTACGAAAGAACCTCGCGAATCGACTCACCCTCGACCACGTGCTCAATGATGTACCCCCCCTGTGCATCCAGACCGACATGAACAGCATTGATATCGCCGAAGAGGTTGTGAAGATCGCCCAGGGTTTCCTGGTAGGCACCAGTCAAAAAGATACCCAGATAGTAAGGTTCACCATTGATTGGATGAACCTCTAAAACATCCTTCACATCATGAAGATCGATAAATTTGTCGATCTTTCCATCGGAATCACAGGTCACGTCGGCAATCACCGCACGATTCGTCGGTTTTTCATTCAGGCGATGAATCGGCATCACTGGAAAAAGATGATCGACGGCCCAGCAATCGGGAACCGACTGAAAGACCGAGAAGTTACAAAAATAGATATCAGCCATCGCCTTTTCGAGACCCTCGAGTTCTTCCGGCACATACTCATGCTCTCGAGTGATCTTCAAAATCTTGTGGCAGATGACCCAGAAAATTTGCTCGGCAATACTTCGCATATCGAGCGATAGATATCCCAATTTAAAAAGGGTCAGCGCCTCCTCGCGAGCATGCAAGGCATCATGATAATATTCCTGAAAATTCTTACGGGAAATCCCCTCACAGATCTCATAGAAGGTCTCGATGACCGCTGGAAGTTCCCCTTCCGGCTTCTTTGGTATCGTTACCGAATCGTAACTGACGGAACCCAAAACCCGAACAATGACAACCGAATGATGAGCCACAACCGCACGCCCCGACTCCGATATAATGATAGGATGTGGAATTTCTGTTCCATCCAGGATAGCCATAACGCCCGCAATAATATCGTTGGCATATTCTTGCATCGTATAGTTAATGCTCGAGGAAAAGACCGTCTTGGATCCATCATAATCAACACCCAAGCCGCCCCCGACATCGATATATTGAAGACCCGCACCCTTCTTGCAAAGCTCCAAATAGACACGCGAAGCCTCTTCAATCGATTCCTTGATTGAACGAATGTTGCTAATCTGACTCCCCAAATGAAAATGAATGAGCTGAAAGGCATCCAACATATCTTTGCCTTTCAGGTAATCGACGACCTGTAACAACTCTGTTATCGTAAGCCCAAATTTGGAACGGTCACCACCAGAACCTTCCCACCGTCCTGACCCCCTCGCCGACAACTTCACCCGAACGCCAAAACGTGGTTTGACACCGAGCTTCTCAGCTTGGCTCAGAATCATTTCGACTTCCGTAAATTTCTCAACAACTGGAATAACAGAAAAACCGGAGCGCTGTGCATGGAGAACAAGGTTAATATAATCTTGGTCTTTATAGCCGTTGCAGATGATTGTCGACTCACCCGTTTCAATCATCGCCAATGCTGCCAGCAATTCTGCCTTGGAACCGGCCTCTAGACCATATTGATGTTTTTTTCCGAACTTCATAACCGATTCAGAGATCTGTTTTTGCTGATTGGTCTTAATCGGAAAGACGGCGCGATAATCGCCTTTGTATTCATACTCGCTAATCGCGTTCTGAAAGCATCGATTGATCTCTTCGACTTTGTGCTTGAGGATATCCGAAAAACGAATAATCAGAGGCGGTCGAATCCCGCGCCGACCCAGGTCATGCACGAGTTCCTTGAGATCAATACCACTATGTTCATTACTATTAAGAGCTAATACATTCCCATTCTCGTTGATTGAGAAAAAATCGATGCCCCAATTTTGGATATTATACAGGTCTATTGAATCCTGAACTGTCCATTTTTTGAAAGTATCTTTCTGCATAATAACCTCCTCGCCTGAGGGTCTGGATCAAAAAGTTCCATTTTCCCATATGGAAATGGAACTTTTTGTGCCTGACCCTGAATTTGTCAAGAAAAAAGCTGGAGGTCGCGCAAGTGCTTGAATATACTGAACTTCCACATGCTACTGACGGCAAAAGAAAAGGGCCCGGGGATCTCCCAGGCCCTCTCCTCAAATGCTTTAAAGCAACCTTATTTCTTTTTGCGCTTTACGACTCTCTTCTTGGTCTTTCTCTTTGTCGTCTTTCTCTTAGCTACTTTTCTTTTGGCTTTTTTCTTGACGACTTTCTTCTTGGTCTTTTTCTTTGTCGTCTTTTTCTTAGCGACTTTCGTTTTCACTTTTCTTTTGACTTTCTTCTTGACCACTTTTTTCTTGGTCTTTCTCTTAGCAACTTTTCTCTTCTTTGTCGTCTTTTTCTTGGCTACTTTTCTTTTTACTTTTCTCTTAACTTTTCTTTTTACTTTCTTTTTGACGACTTTCTTTTTTGCTTTCTTCTTCGTTGCTTTTTTCCTGGTTGCTTTTCTCTTCGTGACTTTTCTCTTTGTTACTTTACGCTTCGTCACTTTTCTCTTCGTCTTTCTGGCTACTTTTTTCTTTGTAGCCGTCTTTCTCTTTCTTCTTACTACCATTGTCCCCTCCTAGGTTATGGAAGATGTTTACTTTTGTTTAACTGAGTCAAATTATAGGTAAATGACGACATACTGTCAATCATTTTTTATTAGTTATATATAATTTTATATTAATTTAGCTTGTTCGTATAAGAGTTTAGTATCCGAATTGCAGAACATGCCGCACCGAATCCGTTGTCAATGTTGACGGCAACAATTCCTTCGGAACAACTGGTGAGAATTGAAAAGAGCGTCGTCAAACCCTTAAGGTTTGTGCCATAGCCAACGCTTGTCGGAACAGCAATAATTGGTTGAGAGAATAGACCGCCAACAACACTCGGCAACGCACCTTCCATTCCTGCGATGACGATGATGATGTCGCTCTTTTTTAGGTCATTTTGATGATTCATCAAGCGATGCAGACCGGCAACACCAACGTCGTAATAGCGTTTTGCCTCAACACCGAAAAATGAAAGTGTCTGATAGGTCTCCTCAGCGACCGGTATATCGGCTGTTCCGCCGGAACAGATGGCAACCGACCCTTCACGTGGTAAAATATCGCGATGGATCAACTTGAAGGTTCGACTGGTTGCATCATACGTCAGTCGATCAAAAACCTTCGAGAGATGATCGCCTTTTTTCGGATCAACCCGAGTCCCTAAAATATTGTGCCCCTTCTCAGAGAGTGCCTGAACAATCGCCTCGATCTGCTCGACCGTCTTTTCCGCACCGTAAATAACCTCACTAAAGCCGTTTCGGATGGGGCGATGGATATCGATCTTGGCGCAACCCGCATCCAGCTGAAATGAAGACTCACGAATGCGATCTACGCCCTCCTCTACGTCCAGTTCGCCCTTTGAAATAGCTTCAAGTAATCCTTTAAGGTTGTCTATCTCCATCATATCGTTTCCCCTGACGGATCGTCATAAGCTAATGTATCGATCGTTACAAAACGATAACCGACTGCCTTGAGTTTTTCACCGATCTCAGAACGTCTCTGAAGCAAGGTCGGAATTTCTGACTGGATACCCTGAATCCGGGCAAGTTCTCCGTGGTGGCGAACACGAATCTGAGAAAAGTTCATCTCCCGGAGTATCTCTTCCGCACTATCGACACGTCTTAAATCTTCTGGTTCAATTCGATTCCCCCGTGGAATACGACTTGAGAGACAGGCCGAAGCTGGTTTCCGGGCAACACTTAGGCCGAGACTCTGACAAATCTCTCGAATGTCCATTTTTGTAATCCCCAGCTCAATATAGGGGGTTCGCGTCATCTCAGATTCCTGGATCGCTC
>CAYWXY010000096.1:0-9802 GCA_964462555.1 uncultured Pseudomonadota bacterium | reverse complement strand
TTATTCTCGTCGGGCAACCGGAACTGATGAAAAAACTGAGCAGCCATCAATTTAGGCAGCTCAATCAGCGGATAACAACACGGAGCTATTTGACAGCACTCAAGTTTATTGAGACGGTTCGTTATATCAATCACCGCCTGGTTCTGGCAGGTGGAATGAATAAAGTATTCTTCGAGCCAAAGTCGTACAAAGTGATATTCCGAGTTACCAAGGGGTATCCGAGGTTGATTAATATTATCTGTGATCGCTCATTAGTTGCTGCATATGTGGCGAACACTTCAACTGTTTCTGTCAATATTGTTAAACAGGCAATAAAAGATTTGGATGACAATATGATCAAGCCAGTATGGATGAATCCCATACACAAGGTGCGTGACACGATTAGGACATGGTTTCAATAGGTGGGGGAATATGTCATTAATTCACAAGGCGCTCAAGAAGGCAGAGGATCACTTTTCAACACCAAAAGTGGAAAGTCCTGTTGGTATTCCGGAAGAGGGGCTGATCGCTGAAGAGAAATCGGGCATCATGGGAACGGATCTAACGCCGCGAACCGTTGGTCTGATTGTCCTTGTTGTCCTGGCGGCCGCCTTTGCTGTTTACACCAATTTTTTCGCAGACAAAAAACCGAGCAAACCAGCTCCAACGCCGGATGTAAATGTTGCACAACAAGCGGTGGAGCCCGTCGTGGTTATTGAAGAAACACCACCGGCTTCATCCACCGGGGTAACAGCCACGGTTCCTTTAACAACCACAGGGATGACAGAGCTTCCACCGGACGTGAAGAGGATATATGAAGAGGGGCAACGCTTGTTTTTGGTTGGGGAGATCGATCAGGCGTTAATCAAATTTGAGGAGGCATTAACAAAGGTCCCCGACTCGGCAAAGATTTTAAATAGCCTTGGATTGGCCCTAAAAAAGAAGGGTGATAAGGTTCGTGCGGAAAAATATTATACAGAGGCTCTCAAAAATGATCCCGATTGTTCAGAGTGTTTGAACAACCTGGGCGTATTGAAGGCCGATGAAAATGATAACGTGAGTGCAGTAATATATTTCAAGAAGGCCATCACTGAGCAAGAGACATATGCCGATCCATATTTTAATTTGGCAGTTATTATGGAAAATGAAGGTAATCTTAAGAGTGCCGTTGAGTACTATAAAAAATTCCTGATGTATACCACAAGTGAAAACGACGAATTAAAGGACAAGATACGTCTTCGGATTGAGGATCTTGCTTTAAATTGGGAAGAATAGGAAATTGTTGTTATGGTTGATTTTCGGTCGTTGCTGAGCATGTTTGGAAGCAAACGTCACTTAGGTTGTGACGTGGGCGCATCCTGTGTGAAGGCCGTTAAACTTGAGAAAATCGAAAAGAAGGGTTTGCGTTTGTTGGGTGTGGCTGCTCAAAGGGTTCCCGATGAATTAGGGGTTGATGAACGAGCGATACAGATCAACTCTTTTTTATCCCAGAACAATTTTCTTCCAGATGGAAACGCGTCCGTTAATATTGAGGATTCGACACTTCTCATTCGTCGGATGGATCTTCCTAAGATGCCAGATCGAGATATGAAGACGGCCATTCGGTGGAATTTTCGAGAATTTGTGAGCGGATCGATTGAAGATTATGTTGTCAGCTATCAGCCTATTAATGGAATGGTTGAGGCCGAAAAACAACCGGTTTCGGCGTTTTGCGTCGCAAGGAAATCTGTTGAAAGTCGGCAGACATTCATGAAAAAGGTTGGGCTCAAGGTTCGATCTGTCGAACCCAATGCTTCGGCCCTCCAGGCAGCCTTCAATTATAATGTTCAGACAGATCGAGATCAGTATCACGTTGTTCTCGATTTGGGTGATTCTATTTGTAACTTTATTGTCATTGGTAACCGATCACTAATGTTGTCTAGGCCTCTAACAAATCTTTATGGCAGGAAGCTTGTCGATGTAGCGTCAAAGGACTTGATGGTTAAACCTGAGAAGGCAGAGGCACTTCTGAAAAAATATCTATCAGGTGAGGAATCTAGTGGTGCAGAAGAGGATAAGAACTTAAAGAATATTGGAATTGTTGTCTCTCAATTTATCTCTAAGCTAATTGTCGATATTCAACGATCCATTGATGCGTTTTGTATTATGTATAAAAAAGATCGAGTTGATAAGATTCATATTTGTGGTGGTGGGATATGTCTGCCAAGCATCGTGGATCGTTTGTCAAGTGGACTGGGTGTTGGAGTGGAACATTTCAATCCGTTCCAGAATATTCTGGAAGCTGAGTCGGCAAGAAAAATGAAATCGGCGCCGATGTATGCTGTGGCAGTTGGTTTAGCTTTGCCACTGGAGTAAGTAAATGAGTAGGATCAATTTTGTAGAAAAGGGTGCGTTTGTTCTGACGTACAAGAAGATGATAGCTGCCGGCGTGATCTGGTTTGCTTTTTGTCTTCTCCTATTTTTTATGTTTAGCGGATATAGCTGGTATTTGGGTCGTTCCCTAGATCGAAACAAGAGCTTTCTCAAGCAGCTTAACGCGCAGAAAGATCGGGCACTAGCACTGGTCGAGGCCACGAAGGTCCAGACGGTAGCCCCGGATATGAAGGGCCTTGCCGATGTTTTTGATCACTTTCCTGTCTGGTCCGAGGTAATGAGCATTCTTTCAGACAGTTTGCCTGCTCAAGTTTGGCTCACATCGGTCCAGACGCAATTTTATTCAGAGAATTCAATGGCTCGAAAAATAGAAATTGGTGGCAGGGGTCGTAACACAGGTTCAATTGCTCGATTTGTTAAACAACTTAATAATAAGCCACTTTTTTATAATGCAGTTCTTAATAAGTCGACCCGAGTTGAGGAAGATAGTCGGAATCCTGGATATTCATTTGTCGTTATTGGTGATGTTCGATTTTCGGAGAGAGAATGGGAATAGGTTTTTCAAAAATCGATTTAAATGAGGAGCCGAGTGGTCGGGAGCGGATCTATTTTTTCGTGATATTGGCGTTGATTCTATTTGCGATCTCACGATTGCTGATTATTCCGACAATGGATGTTATAAAAGCACGGAAAATAGACATTAAGAGTGCTCGTCTGCAGATTGAGACGCTTCAAAAATTTATCAATATTGATAAAAAAATAGAGAAACCGAGACAGTCACCTCAGGCTCAGAAAGCCCTCGATCAGCGTCTAGAGGTGGCTCTCAGAAAGACACAAAAGAATTCGAGAGAAATTATCGCTGAGGTTGTTAGCGAGGTGACGTCACGTCGGCGAATGGGAAGTGTTGTCCTAAATAGTCTGTCATTTAAGGATGCCATTGCGAGAAGTGGTTATACAGTCATGCCTCTCTCCATTAGTGTGCTCGGGACATATTCGGCGCTGCGTAATTATCTTTTAATGTTGGAAAAGGCCAACTTTCTGTTTACCGTGGATAACATTAATTTTAGTGTTACCGAAGAGACCCGAGGTCTTATCTCGGCTCAAATCGAGACAAGTATTTATACTGGTGCTTCGGGGAATGTCCCGGTGGGAGGCTAAATGCGAAGGGGATTGATTGGGTTATTAATTGTGGCGTTGATAGGGGTTTCAGGCGTGGCCTTGGCTCAATCAATGTCAGAACTTAATCTCAAGGGATTTGATAAAGAAAAGACACCCCAGGAAACATCAGGGACGAGCAAGAGTCCTTTTTCTCAGGCCCGTGTATCTCCAAAAGATATGAACCCTGAAGATCTCTATCTTTCTGGTATAGCGATCGGATCGGGAAAACGATATGCTCTGATCAGTGGTCATATATTGCAAGAGGGGGATTTGGTGGCAGGCCTTCGCGTTAAAACGATCAACATCAATCGTGTCGTTTTACAACATCTCGACAAGGTTCATACGCTGCACCTTGAGGGGGGATATTGATGCGCTATAAATTTAAAATTGTATGGGGACTTATATTGGTTCTGATGCTGATGAGTTCAACCATTTTAGCAGTGCAGGATACGGGTTCTGTTTCAAGGTATCCGGCCTCATCCGTTTTTCGTGGCGGATCGGAAAATATATCGGTTGTGTTGAGGGACACAGAGCTCAAGGAGGCTCTTCGTTTTTTGGCTAGGGTCGCGGGAGTCAATATTATTATTCCTGAAGAGATTACCGGTGTTGTTAATATCAGTTTTGATAATATAGCGGTGCTTGATGCCATGAATTCGATTATTCGGGCCAACGATCTTGATTATGCCGCTGAGCGTGGGGTGATTCGTGTGGGAAAGACCGGCCAATTCACGAATACCGGTGAGGATCTCAAGACCGAGACCATTCGTCTCCGATACGCAACGGCAAAGGATTTGACCGAAAAGGTGAAGGAACTACTAACCGATCGAGGTTCTGTTTTATCTGATGATCGAACCAATTCTCTGGTGGTGCGGGAGCGGCTCGTCAATATTGAGAATGTGAAGCGTTTTATCCATGACATTGATATTCGTGATTCACAAGTACTGATAGCGGCAAAAATTGTTGAGGCGACTAGGGATTTTAGTCGGAGTCTCGGCGTTCAATGGGGAATTAATCAAAATGCTAATCGAGTGAATGTTGTCGGAGTAAATGCGGTGGGGACATCGGATTCCAATCAGAATTTGAACGTTAATTTGCCTGCTACGAATCCGACATCGGGTCTAGGCCTCTTGATTGGGACGCTTGCCGGTGGGACAAATATCGATGTAGCTTTGACGGCGGCTGAACAGAAAGGTGATGCGCGTGTAATTTCTGAACCGTCCATTGTGACATCAAATGGTGTGACTGCGAAGATTCGAAGCGGCGAGACACTATTGATTAAGACGACGGGTGATTTAAATATTGGGTCAGGAACGACGACGGGTGACACTGGCCTTCACGAAATTGAGACCGGCGTAGAGCTGAAGGTAACGCCACAAATTTCCGGTAATGGCCTTGTTAAACTCAAAATCGAGGCCGAGACGTCACAGCCAGATTTTTCACGGGAAGTGGAGGGGATTCCGGTTATCGTAGATAATACGGCTTCGACCGAAGTTTTGGTCGTAGATGGTCAAACCACTGTCATCGGCGGACTTTTTAAGTTTACAGGTAGTGACACTGTTCGAAGGGTGCCTTTTTTCTCACAGATTCCGGTTCTCGGAAATCTCTTCAAATCTCGGACCAAAGCAAAACGAAATACAGAACTGATGATCTTTATCAGGCCCTCTGTTATTCGTCCCATAGACCAGGTCATGGAGTATAATGCTGAGGCTGAGCAGGCTGACGAGATGAAGCAGGGCTTGGTGGTCACTCCGATCGATAAGAAGAAAAAGAAGGCGCCACCTGGAGATGACTCCCGTGGCTTCAGCCGAGCCTCGCGGCGAAACCCTCACTTAAGATATCGGGATTAATTTTTCTTCTTGAAACCCCCCTTGGGGCGTGTATATTCCTGCCATTGAGGCCTAAATCATGGAAAAGAGCGACATTACGATAGGTATTGTAGGGTCCGGTGGAGACGGTGTTGTTGCAGCAGGTTCTATTATTATTGATTCGGCTTCGCGCGTTGGTCTTCATTGTATCATGGTTAAAAGTTTTGGGCCGCAGATTCGGGGTGGGGAAAGTTCATGTCGGCTCCGCATTTCTACCGGTAAAATTCATACACAAGGAGATGGTGTCGATATTCTGGTCTGCTTCAACTGGATCGACTATCACAAATTCGCACGCGAACTTGAGGTGGAAGAGGATGTTATCGTCCTGATGGATGAGGATGATGAGACCCCCGATGAAAAGATTCCGCTACGCGGCGGCCGACGGCGGCGAATTGTCAGAATTCCATTCAACAAAATAGCCAAAGAGAGTGGGAATGCGAAAGGGAAGAATATGGCAACGCTTGGTGTCCTTGCTGAGCTTTTTAATCTTCCTAGAGAAGATTTTAAAATTGCCATTCGGAAAAAATTTAAGAAAAAGAAGTCCGAGGTTATCAAAGCTAATATAAAGGCCATGGAGGCTGGCGAGAAATATGTTCGTGAACATGTTGAAGACCTCGGTATTCGTTTCAAATACAAGAAACATAAACCCCGTATGATGCTGACCGGCAACGAAGCTGTAGCCTTTGGTGCAATGGCGGCCGGGTGTAAATTCTTTTCAAGTTATCCGATCACGCCTGCTAGCGAGATTATGGAATGGTTGAGTCATGAGCTTCCCAAACAGGAAGGCATTGTGGTTCAGGCAGAGGACGAAATCTCCGCGGTTTGTATGGTGACGGGTGCTGCATATGGCGGTATCAAGGCGATGACGGCGACGTCAGGGCCGGGGCTTTCTCTCAAGTCTGAAGCCATAGGTCTCGGAACAATGGCGGAACTTCCCTACGTCGTGATTGATGTTCAGCGAGGTGGCCCTTCGACGGGCATGCCGACAAAATTCGAACAGGGTGATCTTTGCCAAGCGATTTGCGGAATGCATGGTGACGCGCCTCACGCTGTGATTGCAGCGTCAGATGTTGAGGATTGTTTCCGGGTGACGATGGAGGCATTTAATGTTGCCGAGAGTTATCAAATGCCGGTCATTGTTCTAACCGATCAATTTTTAGGGCATCGGATGGAGACTGTTCGGGAGCTCGATTTTGAAAAGGTGAAATTAACGAAGAAGCTTAAGCCGAGACGGCTTTCAAAAGGCGTTTTTAAGCGCTTTGCCGACACTCCCGATGGAATATCTCCAATGACATGGCCTGGTGTAAAAAATGGGGAGTATCTTTGTTCAGGAATTGAGCATGATGAGTGGGGTGCCCCCACATCCAAATTTGACATTCATGAAAAAATGAGCGCCAAGCGCCACAAGAAACTCAATAAGCTTTCTCAGGAATATGAATACATTCGGCGCTTTGGTGAGAGGGTGCCAAAGGTTGGTGTTATTGGCTGGGGATCGAACAAGGGCGTCATTCGCGAGGCAGTCGACTTTTTTGTCTCAAAGGGACATTCGGTCGGGGGGTTGGTGCCACAACTGCTTTATCCCCTGCAAAAACATTTGATCCAGGAATTTTGTGATAAGTTGGAGGCTCTTGTCGTCGTCGAACATGCGTTTGGCGGCGACTTTAAATATTATTTGAGAAGCCGTGTTGATCTGCCAAAGGCGGTCTTTCATCTGAAATCGGCCGGTGGTCGATATTTCACATCACGTGAAGTGATTCAGGAGATCGACAAGGCAATGAACGAAAGTGGAATTGATGACAGCTTGCGACCCTAAAGATTATATTTCATCGCTGAAGCCGATCTGGTGTCCCGGATGTGGTGATTTTGGCGTCATGAACGCCTGCGCAGCGGCGCTAGCGGAGCTTGGGCGGCCCACGGAAGAAATTGCCATGGTGTCGGGTATCGGCTGTTCGTCACGACTTCCCGGTTATTTAAATACTTACGGTTTTAACGGTATTCATGGTCGGGCCATTCCGATAGCCTGCGGTCTTAAGATCGCGCGTCCAGAACTGCAAGTGATCGCGGTCGGTGGCGATGGTGACGGATTTAGTATCGGGGGTGGCCATCTGCCGCATGTTGTTCGTCGCAATGTCAATATCAGCTATTTTGTCATGGACAACTCGATTTATGGCTTGACTAAGGGACAGGTGTCGCCAACAACGCCCGTTGGGGATATTACAGCGACGACTGCCTATGGCAATCCAGATCGACCGATCTATCCGCTTCGGTTTATGCTGGGATATGGTACGACATTTGTGGCGCAGGCTTCGCCAATCAATCAGAAACATCTAACACAGATGATGGTAGCTGCAATAAAGCACCCTGGTTTTTCCTTTCTCAACATTCTTTCTCCCTGTGTGACGTATCGTGGAAAAGAGATGTACCAGCAGATTCGGGACCGTTCAGTCTATGTTGATGAGACCGAAGGTTACGATCCAAAAGACGAAGAGAAGGCATGGAGCCTTATTTGTGATAAAAAGCGATATTCGATGGGAATCATCTATCAAGATCCCAAGCCGACATATTTGGATCGGATGAAGAAGATTCAGGAAATGATGAAAGAGGGCAAACAGTGGTCAATGAATGATCATCGGCACCTCTTTATGCCTTAAGGAAGATGAATGGAAGCCGTTAGACTTTGGTCCAAAAACCAACTCCCAGTTCCCTTTGCGTTGAGCGTTGAGGGAGAAGTGAATTCTGCACCCCCTGCGACAGTCGATATGAACGATAATTTTTCGAAAGGACAGGTGTCAAAATATTTTCCAAATCAAGGACATGGCTATATCAAAGATTGTGGTGGTCGAGAGATCTATTTTCGTCTGAGTGAAATGGTCTTCGTTGGAAACAATGGTTCCGAAGGTATAGACGTCGGAAAAACCGTTGGATATGATCTTTCCCACTCCGGAAGTGGCCTACACGTCAAGGTAATGAAGATCTATTAGAGAAAAATTACAAATCACAATTTCCAAATTACAAACAATATACAAACCACAATTAACAAACCAACGAGATGTTTTGGTCATTGGATATTGGAATTTGTTTGTGATTTGTTATTTGTGATTTATGAAGCGAGGGCTCTATCAAACCGCTGCAATACCTTGTTTTTCCCAAGCACACCCATAATTTCGTAGATCCCCGGACTAGCGGTTCCGCCGGTCAGTGCCACGCGGCAAGGTTGTGCGAGTTTGAGCATCTTGAGGCCGGTCTCCTCGATCAATTGTTTAAATAGTGCAGAGAGGCTCTCTTCGCTGATATCTGGCGCGGCTTCAATAGCATCTCGGATCTTTTTGAGGGTCTCTTTCCCAGCGTCGTTCAGCCATTTTGTCTTTGCCTTTTCATCAAATGTGATTTCCTCAGTAAAGTAGAAAGCCGAGATTTGAGGAAGTTCATCCAGCGTCTTGTAGCGATCACGTTCGGTTGCGATGGCGGCGACAGCATAGGCGCGATCGTCACAAGGGACCCCATGTTTATCAAAGTAGGGCTTGGCTAAATCAAAAATCTGTTCATCGCTAAGCTTGAGGAGATGTTGACTGTTCACCCATCCAAGTTTTTCAATATCAAAAACGGATGCCGACTTACTGACCTGGGCGAGATCAAAAAGGTTAACCAGCTCTTCCTCGGTGAAGATTTCTTGATCCCCATGGGCCCAGCCAAGACGTGCCAGATAGTTTTGCATGGCCTCCGGGAGATAGCCCATTTCTCTATATTCCACAACGGAGACCGCTCCGTGACGTTTGGAGAGTTTCTTCTTGTCGGGTCCATGAATCATCGGTAAATGGGCAAATTCCGGGATCGGGCAGCCCAGAGCATTGTATAGAATGACCTGCTTGGGGGTGTTGTTGATGTGGTCGTCACCGCGAATGATATGTGTGATTTTCATATCAACGTCATCTACGACAACAGTCAGATTATATGTTGGTGAACCATCGCTTCTCGCGATAATGAAGTCGTCGAGTTCTCGATTGTCAAACGTGATCTCCCCGCGACAAATATCGTGGTATTTGGTCTCTCCTTCCATAGGGGCCTTGATTCGAATCGTGAAGGGAAGATCGGGTTGGTCGGATCGTTCACGGCACTTGTAGCTATATTTTGGTTTTTTTCCATTCTTCATCGCCTCATCACGGTAGGCAGTAATTTCTTCGGGCGTGCAATAACAGCGGTAGGCCTTTCCCTCATCCATGAGTTTCTGAATGTGTTCTTTGTAGAGCTCCGTTCGTTCGGATTGGAAAAAGGGACCCTCATCGTGTGGAAGATCGAGCCAATTCATTCCCTCGAGAATTTTATCGGTATACTCCTCCAGTGAACGTTCACGGTCGGTATCCTCCACGCGCAAAATAAACGTGCCTTTATTATGTTTGGCAAAGAGATAGTTAAAAAGGGCGGTCCGG
>CAYWXY010000095.1:0-9900 GCA_964462555.1 uncultured Pseudomonadota bacterium | reverse complement strand
TTTCAGACAAATCCGAAGATCAAATCGCGGCCAGTCGGCGACAGAGTATATGTTGATACTTGCAGTCGTCGTCATTGGTCTTTTGGCTGCGGCCTCGAAACTTGTTCCGATGTTTAGGGAGGGGGTCACACAACTGGGTCAAACGATTACATCCAAATATTTGAGCAATGCTCCCGACTTTTGTGATCCTTCAAATGATGGTTGTTAGGGGATTGCGAGTGTCGCGGTCATTGCGAGCGAGAGCGAAGCAATCCAGTGTTGAAAATCTACGAGATGTTATCTGGATTCCCACTTTCGCGGGAATGACATGCACTCTTTTTAGTTTGGGAACAGCCTATTTGCAGGAATGACGTTCATAGGAAAAAAATGCAAACATTAAAAAATAATCGTGGTTCCGTCGCCGTCGAATTCATAATAACCTCTATCATAATGACGATGGCCCTCGCCGTCCTCATTCACTTCATCCTCCACTCTATCTCCGGTGAGGCCCACAGTTTTAAAAACTACATGCGCGGCAGAAATCACCGCATAACAATAACGTTGCCGCCACCCGAAGCAGACGAAGACAACCCCATTAACCAATTCTAACCTCCGTGGTTAACCACGGAGGTTAGAAAGGTAGGTTTATGATGAGATCAGAGGGAGGGAGTATTACGGTTTGGCTGGTTGGGATTTTTCCGCTGCTTATTCTTCTGTTTATCTTCTTTGTTAATATTATCACTTTGGTCGATACGAAGATTCGGGTGCAGGGTGCCGTCGATCGGGGCGTCTACGCGGGCACAAGCTATTTGGCATATGTGATGAATCGGGTCTCTGAGTTGAATGCAGAATTTCGGGATGAGTATCTGAGGAAAAAGAAATCGTTTGAAGAGATGTCCGAAGATAGTGCCGAGTGGATAGAGAAGCAGATTCAGGAGATGAAAACGAATCAGGCGACATTGAGAGCCGAAATGAATCACTATCTTAAAGGGGGTTATGCGCGCGCTCAAAACATTGCAGAGAATCTGATTCGGAAGAATATCAAACACGAAATTTTATTGTCGGAGGTTCACTATGCACCGCTCTCCGGAATTCCGGGAACAACGATGTTTCATTTGATCGATGATTGGAGCGAGGAAGAGGGACGGTGGATCAATAAAGACGTATTGCGACCAATCGAGATCACTGGTCTGTCGATTGATCCTGAAAATTATTCCGAACATTCATATGAGGCCGACACCTATCTAATGAAAAATCCAGTAAAGTTGGTTGCACTCTCCGGGCGACTTGATGCGACATTTCGATCACCGCTGATGCCAGAATTCTTTGATCATGAGGAGGGCCTACGTCTTCGCTTTTCTTCAGCTGCGCAACCAGCCGGTAGTTCCATTAAGGAATATGCACTGAGTCGGAGTGGTGAATACCACCCCTATTTTATCCCGGTCGAATATGTCTTGGGAGGTGTTGATGTCGAAAATTAGTTCCCGCGGGATCGCGGCGGTTGAGATCATCTATCTTTTACTCTTCTTTCTCGGAGTGGCAGTCGTCGTTCAGCACTTTAGTTTGATGTCAAGCGCCTCTCATCGGGAGGGGGTCGACCTCCAAAACAGTGTTGAGGCGATGATGATTCAGAATGGTCGACCAAGCTGTTTAGAGGCGATTGCAACAAACAAATGGATGGAGAGCCGAATTGTCGGGACCAAGCGACTCATCTATGTCGATCAACCAATATGTGTGGAGTGATGCAAAAATATTTTAAAAAACCCATTCTAGTGGCAACGGTCAGTGGAGTTCTGGCTGCGCTACTAGCTCTTGCCTTTCTAAAGATTCAGGAGCGGAAGATCACCGGTCAGGGCGAAAAGCTTGCCGTACTCGTTGCCGTAGAGGCTATTGAGGCCCGATCAATCATTAAATCTTCTGAGGTGACAACAAAATTGATCCCGAAGCTCTACATTCAACCGGGCGCACTGAGCGATATAGGCGATCTCGCTGGAAAGATTTCGATTGCCGATATTCAGGCGGGAGAACAACTGACAAAGACGAAACTCCTGCCAGCCGGCGTCAAGAGCGGGCTCTCATACAAGGTGCCGAAGGGAAAACGGGGTGTTTCCATTTCTGTTTCACCATCGGATGCCGCAGGGGGATTAATAAAGCCCGACGATCGCGTCGACATCGTTGCGACATTCAAGGAACGGGGGCGGGAGTTCACGTTAAGCCTCCTCCAGGACCTCTCTGTCCTTGCCGTCGATTCGGAGATGTACCTTTTTAATGATTCTGATCACAAGCCATCTGAAAACGAAACAAAAATGCCATGGCTTTCTAGTCGTCTCCCATCCGGAGGCAATATCATTCTAACCATGGCGGTCAGTCCGATCGACACCGAGCGTCTCATTTTGGCGAAGCGTACGGCGAAGTTATCTGTTGCACTTCGTGGGCCGGCCGACCGCGCCACACAAAAGGTTCGCCGCCCGATGAGTTCAGAGATGTTGATGGAACAGGGAGGGATTTTGAAGGGGAGATATCGGGAGTATAAGGGACGATGAGGTTGCATCACATTATTGTCGTAGTCATTGTTTTTATAGCGGCCGAAGTTCAAGCGACGCCCATTCCGAAACAGACACTTGTCAAGGGAGAGGCTATCTCTATCGAAGCTGACTATGATATCGGCGAGGTGGCTATATCGGATCATGAAATCTGCGACTTTATGGTGACAGAGAGTCGGCGTGAAATCTATCTCAACCCGCGTGAAGAGGGTGCTGCAACGTTGACGATCTGGGACATTCAGGGAGGGAAGCGTGACGTTGTTCCGGTCGAGGTTTATGCCGTCGATATGAGGGGTGTCGAGCGAGAGGCCGAATTGATTTTTAAAGGGACGAGAATCAAGATGGTGAGGAAGGGAAGATTTCGCATCCTGAGTGGTACAGCGGCCAACCGTGTCGAGTACGAACAGGCCGCAACCTTTGCATCAAAATATAATGAGATAGAAAACCGCGTGCAACTTTCCAAGGGCGTCATTCAAGACGAGGCAAAGAAAATTGAGAGTGCCATCGGAACACCCGGCATCAAGGTTCGAAATGTCGAAGGAAAGTTAATACTGGAGGGAGTTGCCTATAGCCAGTCTGCGGCCCGGCGTGCTCTAGAAATTGCGCGTCTTCATCAACCTGGAATCGTCAATTTAATTGATATTAAGGAGACGGGGCGTCGCCCTGGGCGCGATCAACTCGTGAAACTCAATTTCTATTTTGTAGAGATCAAAAAAGAGGCGCTTCGAAGCTTTGGTGTCCGGTGGGCACCGGGTTCGATGCCGAAGACGAGCAGCGAGTCGTCGGGTCTCTTGGGTGGTGTCAGTCAGCTTGGTACGTCGCTGATCGGTTTTGTCTTTAATCTTATTCCGAAACTAAAGGTGATTCGTGAACGTGGCAACGCACGCCTACTCGATCAGGCCTCAATCATTATAAAGAGTGGGGAATCCGGAGACTTTTTTAGCGGAACGGAGGTTCCATACTATGCCAAAGACGAGGTCCGTTTTAAGAATGTTGGGATTGATATTCATGCCGAGCCGATTGCAGCCGGTGGATCGGTCGATCTCATTATTCAGGCGTCGCTCTCTTCGATGGCAGCCAATATTGAAGGGGGAATTGATCGGCGGCGGATTCAGACGAATGCCTATATCCGGACGGGACAGGCCGTGGCGCTCGCCAATATGGTGAGCAATAGGGAGGTGACAACCTACAATCGTCATCCATCGAATATCGACACATCGACAGCCCTCTTTGATCTTGCCCTATCTAAAGATTTTCAATCGGGTCGATCCGAATTTATTATTTTTATCGAGCCGGAGGTGATGAGCCAGGTGTCGCCAGCAGAGGAGAAGCTCAGAAAATATCTGGAGATGGAGAACGATATGATTCTGACACGCTCAAAAAAGGAGTACGAGGAACATCTCATTAAGTCGGGATATCAACTTCCCAAGAAATCGTATCGAAAATCACGAAGGAGGCGCAAGCAATGGTGATTCTCTTCTCAGCGATCGATCCGTCGTTGGATCTCGACCAGCTCATGGTCGATCTTTCGAGGGAATGTGCCAGTAACAGCGAGGTCTTGATTGTCGATATGTCTGGGGAGTCCACACGATTCGAAGAGCTCCTAATGATGACACATCCACCCCGATTGCTTGATGATCTTTCGCGTTGCGAATCGGCCCCGCCTTTGATCATCCGCGGTTTTTTTCATTCGGGATTAAATCGAATCGGCATTATCGATGCTCGTCGTCTCGATTCCGCATTAGAGAAACTCAAAGAGAGTTATGCGTTGATATTGATTAAGGGGCCGGAGGATTTAGGCGAGCTTCTTCCACACTTCGAAATGATTGATTCGGTGACCTTGGTAAGTTCCCCCCATGTCGAAATGGCAGAAAATCTCGAAACGCTCATTCGGACGATTGCACCGATGGCCCCGATAGATCTTTTGATTGAAACGCCCCATCTGGGAACACCATTTGCAAGTGAGGCAATGATCGAACGATTGGAGCTCCGCTCAGTTACACGGATTTCCGCTTCAGGTGGGCGGGAGAGAAAAAAGAGTTTCGCTCAGATAATGAGACGCTGGAATAACAAGGATAGAGATCAAGAAGAGAATGATGCTTCTGCTCGACGTGTCATTGGACTTGGTCCCCTCGAAGAATATATGGAAGATCCGAGTGTGAGTGAGGTGATGGTTAATGCTCCAGATCAAATCTATATCGAGAGGGGTGGAATTCTCACGAAAACTAAGAGTGCATTCAGGGACGTTGACCAGATGAGAGTGGTGATCGATCGAATCGTATCTCCGATCGGTCGTCGTGTTGATGAGTCTTCGCCGATCGTTGATGCGCGCCTTCCCGACGGTTCGCGCGTTCACGTCGTCGTTCCACCTCTCTGCCTGGACAGCCCAGTCATCACGATTCGCAAGTTTACACACAACGGGTACGAGATCGGTGACCTCATTCGGTCGAAGTGTCTCTCTAGTGAGATGGCCGGATATTTGAAAGAGGCGGTGCGTGAGCGCAAAAATATTTTAATTTCTGGCGGAACGGGATCGGGAAAGACAACGATGCTCAACATCCTCTCATCATTCATTCGGGAGACTGAACGAATCGTGACGATTGAAGATTCCGCGGAGTTGAAACTGTGCCAGCCCCATGTGGTGCGATTAGAGTCCCGTCCGCCCAATATCGAGGGGCGGGGCGAGATCACCATTCGGGATCTGGTTCGGGCATCACTTCGGATGCGTCCCGATCGCATCATTGTTGGAGAGTGTCGAGGTGCCGAAGCACTCGATATGTTGCAGGCGATGAACACCGGTCACGACGGATCACTCACAACGATCCATGCCAACAGTTGTCGCGATGCTCTCTCCAGACTCGAGACGTTGATCCTCTTTGCCGGGTATGACTTGCCGGTCCGGGCTATTCGCGAACAAATTGTGTCGGCCGTTGATATCATTGTTCAAACGGTTCGCGGTCACGATGGATCAAGGAGTGTTTCAGCGATCCATGAGGTGGCTGGTCTTGAGGGGTGTATTATTACGATGGAGGAACGGTATGGTTCTTAAATTTCTGGTTTTCTCGCTCGTCTTAGTCTCCGTTTCGCTCTTTTCATATGCGATTGTTTTGCGCTTGAGAGGAGACCAGATCAAGGGATGGATTCGATCAAAAAAAGGACGGCATTACCGTTTGCGTTTCGAAAAGGTATTTCCCGATTCCGTCGAGATGATGGCGCAATCACTACGGGCGGGAATGAGTTTGCCTCAGGGGATAGGACTGGTGGCCGACGATGGACCCGAACCGGTGGCAACCGAATGTTCATGGATCATTGGTCAGATGAAAACGGGACGAGGACTTAACGACGTCCTCATGGAGTGGCGGTCTCGAATCAAGTCAGAGGATCTATCCATCTTTGTTGAGTCCGTTTTAATTCTTCGAGAGACCGGTGGAAACTTGATCGAAACGTTTGATCTTCTTGTAGAGACAATCCGTGAGAGGCAACGCATTCAGGATAAAATTCGGACGGCCACAATGCAGGGGGTTGTACAGTCTGCGGCAATTGCGCTTTTGCCAATCCTGATGGTTCTCGTTCTCCATTCTGCGGCGAGATGGTACATCCGGCCACTTCTGACAACAACAGTGGGTTGGTGTCTAATTACAGCAGCGCTCATTCTCCAAATCTTGGGCGGCCTCTGGCTCAAAAAAATTGTAACGATACGAGTTTGATAATGCAGATCATATTGTTCATAGTCATTCTTCTTGTTGCCCTATCGGCCTTTGCTCTGACGATCTGGGTGAAGGAACATGCCGATCTCTTTCGTTTTAGAGAGTCACTCATCAATAAGGAGAGAAGGGGGGTGAAGAATCTCCTTGCGGCTGTCATTGTTCCCCTCATCAAGAAAATTCACTCACCAATTCTTCGAAGTAGAATCAATCAACTCTTGCTTAAGTCGGGCGATCGGGATCGGATATCGGACAACGAATGGATGGCCTCACTTCTCATCTATTTTGTATTCCTTCTGATTCTCTTTTTGCTTTTTGGTTATTCATTAATCAGTGCTGCAGGATTGGCGATAATTGCCACGACTATTTATGTTGGAGGGAACCTCTATCATAAAATAACTAAACGAAGAAGTGAGGTGAGTCAGAATCTTCCACTTGTTCTTGATATGTTGTCATTGAGTGTAGAGGCCGGGTTGGGTCTCTTTTCCGCGATCAAAAGGATTGTCACGATTGGTAGGGAAAATATTGTGACGACGGAGTTGGGGCGTATTCAGAATCAGATAACATTGGGGATGCCTCAGAACCAGGCCTTTCGGGAGATGGGGGAGAGGTTGGCCGATCCCGCGGTCAGAGCCTTTGTTGGAACACTCATTCAATCCAAGAAGATCGGTTCACCGATTGCCCCGGTTCTCAAGGCTTACGCCGAGAAGGCGCGGTTTGAACGGCATCAACGGGCAGAGCGAGCTGGTGTGATCGCCGCACAAAAAGTCCTTCTTCCACTGGTTCTCCTGATCATGCCCTCCGTCTTTATCATCATTTTTGGCCCTCTCTTTGTCATGTGGCAAAATGGTACATTTGGTACAATTCTTTAGACGTTATCTGGAGTTTTTTTGAAGAGAATATTGAGTCTGTTGAAAAATTGGATAGGGGTGAATGATGATCGGAAAACGGTTGAATCGATAATGGAGGAGGTCGATAGGGGGTGGCGATCCTCTTTTCAAAGTGAGTGGCGTAAATTTATCCACCTTTCAAATGATCCAGTATTTATCCTCGATGAAAAATATTATCTGGTTGAAGTGAATGAGGCGGGACAAAGATTATTTCCAGAGGGAATGAGGCTATCGGCGAAAATGCATCTATTAGACCTTTTTCAGGATAGTGAAATGAAGGAGGGGATTGTGAAGGCGCTGATGAAGGCCGACGAAAGGAGAGGTGTAATCATTCGTCACCGATGTGATCGATGGCGATTTGCAATCTTTACACCCGATCGAACCGAGACCGGAGTCGCCTACACTGTTCTTTGTACTCGAACGTCATCCTCCGGCGGAGACCGGAGGATCCATGTCTAAGAGATGTTCGGCCAAATTGCCATTTGTTATAACAATCCTTCTGATGTTATCCCAAGTTGCATGTGCCCGTTCATCACACTGGTCCGATTGTATTGATCGTCAGAGTTGTCGTGAGCTTGCAGCAGATCTGCGCAAGCACCGGCCGCACGATGCTCACTTTGCCAGCCTCCTAGGCGAACATCTTCGCGGTCCAGGAGAAATGATCGATATGGGACTGATAAAGGAGGTTGATCTCTTTGCGCATTATGAAGAGATATCCCTCTCCCCTTTGGGGAGAGGTCAGGTGAGGGGGATCGATCTCAAACGATTCAATAAGCTCCTCTTTGCACCACATTCAGAATCTGATGCTAGATCATTTCTCGAAAAGGAGAGTTCATCATATTTGATTCTCTCGGGGAATGAACAGTTGGGGGGGCGAGAATTCAAGAAGGCCCTCCAATCGTTTAAGAAGCTCCTAAAGCAATATCCCCAACATCCTAAGGTTGTCGCCGGTTGGGCCCGGGCCAAAATCGGTTGTCGACAATATGATTCGAAACTAGAACGACGACTCAAGAGGGCGATCAAAGTGAGTCCTCGGGATTTCGGATTGATAACGGAGTGGATAAATTTTCTGAATCACAAAGAAAAGGATGAGGCGATTGATCAGATCGTTGAAAGATTCGAAGAGCAGACGATTCAAGGTCTCGACGGATCAAGACTCTTTACTGCATTCGGAAGAAACTATCTCCGTCGGGAAAGGTTTGATAGTGCAGAGAAGTTTTTGATGAAGGCGCTCAAGCTCGATCCAAAAAACCGTTCGGCACATCTATTACTTGGACAACTTCACCTCCATCAGAAAAAAAATCTCCCCAAGGCCATTGCTTCATTGAGGCTAAGTCTTGACGAAGGCGAATTTAATGAGTTTTCGGAGGTCATGATGGATATCAATTGACAGCAATCTAAAAAGTACATACAATAGTATGTACTTGGAGGTTGTATGAAATATGTAGGTGTGAAGGAACTGAGCAGGCATTTGTCAGAATATATTGGTGAAGAGGATTGGGTTGTTATCACCAAAAATGGAAAGCCGAAGAAGGTTATGATTGATGTTAATGAAGAATCATTTGAGGATCTCATCTTGGCCCATCATTTTGATCTCGATAAGGAATATGGCAAAGCTCTAAATGAGTTAAACAGCGGAAAGACAACGTCACTCGATGACTACCTGCGGGGGAGAAAGGTCAAGTCACGTTGATTACCTTTGATATTGAGCTGACAACCAGAGCCAAAAAAGACTTTAATCTTTTGAGCGATGAAGCCCTTCGTAAGATAGTCTCCGAGCTGCGCCGTCTCTCTGTTTCACCCTTTCCCGACAAAAAAAGAATCAAAAAGATCAGGGGGTTGAAATCTCCAATTTACAGATTAAGGGTTGAAACAAATAAAGACAGCTTTAGAATTTTCTATGCCATTGTCCCGCCTAAACAACTACTCATTTTAAGGCTTGTTTCTAAAAAGAATGCAGACAGAGTAATCAACAAGCTAAAATGAAACATTCTGGGTTCCGCCTTCGTTGAGGCCTCGGCGGACAAGCAGGCACAGAATGTTTCAAAGAGTTCGGGTGGCTGTTCGCTAATCATTCGGTAAAAATCCGGCAGGGCAAACAGTCGGATAAGAAATGTCATATAAAAACAGGGTCTTAGGTCGGAATTCCTGAATCAGCTTCGCATAAAGCAAGTTATAACCTTCCGAAATTAAAGAACTTTCCGAAATTTCAAAAAACACGCAACATTTTGCCTCAAAAAGTCGAATAACTCCTTGAAAACATGAAGAAAAAAAACTTGACAAATCCGGATTTTCCCTTGTCACGCTGCGTCATCAGCAGTAAGATTGCGTCACATCTGGATTTGAGCGCATTGCTTCTGGGGGAAGCAAAGGAGAGGGGCAGAAATGTTCTCCACTGAGTACCCCATAGATGGCGATAGCACTTGTGAAAAAAGAACCAGAAGTAGACATCTGAGAAAACATGTTGCGGTTGTCATAGCACTATGTTTTGCGGCAAGCAGTCTCGCTGCTTGTGGCGGTTCGGGTTCTGCGTCTTCAACAAGCGATCCTTCACTAGAGAATCAGAATAACTACACATCACAATACGAAACCGAATGGCGTCAGCTCTTCAATTCAAAGCATTACAGCGGTTACATTGCCGTTAAGTTCAAAGACGACACTGAGATGCGTCTCCGTGCCGGCTCACTGGTCAGTTCGAAGTCGATCGATGGCGAACGCGCGAAACCGGTTCGTGAAGTGATGGTGCGTCATGGTGCACAGGTTGAGCGGATGTTGCCGATGGCT
>CAYWXY010000094.1:0-10057 GCA_964462555.1 uncultured Pseudomonadota bacterium | reverse complement strand
CGAGAAGCGCAACGTCTCTATGCCGCGATTTTTATGCAGGACAAGATTGGCGAGGTCTTTGATGGCCTGGTCTCACATACGGCCAAGAAGGGGATATTCGTCGAACTGATCGATTTCTTTGTGGAGGGGCTCATCGAACCGGACGATTTGCCCGATGAGGACTTCAGATTTGACCCCAATAAGCGCTCTTATGTGGGTAAGAAAACCGGCAAATCCTTTCATATCGGGGACCCGATGCGGGTGGCCGTGAAGGATGTCAGTATCGAGGATCGCCGGATCTTCTTTGAGCCGGAATGATCGAGCGTCAAAATAATGACGCATAATAACGTCTTCTCACTTTGATATAATTTTCTTGCAATCCATACCTATTTTTATATAGTAATTTCAACGATTTACTATTCATTTGTGCCGGGCTGTTTTGGCACTGCATTTGCTATAAAGTGAGTGTCATGTCTGATAATAGTATGTCCAATTCTCTGTTTCGATCGCCCAAACAAAAACAAATTTTAACGTCATTGCGAGGAGCATTCGCGACGACGCAATCTAGTGAGTTATCTCTCTGGATTGCTTCATCCGCTATGCGGATTCGCAATGACTTGCAAGTTTATAAAAACCCCATTGAGGGAGGCCTTCATGTTTAGTCGTCGCATCGTCGTACTATCATCACTCTTCATTTTTCTCCTTCTGCCATTTTTTATTGCGCAGACGCAAATGTCCGGAGGGGCAACGGGTGGATGTAACTGCAAAAAATCTTCTGATGAGGCGTTGCCTCCGCCGGCTGATGAGGAGTTGCCCCAGATCGTGGAACAGGATCGTGACGGTGATAAGGTTCCTGATGCCGTGGACAACTGTCCAGATATTCCCAATTTTGATCAAGCGGACGGGAATGATAATGGCGTGGGAACGCTTTGCGATGTCGAAGAGGGTGCGCGTCCCTGTAAAGAAGACAAAGAATGTGGCGAAGGTTTAGTTTGTCTCGGAGAAATCTGCTTCGGCGGCGGAAGTTGTGAAAAGACAGAGGAATGCGGCGGTTATCAAATCTGCGTTGATGATACATGTGTTGGCGGCGGCACTTGTGAAGTTTCGGCCGACTGTGAAAATGGTCAGACCTGCGCGAACGGTAATTGCATAGGCGGCGGCGAGTGTGAAACGGCAGAGGATTGTCACGAGGGACAAGTCTGCGAAGAGGAAACAAATGTTTGTGTCGTTCCGAAGTTGAACATACCACCCCAGAAGATACCAAATACTACACTTCAGGTTAATTGGGAGGCAACGGTTGGTGAGGGCGTGCCGATCACAATTAATTTGCTCGATTTTTACTATGATCCCGAAGGTGAGGGGCTTGCCTGCGCGGTAAAAGATATAGGTGATATTGATGCCGACACGAAGCCGACGATGCAGAATTGTGTCTTTAAGTGGGGTCCATTTGAAAAGGGAGATGAGGGGACTCATGTGGTCACCCTTATTATTAGTGATCCCGTAGACAGTGTATATGCTGAGATTACCGTTGTGATTTTGCTTGCCGGGCAGACAGATGCGGAACCGGTCAAGGGGGCACGGTTAGCCTTTACGATGGCTGATGGTTTTGGTTCCTGGGTCGATGCCTGGTGGAATGCAGAAAGCGATGACGACATAGGAAACTACTTTGGAGAGTTCTATGGACTTTCACAGATTGGAAATCCTAGCCTTGAGGTCTCGGTTGTTGATGACGCACTTGTTAAGTATGAAACAAAATCGACGAACCCCGATCTTGTTGGCGTTATCGATCGTGTTCGTCTCTTTGTGAGTCGGGACGCTCTCTTCATTCCTCCAGCCTTACTGAATCATGATGAGTTGACGGCGGACAGGGGAATTATTGAAGCATATGTGCTGGTGACTGATAAGGATGGTCGCAGATTAACGGTCGGTGACAATTGGGAAATTGTTGGCGACAATCTCGAGTTTGTTAACGCTGACAACGGATGTTTTCTTGAGGAAAAAATCTATCATTGCCGTATTCGCGTAAATCCATTTGTGCCAGCTCTATTTCCCTTCAAGATGAAATCGGGTGATTTTGAATCGAATGAGGTGACTGTTGCGGTTGATGTCGCGCCACCTCCATTTTCACTTCCTGCCCAAAGTGCGGGTATGGTTTTGCCCGTTCAACGTTTTGTGCCTGGTGAGGAATTCAAAGCGCTCCTTGTTATTAATCCTGGATCTGATGCGGATGCCCTCAATCTTGTTTCGTTCGGATATACGTTTAAGTATCACTATCCACTGCAGGTGGAAAATGTCGAGCTCTCGGATGCGATGAAGATTGCAAAATTCGATCCCATTGCGGTGACTCCAACACCATCGGAAGAGGGTGCTCCAGGAGAGGTTGCCTTTGTTAGTTATAGTGGCGATCCTGTACAGGTTCCTCAATATCAAGCGTTGGCGGTGATTACGTTTAGTGTCGATGAGGCGTATGTGACAACCGAAAATGTTCCAATCGTTATTGAGTCGTCGTGTGCATCGTCGGACCCAATGGTCGAGCCTTGCATTGCAGAGGCGAAGATGGGTTCCGAAAAGGAAGCCTATGATCATAAGGAAATTTTCTTTAGTTACGATCCGGCGACTCAGAATGCAACGTATTCGGGGACGGTGACGGTTCAACCGGTAAGGCCCAAGGCGCTTTCTCTTGAATTGAACGAAAATGTTCTTTTTCACATCGCTGGACCAAATCCAAAAACAGCTTACTCTGTTTACGCTGTAACAAATGATCCCAATCATCTTCTTAAGAATGTAACTAATGAGATTGTTCTGCCAGACGACATCAACGTGATTGACGATGCCGGCGTTAAGTCGGTTGAGCCTTCGGATGCTGATACGTTCATTGTGGCTGAGTATTCAGAGGGTGGAGTCTCCATAGAGTCTGATCCGGCCCGTTTAAATCTCTTCAAGATCGATAAGGAGATGGTCGAGGTCGAGATCAGTGACACAACGCTCGATTTCATTGGTGATGCATCTCAAAATCCAACTGCCCGCCAAACGGCACAAATACGTGTCTTTACGACATTTAATGGGAAGACGGCCCCAATCGATCTCAATGGGAAAATCCCCTATGAATGTAAGGTTGGTAGTGGACCCATAAAGGTGGATCCGGCGACTTGTCTGGTCGAAGCCGATGGTGGTCAACTCGGGGATGTTGCCGTTGCACAAGTGGAGATGCCTGGCAAGACGATAGATCTTCCACAACTCACGTTAACCGATCAATATCGTACGCCGACAATCTATGTTTCAGTCCCGGCGACGATCAAGTGGTTAGAGGTTCCCATATCTGAAATTCCAGATAATAAATATAGGATCACGGTAGAGACGACAAACGAATTTAGTGAGTACAAACAGAAATCGCCAATCCGAGTGTATGCAATCTTTGGTGAGGGTGATGCAGAAATTCGAATGGATGTGACCGATGCCATTACTCCAGATATGATTTCAATTCTGGGTGACGAAGATGCGGTCATTCTTGATGCCGAAAATATGTCGATAGAGGCTCTTTCTCAGGCTGCGATGCGGACCGATGTCGAGGCAACGTATGTCACGAGCGATGGTCTTCAGATTCCCGGAAAGAGTCCGATCGTCCTAACAGTGCCGGCGCCAACGGCAATTGTTCAGTGTGAGAATGAGTTAGGCGATCTTGGTGATTGTGGAAACATGGCGGCCTCCGATGGAAATGCCGCGACGATCCTCAAGGCCTTTGATGGTAAGACCTTGAGTCATACGCAGAAGATTGTTGTTCTCAATCAGGCGACCAATGAGTTGGTTCCAATCCATGCTTGTGATGCAACAAACAATGGACACTTTGTCAAAACTCCAGAAATTGATGCTGATAAAACGAGTTGTCTCGTGACGGCCTCTGAACAGGGATCAGGTTCGGTCTCTATCCAGGTCTCTCTTGATGGTTATCATGGGATGGCCGATCCAGAGCCGATTACATTTTTTGTCATTGATCTGACCGGATTGGAGATTGATTTCTGGGAAGATTATGATGCGGGTGCGGCTTTGGCCGGAAGCGCAGGTGATTTTGGGGGTTCATTTGGACAGGCTGTAAAGATTGATGGGCCGCTGGGCATTATCGAAGGAACAACGGCAGATAATGGTGGTGTTGCCTACCAGCGTGCGCGAATGACGATCAAGACGATCTGGAGCGAAGGTGGTCCGACTGGATATTATCTAACAGACACAGATGTTACCGATTTGTCGGGTGGACAGATCGCTTCAATTATGCCGAATAGCATAGAGAAGAATAATGATAAGGGTGCCTTGGGTATGTGGCCAGAGGGTTTCGCGGCTAACATGGCCACGTTATGGCCTCCATATTGGAAGATCATTCCGCAATCAGCGACTCCCGCATCCGGTGCAAGCGTTGTTCTGAATGTTAATGCTCCATTATCATTGGAACAATTGAGCACGGATACGAAGATTATCGTTAACGATCTTCCACAAGAGATTGAAGCGATGTTGGTGCGCGGGGATGATGAAAATATCGACAATCAACCGATTGATGGCTTTGACGCGACATTTGCAGCGATTAAAGATGCTGAGGCAAATCTAAGAATTGTTGCCAAGTTTAGCAATGGTTATCGTTTTGATCTGGCGTCTGATGGTGCCCAGATTATTGATGGTCTCCTTTCGTTCAGTCGTGCAAAGGCTCCGCTTCCGCAGATGGATCATCCAGATGGGATTGCACTTACGGAGTGGGCAGTCGAAGATCTTCTGAATCAGCCAAAGCTGAAACTATTGGCCAATGCTGGTGTCGAGCTTTCGGTCGGGTTGGCGAAAGATCAAGGTGAAAACTTTGTTCCGATTACTTATGCTATTGCTGGTAATCTTGAGCCCGCATTTGCCGATCTTGATATTGGTGCGGAGGAAGGGCGCTTCGTCAAGGTGCAGACCGCGGATGAGGTCGCCGAATTTCCAATTCGGATCAATGTCGATACACGATATCTCAGAAGTTATAGTATTTCTCTAGAGTATAATCCGACCTATATGGAACCGCCCACGGACCCTGATGGTAAGATTGTTAATTTCTTTGAGGCGTCTGCCGCTCACACCAATCCGCCGGTGCCGAATGTGATTGTTGATGGAGATAAGGCCACTATTAAGCTTGTATCCCCCGGCATTCTCGGGACGGGAGTAGTCGATCTCGGTAAGTTGAAGATGAAGATTCTCAAGGGGGCTCCCGGCTATACAATGCTCGAGGGTTCCTTTCAGTTTGGCTATTCAGAGACTTCTAATGGAGAGGAAATCGCTTACCTAATAGATAGCAATGACGATGGTGTTCCGGATAGTCCCGATATGCCAATCGTTGCGGGTCGCGGCTATATCGATCCGGCAACCGTATTGTCATTTCCGGGATCGGGAGATGGCTTTGATCTGAACGACATCATTTATCTTAAACGCTTTTTACAGAATCAAGTAGAGGTTCCAGCAAATGAGCTCTACAAGGGCGACTATGATCTCGATCACAAGGTGACGCCGTTTGATCTGAGTGCCGGTGCTAACATTCTCTCGGAGCGTTTTTTCTTCCCAGATTTTGTGATTGATACTGTCCCTCTACCTAATGAGCTGCAGGTGGATGCCGTTAATTATATTGGTAATCCGGTGAACAGTGGCCTTTCTGTAAAATATGAGGTCGCAACGAAACACCCAGACAATACGGTTCAGTTTTTTGATGCTGGAGGACTTCTTCAGGATCAGCTAATAGTCGATACTGCTGTTGATGATATTTACAGTGCCCCTTTTCAATCCAATAAGAATGATACGGTGGCCTTTAGAATTACGTTTGAGAATAGTGGTGCCACCATTCCATATGACCTCACGATCAAAGAGGTTGTTCTTAACGTGGTGGGCGTTGATCCCGATCCCGATATTATTTGCCAGGCAGATGAGGACTGCGGAGATCTGATGATCTGCGTCAAGGCCGATCCAGCTGATCCGAGTGGTGTTTGTCAGCCCCCGGAAGAGGGAGAATGTTCGAATGATGCACAGTGTGGAAATGGGTATCAATGTTGCATTGATCCCGCGACGTGTGCTGAGGCAGATCTTCATACCTGTGTTCCAGAAGGCGATCCCTGCGATCCGGCCTGTGATCCGGCGACCGAAGAATGTGTTGTTAATATAGATACAGGTGTCGGTGAATGCCAGGAAATCACGACCAGTTGCGTCTCTGACGATGACTGTGATCCCGCCATGTTTTGCAATATCGATTCTGGTCAGTGTCAATATGATAGCGGAAAATGTTCAACCAATGACGACTGTTCGCTTGTCGACTATTGTTTAGTTGCCGATGGTGAAACGGTTGGTGATTGTGTGAATCCTTGTGACGTTCCTGATCTTGATACTTGTGAGGGAGAGCAGACTTGTCAGCCCGATGGTGATCACGGTGTGATCTGTTCGGACGGGTGTAGTTCTAATGCGGATTGTCCGGAGGAGGCTCCAATCTGTGAGGATGGTCTCTGTATTGCGACTCCATCCTGTGAGGTTGATGACGATTGTGAGAGTAAAGAGTGTGTTGACGGTCAATGTGTCGGTGGCGGGGACTGTTCGCAAGATGAGGATTGTGGTGAGGGTTTTGTTTGTTCCGAAGAAACGTGTCTCTCCGATAAGGACAATGATGGCATCCCTGATATCATCGACAATTGTCCCGATGTTGCCAATTCCGACCAGGTAGACACCAGTGGAAATGGTTTTGGTGATGCCTGTGATACTGGAGATAGTTGTCAGGGTAACGATGATTGTGGTGATGCAGAGACCTGTGAGACCGGAACGGATGATCAGAAGGTCTGTGTGGTTGGCCCCGATGAGGATGGAGACGGTATAACAGACATAAAGGATAACTGTCCCGAAATTCCAAATCCCGATCAGAGTGATATCGATGCGAATGGTATCGGTGATGCCTGTGAAACGACGTGTGTCGATAATGGCGATTGCCCCGAAGAGACTACCTGCAAAGAGGCGCCTGATGGCCAAATGATCTGTGCGGAAGAGCTTCCGGGGGCCCCGGTTTGGGGTGCCATACTCGATTTGGAAACCATGTTTGTCAAGGCGGCAACCGGTGTGACCGAAGTCGGTGTTGCCCAGAAGGGTTTTACAGATAACGACGATGGAACATATGCGGGACTGATCTATAATCTTATTCCGGCTGGTGAGAGTGAGGTTAAGTTTAATGTGGTCTCTGGTCCAAGTTCAAAGAAACAGAAGTATCAAGTTTTTCAGGCCGCAACCCATTATCGGGGCTATGTCGCAAAAGATGCTATTGTTGAAAATTTGCCAAAACCGAAGGCCTATATTCAGATTTTGAATGATAAGAAACAGCCTGTCCATGAAGGGGTTGAGGTTGAACTAATTCCGACCAATGACATTATAGTATCGGGGGGAAATAGTGTTACCGATTCAAATGGGTTTGTCTGGGTGAATGTTGGCAGTAAGAACGACGATTATAGCGCAGACAAGACGGGTAGCATCACTGTAAATATTGATGGAAATCCGCTGGAAGCGGTTGGCGATATTCCAGGGGTTTCTGTGAAGAAGTCGCCCACCGAACCGGTATGTGACAGCGTTTGCGCATGGCTCGAGCTTCCATTTGGGTCGGTTATTCAGGGTCAACCATTTGAGGCCAAACTCTACATTGACGCCAAGGCTTTTACGATTGAGAGTTTCAATGGGGCGATCTACTTCCCAGATGCATTTGTCGATCTGCAAAGTGTATCCAGTCCGCATTCGAATTTTGCCAAGGTTGAAGGTGACGATTATGTCTCGATGGATATTATCGGTATCGATGGCCAAGGTCCCAAGACACACCTTGCCACATTGACCTTTAATCCGGTTGGGGCGGGAAGTGGTTCGTTGACAGGGAATGTGGCCAATGTTTCTGAAGTTTCGATCGTAGATGGAATTCAATTTTTCAACCCCGTTCCGGATGTTGAGTTTGGCTTTAGGGATAATACGCCTAACTTTAAGGCCTCAGGGTCGGGCGCCCTTACTGTCGTTGAAAACCGCGTCACTGGCCTCTTTGCCTGGGCAAGTCAACCGTCAATATATGAATTTGGTCCCTTGGCAGACAATGCGCTTGACGCAACGGCCTACGGGTTGAGGATGACTGGGACGAACAGCGCGGTAACTGTTGATGCCGCCACTTGTGATGCCGATGATCAATGTGATGTCAGTTACCAGGAATGTGACACGTGTGATTCATTGTTGGCTGGATATGAACTGATTCGCCATGCTGTGGATAGTCTAACATTTGAGATCGAGGATAAGGAGCTTGGGTGGATTGGAAATCTTCCGACACCGACATATCAGACGACACCTTATCGTGTAACGGCAACATATGATGATACTTTGGTTCTTGATGTGACCGAGAAGGCCGATATTATCTTTGATAATGAGGATCAGGAGGACTATCTCGACCTTTCGACAAAGGGGATCATACGTGTTGACGAGGCTAATATCGTGAGTGCCGACCCGATTCTCTTGATTGCCCAATTGCCTGGGATCGATGGTAAATTTGGATCGGATGAGGTTAAGGCACTGGATAAGGGTGTTCCGATATCCGTTGCGAATCTCCATGTTGTCATTCCGGCATATGTAGGTATTACCGGCCTCACAGCTATGTCAGATATAAAGAGTCGTGATGTGAATGCCGAGGTTCGAACCGGTTTTAAGGGTGTCGGCAGTCCCTTCGCGACAAAGATGCGTATTTTGGGAACCTTTGCGGATGATAACGAAGCCTCGATCGACCTGACGGATGCATCTATCTATAGTACGGTTAAAGATCAACTCGTTATAGTGTATGCCGGTGATTTGGTTACGTTCGATAAGGGTGATGATGGGATAGTTGTTACGCCTGAAAAGCCGGGTGGGCCTGAGGATGTGACGGTCAATCTTGGTGAAGCCCCCGACGCTATTTCTGGTGCAACATCCATTGAAGTGAAACCAAATGGTGGTAACATTATTGTTAAGGTTAAGAATGTTGATGACGTTTGGGAAGATGTTGGAAACGGTATCAAGCTTGCTTTGACTGATAATGATATTACAACAGTTATCAAAAGCTACACAACGAGTAAGTCCTTTCAGATTTATGCGAAATTTGATGATTCGAGTCCGACGGATGAGACGGCAACTGCCGACGTAAGTTTGCAAGACGTTGATGGCGAGGGCAATAGTAAATTTGCCGAATTGGCAGCGTGCGATGGCTGTTCGGAACGTGTGATCTCATCGAAGGAAGGTGCCTTTGGAAATAATACGCTTGTGATTACGGCCATGGGTCTCAGTCGCGAAATTCCAGTTGATGTTGTGACGCTCGATCACTTTGATGTTGCCGTGCGTGCTCCATTTCCAGAAAGCGAAGAGGCACCTCTAAAAACAACTCTTCATAAGATAGATGATAATTACGTCGGTGTTGCTGGTAAAACACCATATCAATGGGTCAGACTCTGGGCGTCTGCAGTATTAACAGACAATCTTACGAAGAAAATCGACCTTAAAGAATTCATGAATGAAGCTGCCTTCCATGTTGATCTTGTTGGCGGAATTGAATGGGCGCCGGTTGAGCGCTGGTTTATTCGTGGGTCGGCTGATGCGCCAGGCACAAAAGTTTCTGTGGGATGGGATGGCCATGAGACCAAGAAAGTTGACGTTCCAATAACGGTGTCGAATATTTCGGCTTTGATTCAGGACTTCGATGTTACGGGCCATCAAGATAACGGTTCGCCGTTTGCCCCAGGAGGTTCAAGTGAACCGGTCACGAGTTACACGCTTGCAAGCGTTAAGAATGACGAACATCCATTTAGTGTTGTGGCGACATATTCTGAAGATCCAGTAGATCCGGAAAAGATTTCACAGGCCCTCTTTGTTCGGGCGGATGATGGGACGATTGAGGTTCCGGATTTCTTGATGATTACCGCGACTGACAGACCGACCGAGGGAACGACCGGATATACAATTAATGGTTATGCCGAAGTGACGCCTGAAATGAAGATCAAGGCGGTGGCGAATGGTCGATCAGAGATCAAGGTCGACGTTGCGGAAGGGT
>CAYWXY010000093.1:0-10318 GCA_964462555.1 uncultured Pseudomonadota bacterium | reverse complement strand
ATCGTATTCAGGACCAGCATCGTTGTCTCGACGGTAGAGGTCGCTGCGTTCTCAGCATCTTCATCTGTCGCGGTCTCGCCGGTGCCGGTATTCGAACTCCCCCCGCAACCCGAGAATGAAATTAACGTTATACAGAAGAATAGGATGAGCGTTTTCATACCCTATATTATGCCACAATCGCCACCCAATGGCCATGCCAGAGAAACGGCGGCAAAGGCGCGGGAAACGGTTGCATAAACACATAACCTCGCGTTATTATTCGTTATTTCCAATGGCCAATAGAGAAAAAATGGAATTCCCTTTCTAAATCGACAAGATATGGGCCAAATTATGTGTTTATATTTACCATAACGGCTTGACATATACACATGGATGTGGCATTAGCTGCCGCTGCTTTTAATGAATTAGCTAATCCAGATGCGTTTTACCCGCCTTTAGCAGTAACTCGTAGGACTTTAGCAACAGATAATGGAGGAAAGAGAAATGACGTTACCACTACATCTAGGCACAAAAATGGCAGAGTTCATCATCATAGCGAACAATGAAGGCCAAAAGGGCCCTGCTACAGACACCAAAACTACCACCCCAGCAAGAAAGAGTGGTGTCACTGAAGTCGCAAACAGCCACGCAAAGTTCCAGGAAATGACCGCCCCAAGAGCCGGTGCCGCCAGGGGATCCAACCAAAAAGCCGAATCACCTGTTCACGTACTGAAGGTTATCCCAAACGCAACAGAAGGTTTTTCGGTTAAATCGCTCGTCACCAAAAAGGGCGAAAAGATGGCCGTGACCAATGCAGACGGCGACCTGAAAGACTGGGCAATGGGGCAAATTCGCGACTCGGCCCACTTGGCCAACCTGAACTTCACATCAGGGGAACCCCTCAAATTCATCGTCTACAATAATGGTTCCGAAAGAACGGTCATCAATCTGATCGGTAAACCTGAAGGTGCCATGGCCCGCATCATGAGAGCTTTCTCCACTAGCAGACAGAGGCTCTTTTAGAATTGTCGCACACAAGGGTGATGTGAAATACACGATTCTGGCAACAAGAGAAACGCTTGAGGCCATGAATTGGGAACACGTCATGCCAGCCTTAAATAAATAATTAAATAGACAACTTTTCCTAATTTTTGCCGATAATATATAGTGGAGGTTGTTGACGATGGGTGACGGAGTTCCAAAAGTCGCAAAACTTGGCTATCCAAATCCAAACATCTCAGATGAACGCATAAGCCGTCATCCGATAGCACCCGAACGCCCAATCCTAAGTCCTGATGATGCACGAAGAACCATCGAATACCCAATAAGGACGAGGGGCCCCTCTCATATCATCGACGAAAAACCAAGAATGACGACCGAAATGAAGAGAAATTGCAAGGCCTTCAAACAACTCGTCGGACGCCTTAAAAATGGCGAACCAGCCAAAGATAACACCAGCCTCAGACGAAATGTTGCAACAGTAAACTATATCAAGAAGAACTTCGATAAGGTTCCACAGGATGTAAAGGACTCATATCGAAATGCGAGAAATGCCATTATTGAATTTTTTGTCAACGAGGCCGACAAGAGAGGTCACCTGAAATCAGTTGCCAGAGTATTCATCAAATCTAAATTAAAGAAAAATCCAAAAGAGGGAATCGAAGGCCTCCACTATCTCCTCAAACGCGGCCTAGATGGCTAATTCTATTCTTTCACTGCAATGACTTTATTTCCTAGCATCTGTGGATAGATGATGAGGTTCTCAGGAGAGATGTAACCAAGATCGGCAATACCCTTTTTCCCTTCAATGAGCAACTTAGCCAAGCCGTCCTTCTTGACGCGATAGATTTTTCCGGCGACCCAATCAGACGTAAGAAAATTACCCTCTTTGTCGATCTCCAGACCATCGAGGTTTCCTAGTGGAGTTTTTGTAATCATCTGAATTTTCTTCGATTTGAGATCGATAACATAAATATTCCCCGGCGTCTTGGTTGACCAATCTTTCGCCATCTCTTTACCCCAGCCAGCAACATAAAGCTTCCCATCTTTATATAAAAGACCATTCGGGCCCTGAAGATCCTGCCCTTTCATAAAGACCGAAACATGATTATTCTTAAGTTCATAAATCACATCGGCAAGCATGTCGGAAACATAGAGAACCTGTTCCGGCGTAATTGCAATATCGTTCAAAAACTTTGCCGCGGGAATTGTAATCTTGCTTAGGATTGACCCAGAGGAAATATCGATCGCGACGAGTTGGTCAATGTCGGTCACCCAGAGCGTTCCATTGATCGAACGCATTCCCTTAGGGGCATTAAGTCCGGTCACCCAATGTTTGGAGATAAACTCACCCGTTGTCTTAAGTTTTGAAATGAAGCCCTTGCCATCCTTCTCTTGTCCATCACCATCGACATTCGAGACAAAAAGCTGCTTAGAAGTGGCATCATAATAGACCGACTCCGGATTCTTGACATCCTGATCGACCGTCCAGACCGTCTTCACCCTGGAACACGAAACCATCATGATCATGGGAACAATTAAAAGTGCAATTTGAATAGTACGCTTCATCCCTACCTCCTAATTTGTTTGCTCAAAAACCCTACTGCCATTACTTCTAGTATTTTATCTTATTTAAATCAACCTTGATAAATTCGGCGCAACCCGGTGTCGGATTGTCACCTACTTTTTGTGATTTTACAGGGTCCGAGCCATTCAATCTTCTCATATAGATATAACATCCATCCTCTTCTTCACCCCTCCCAAAGCCAATAAAATAGAAGACATTTCGTTGTTTTGGCAAAAGCCCGATCTTCTCGTATAGGGCGAGGGCCGATGCGCCCATATAGTGAAATTCAGCCTCCAATCGATTCTCAATCTTGCCATCCCTATCCCAGACACAGACCTTGGTATCAAAGGCAATCCCGCTCCGACCCAGCTCATTCACATCCTGATACGTTATCAACTTATCACCTGCCCATTGACCCTCTGAAGAGACACAATCATATCCGACAGGAAGCACCACAGATTTGTTTTGGAGTATATCAATAATCCTGATCTTCTTTTCCCACTTATTATTTTTGCCTGCAACATAGTTAGCCAAAAAGAGATATTTACCATTTTTAGAAACATCATAGTTGATAACATGCGTATATAATGACTGTCGGTTCTTTCCCTTCCATACTTCAACCACATAGGAGGTCGTGCTCGCCTCGCCAAATTCATGGACAATCATCTTATAGGGTTTTGTGAGCTTAATGACCTGTTTTGACAAGAATGACGCCGCAGTCCTCGACGTGGCAGAATCAAAAAGGAGCGGCTGGGCATCATCAAAATTAGGATCCTTCAAATAAACAGGTCTATACATCTTTTTAGAAATCTTTGTGTCGAGGATTTTGATCAGAGGTTTATCATCTCCGAACGTCACCAAGGATGGAAACGAACAACAAAGAATCAACAAACAAAAAACCACCCTCCTCATGCAGCCCCCAACCGGTGACGTTTCCGCCCCTGTAAATCATTGATCTGTAAGTGGTTCTAAACGGATTCTTAGGAAATTGGAACTGAAAAATTTACCACGATATCTTCGGGGCTAAAAGCTTCGAGCGATCTTCTCGTTCCTTTTCAACGAGAGTGTCGAAATAGTCGAGTGAGTTCATCCCCTCGGGGCGGTTAACGAGCTGAAAACTCGGTAGATACGTATCTAGGCTATCCGCATATTTCAAAGGATCATAGTCCGCATACTTGATCTTGTAGTTAGCAATATGTTTTCCATCCGGAATATAGTATTTGCTCCCACCAACGTAGCTTCCACCCTTTCTCTCTAAACCGATAATCACGCCCTTACAAGGCTGTCCCATGTTATCTTCCGTTACACTTTCATCAAAAAGGTAGACCACCGGCCGCACCTGATTATCATTAGCAGCATGATTGGGTTCTGTAAAATCGACGGAGACACGGGATATCGTGTGAGGCTCCCCGTCAAGTTTGACATTGGCCACATACGGGTCATGACCATTGGGATCTAAAAACTCGACCACCGTCTCAGGTTTCACTTTTGCATACTCAATCGCGCTATCAAAATAATCCCTCGGTCCGAGCAAGGCACCATTCACCACCTATTCAAAGCTAGGATAAATAGAATCGACACCCAAAATTTTTCCGACAGGATGATCTTTTCCGAAGTTCACCCTAAACCTGGACGGATACACCCCTTCCGGTATGAAACACTCTCCTTGGTGTTTAAAGCCGTTCTCATCTTTAGTGGCTACGACAATTTGACCATTACACTCTTCACCTTGAGCATTGTGTGTTACTGTTGGATCAAACGCAAAGATCACAGCCTCATCCTTTGACTCCGAGAGATGAACCGCAACATGCGTAAAAGTAATATCACGACCTCCCGACTTCGCCGTAACAACTTCATCCAAGGGAAACTCTCTTTTTGGTTGAACCGCCTTTTTCGACATCTCCGGGGCCTTTTTCCCGGACGAGGCCAACCTAGGACTCGACCTAAATTTACTCACTGCCCTATTCACAGTTGCCTCACCGGCGTTATAGAGCCGCTCTACTATTTTCCCTGCCTGCTGAAGGTCGGCATTATCCAGCCTTGGAGTTTCGACCCTTTCTGGCTTCCTGGTAGATTCGGCACGACGAGTCGTTTCAGTTACCTTGGGAGCCCCTACCTCTGCCGCCTTTTTTGTACTTCCCGCTTCCATGTATATATTATCGGCATTTGCGAGCATCAGGTTGCTGAGAACCCCAAAGTTCCGTTTACTAAAGGAAACAGGCAATATCAGCCTATCTATCTGATATTATGGGACTATTATTGAGTTAACCTGGACATTTCCCTAATAACATGCGAAACAATGGATTATGGATCCTGTAAGCGCATCAGCAAGGGGAGTGGCCTACATGAGAGGCATGGAGGTAGAAGTCAGCCTCGACACACTCGCCAAACATTTCACCAATGAAGAGTGTAAAGGATTGGTCAAAAAGTGGCTCGATATCGCCCCCTACACCGCCCGCCTCGTCTCAATCCGGGGACGTTACATCGAAGATGCGGTTGTCGAAAAAATGAAGACCAAGGGGATTACGCAGGTTCTAAATATTGCCGCGGGCCTCAATACGTTTCCCTATCGCCATCCAGGAGCCAAGAACCTTTCTCACTACGCAGAACTCGACCTCGCGCCAATGCTGGAATACAAACAACAAGAGATCGAGAAGTTTATTTCGAAGGGCCTCATCGCCAGACCCACTTTTGACCTACAATATATTCCGATCGATCTTGCCGCTGACAATTTTCTAGAACATTTCAGATCTATCGACTGGAACTGGAAAGAACCCTCCATCTATATCTTCGAAGGCATCTCTTATTACATTCCGTTGGAGCGGCTCAAAGAGATCATCGACACTTTTGCAGAGACGATGGCAAGCGGCAGTCTCTTGATCATGGACTACTTTCCCGATATCGCAAAAGAGAACGAGGACTTGGTCACAATCATGGATGACATGCCCAAGGATGGCGGCGAAACGTGTGTCTCGTATCTCAGCCCATCAAATATCAAAAACCTTCTCGAACATTTCAACATTATTTCCGACCAACTCGAAAATGACTTAGAAAAAGAATATTACGGCGAATGCACATCAAAACCGATGGGCTCGATTATTATCGCCGAGAAAAGGAACTAAATCTAGAATGGAAAAACCGAAGCTGATTATTAGTGACATTGATGGGTGCATCACCTCAGGAATCTTTGAGGCCTTTAATCTGGAGAAGGTTCAGGAGATTCGACAAGTTGTTAAAGAGAATGACGTCTTGCTCACCTTTTCTTCTGGCCGCCCAAAACCCTATGTTGAAGCAGTACTCCAACTCTTCGAAAGCAAGACACCGGGGATCTGCGAAAGCGGCGGCGTCATCTTTGATCCGGTTCCATATACCAATATCTATCTCAAACCAGGGATCACAACGGCCGTTCGGGAAATCGAAGAAATTCTGGCCGAAAAAGTTGTTCCTGGAAGACCAGCCTTTATTGAACCAGGGAAATCGGCAAGTGTCGGGATCATGCCGAACGATTTTAGTGATCCAACGACGTCACATGAGATCGCCACAGAAATTAACAACATGAAGAATGAATTCCCCTGCCCCGTCGAATGTACAGTTGCCTCAAATGTTGTCTGCATCCTTCCCGATGGAACATCCAAAGAGGCAGGAATGCAGCTTCTCCTAGAACGACTCGGAATCGATACAGCGGATGTCCTGGCGATCGGTGATGCCAAGCTTGATGTCGGATTCATGAACGAGGCTGGAATAGCCGCTTGTCCCGCAAACAGCGACGAAGCTTCCAAGTCGGCCTCCGACTATGTCTCAACAAAAAATGATATTGAAGGTGTCCTAGATATAGTGAAGCATTTCTGCGCCTAACTACTCACCGACGGCGATATAGGCGGCCATTTCGACGTTGGCCTCGTCGGCTCCCGTTCCGAGCAAATAGATCATCCAGACATTGTCGGAACCGTCGACAACCATCTGCATCAGAAGTGCTGCCAAGCCGGTACCCGATGAAACCGCATCGGTTACCAGTTCCGCCGTCGACCATGTGCCCCCACTGTCGGCACTTCGCGATGTATAGATACCATTTCCAGAAACATCAATTGCAATACCGTCATCAAAAATGGCCTTTGTCCAACCCACAGTAATAATATCATTGCTATCAATAACAATATGCGGAGATTCGCTCATCAGAAAATCATTCTCAACCGAACCATCAATGGCACCATATCCCTCAGCAACCAAAACCGGTGTCCCCCAACCACTTGACGTCTTACTGATCACATAAATACCGGTGTCGAATGTCGTTTCAGCAAGACTTGTAATACTTCCTCCCGCATACGTAAGATAGACCGTATCACTGCTATCAACGGCAAGGGCATTTTTGCCTAGCATGTTCACATTTGTCGAAAAAGATGAACCAATATCGGTAGCATCCGTCCACGAACCACTCGAATAATTTCTGTAATAGATCGACAAGGCCTCGTCACTCCCAGACGACCATACAAAATGGACTGTACCATCAGAACCCGCCACGACTGAACCCTGATCGACGCCCTCACCACCTGCCACCAATACCGGTGTCGACCAAGACGTGCCTGAGTTGAGGCTATATGAATAATAGATGTTATCCCCATTCATCCCAACGCCCAAAGATACCTTCCAAAGGAGATGAATCGTGCCATCGGAAGCAACGGACGCCGTAATTTCATTATGAATATTTCCTGTTCCAGCCGTTATAGCACTCCCGGTTCCAGAGATGCCGGAACCAAATGTGCCAGACGCAAAATAGAGCTTATTCCTACCATCACGATTATCGGACCACACAAGACCATACGTCGTTGCATTGATTGCAAACATTGTAGGGTGCTTTCTTTGAATCGGACCTGGTGCTACACTCTCACAAACACCCTCAACACACCCAGAAAAAAGCCCTGCCTCATAACTTGAATCAAAGACGATAAAGAGACCATCCGCTGTCGCATATGCAGGACTACTCTGAGAGATATGAAGGCCATTATCGCTCGAAGAACTCCCCGACGCCACAACCACAGGTGCCAACCAGCTAGCGCCTCGATCGGGACTCCTCACATAGGCGACATCTGGACCACTCATAAAAACAACATAGATCTCGTCTTGATATCCAGTAATAGCCGGTGCAACACTCGCTTCGCCTGTATAATGTGTAACATTGGGCAGAAGAACAATATTACTCCAACTGGTACCACGGTTCGTACTTTTGAAATAGGCTATCGTATTCTCAGCTGACTGACCGTCATAGCCAACAACATGTATATCATCATTATCGTCAACGTAGATCCCTGGATCCCCTGCAGAATCGTTATGTATTGTCGACTCGACATAACTTGCACCGCCATTCGTGCTCTTAAAAAACTTAAAGGCCCCGTTACCACTGAAAACACCGGAGAGATCCCCATTAGAATGAATTGCAGACCTCGGCGTCAGCCCCTCAAATTCGTTAAACGAAGTCGGAACACTAAAACTTGAGCCACCATTTGTGCTCCGCGAGGTATAGACCTTACCAAAACCATCGGCACCATGATGCCAAAAGGCATGGACCCGTTGAGTCGGTCCTGTGTCGCCATAAATCTCTAGACTTAGATCGTAGGCTCCCTCACCAGTATCCACTCTGCAGGTTAAACAGATGTCACTGCCACATCTATAAACATCTCTCTGACTGTCATAAACACACTGATCATAGAGAACGTCACTAGTGTTGCTACTGCCTGTCACATTCATGCCGCCCCAGAGCATGTGTAGCGTATCGGAGGCATCCACCTGAATATCCAACCAAGTATGTTCACCGCGTATCTCGTCTGACACAATGAATGGTCCCTCCCAAACAGTCTGACTGGGATCGGAACAGTCATCGCTTACATAAAACCCGACCTCGGGATTATTATAATCAATCCATGCACCAATGTAGCACCTACCAAGTGGGCCGATGTCAATCGTCACCTCACGACGTCCTTGATATGACGTTGTTGGAAAACTTCCCTCCACAAGATCACTCATAATCAATTCTGCTGCACCTGCCGATAACGCCGGAGCAACAACCTCCGATGCCGACGCATTTGAAATCGAACTGCTATAGAAAAAACCGCTGTTGGAATCATTATCGGAGTCACTACTATCAAAGTAGCTCGTCATCGTAACCACATTGGCGACACCTGATGTTGAAACAGCCAATGCCGCCGCGCCCGCACGAAAAGAATCTTGTGTGGGCGAATAGACCGTTGCCTTTGTGAACGTAAGTGCACTGGCACCTGTAACAGTAACTTCACCTTCGTCCTCAGTTTCGGTTGTAGCAGCGGCTCCTCCACCACTTCCGCCACAACCAAAATAGAGAGCAGCAGTGAAAACGGCGACCAAAACAAAGACGGCTCTACGGAAATACATAACCCCCTCCATTATATACCTTGGAGCAAGTTTCATGCCATCTTGAACGAATTATTTTATGAATAATATCAACAGGTTATAGTGTGTGGTATAGTCAAACCCGGGTACATTTTCACTTTTTCAGTAAAAATCAACCCATCAGGGATCGGTTAGGGTAAGCGTGACACCTATATCCTCTTCATCGTCGATCGCAGGAAGATATGATTCGACATGAACCGTACCAGTGTGAGAGCCCGCCTCCAGCCCCTCGGTATTGATTGAAATTGTTAATTCTTCCATACCATAAATTTCGTTCGGGGTTACAAGAAGCCACTCTTGGTTGGACGTAACTCCAGCACTACAATTTCTTTCGATAACCGAATCGGGATCATCCTCAGTACATGAGGCCGTAACGGTCTGGGCCGCGATCTCTCCCCCAGTCTCTCCCGTAAAGGCCAGACTATGCGTCGAAACCTCAACCTCAATAAACAACACTGAGTCTAGAATAGTACCACAACCCATCGAAAGAATGAGACCCAACAAAAGAACCAGCGTCGGGAAGATATATCTGCGACGGTTCATATGTAAAATATACCATACTTCAAGACAGCTTTCACCCGTGAAACATTCGATGAGACAATCAGGGTCAGACCCCGAATGTCTCATTTTTTATGAGAACGCTAGCCGCAAAGTTGTAATTTCTCGAGAATCTTTCGATTGGCACCTGGAAAGGGATAATCTTTCATATCCGACGGACGAATCCACCTCAGTTCCTCTGCTGAATTCGGCTTGGCTCGCCCCGACTTCACCGAACAATGATAGGCATGGAGCGTCACCTTGAAGTGTGAATAGGCATGATTGACCGTTGCACAGACTTCTCCAACACCAACGGTTAGATTTGTCTCTTCCTTAATCTCTCTCTTAAGTGCTGACTCTCTGGTTTCGTCCTCTTTGATTTTTCCGCCCGGAAATTCCCAGAGACCCCCGAGGAGCTGCCCCGGTTTCCGTTTGGCAATGAGGTAGCGCCCCCTTTTCTGAATAATTCCAATGGCGATGTTATAATGCGGCACCTTTCCCTTCTTTATCTTTACGGGATAGTCCACTTGTCGGGAATTTTTTCGGGCAAAACAGTTTCGTCTGATTGGACAAATGGCACAGTTCGGTTTTTTGGGAGAACAAATCAACGCCCCAAGCTCCATGACGGCCTGATTGAAATCGGAGGGATTTTCTCTCTCGATATTTACAGTGAGTCGATCGACGAAACCCTGTCGCGTCTTTTGTTTCATAACGTCGTCTGAAACTCCCCAAAAACGAGAAAAGACGCGGAGAACATTACCATCGACAACCGGCCTCGGCTCACCAAACGCGATCGACGACACGGCCGCGTCGATA
>CAYWXY010000092.1:0-10565 GCA_964462555.1 uncultured Pseudomonadota bacterium | reverse complement strand
ATTGATGATGAGGAAGATTTGGTTGAGTTGCTCGATCGGCGGTTGCAATCTGCCGGCTACGAGATGCTTCAAGCTCTTGATGGGGAAGAGGGGTTAGAGGTCGCCATCGAGCAGGTTCCGGATCTCATCATTCTCGATATTTCAATGCCGAAGATGGATGGGTATCAAGTTTGTGAAAGAATCAAGTCTAACAAAAAACTAAAAGATGTTCCTATTATTATGCTGACCGCCCTTGGTGCACCGGTAGATAAAATTGTTGGAAAAGCTCTGGGGGCTGACGCTTATCTGACTAAGCCCTTTGACAATAAAGAGTTGCTCAATAAAATCGAAGAATTGATTGCCTAAAATGAGAAAGCCAAAAAAGATTCACCATATTTTTCGTGGTCGTATTATCCATTCACAGTCGCCGTCTGCCTTTCAAGAATTTCGTGATGGTGCGATGGCTGTCGATGCGAAGGGAAAGATTATAGAGATTGGAACATTTTCTTCTCTCAAGAAAAAGATTTCCAAAGAGACGCCCATTGTTCACTTCAAAGATCAAGTGATTATACCGGGGCTCATTGATTGTCACCTTCATTTGCCGCAGCTCGACCAGCGCGGAAAACATGGTGCGACGCTTCTCTCCTGGCTTAAGAAATATATCTTTCCGGCCGAGGCGGCCTTTAAAGATTTGAATGTTGCCGAAGATGTGGCCAAGCGCTTTTTCAAAAAACTGATATTGAATGGTGTTACAACATCGTCGGTCTATGTGACGATTCATAAAAAGGCGACTGATCTGGCGTTTGAAATTGCAAAGGGGACAGGGCTTCGTGTGATTATGGGCAAGGTGATGATGGATCAGCATGCGCCGGCTGGTCTTGGTGAGACGACGGGAAAGTCTCTTAAAGAAAGTGTTGCTCTTTATGAAAAATGGCACGGTGCGAATGCGGGCAAGTTGATGTATGCCTTCACGCCTCGTTTTGGACCTACGTGCACAGAAAAATTGTGGCGCGAGGTTGGAACGTTGATGAAGGAGACAAAGGCATATCTTCAGACACATCTGTCCGAGACGTTGGGTGAGGTGGAGCGTGTCTGCCAGCTTTTTCCAGACTATCTTGATTACACCGAGTTGCTCGAGCGAAACGGTTGTTTAACGCCGCGCACACTGTTGGGTCATGTGATTTATGTTTCGCCGAGTGAGTGTCGGCGCATCGCCGCAGCCAAGTCGAAGGTGGTTCATTGTCCGATGTCGAATATGTTTTTGAAGAGCGGTCGGATGCCGATCGAAATGTTGGATGCAGCGGGCGTGACGTATGGCCTTGGGACTGACGTCGGTGCGGGTACATCGATGTCTCTCTTTTCTGTGATGCGGTATGCCGACTATGTTCAGCCGCAGATCAATATCACGCCAACGGCGGCTTTTTACCTGGCAACGTTGGGCGGCGCGAGAACATTGTCGCTTGATAAAAAAGTCGGAAATTTCGAGGCGGGCAAGCGTGCCGATTTTTGTGTTGTTGATATTCGTGGTATTGATCCACGCTATGAGCTGAAAGATCTTGCGGGCGGTGAAATCCTTTCTCTCTTAATGTACCGTGGAGATGGAGAGGTCATTCGACACACCTACGTCGATGGGAAAAAACTGAATGTGGATGCCATCGTCTTAAAGGATGAAAATATGACCGTTAATGGGAGGGTCCGATGAACGAACAAATCGTCCAGCGTGATGCTGAGGGAAGTATGCCGAAAATATATGTGAATCCGAGGCTGCGGCCACTCGGGGATCAGATCAAGGATGCCTTTCTCCTGATCTATCGCCATTGGGCTCCTCTGTTGGTCACTCAGCTGATCATGATTTTTGCAACAATCGTAATTACGGCTGTGGCAATTGTGGCCTTCTTTATGCCGTTGGTCTTCACGTTGTCCGATACGATTACCTGGGATAATGTTGGTGTTTTCTTGATGTCGAGCTACTTTTGGATTGGTGTCGGGATTATTATTGTCCCAACGATGATCTTTGGCGCCTGGAGTACGTCGGCAATGATTTGGGCGGTTGGCTACAAGGGCGAGCAGAAAATGGCGCCGATCGGGATGACGCTCAAAAGTGGATTCACCTTTCTCTTCCCATTTTTGTGGATGAGCATTTTGGTGACGCTCGCCTATTTTGGAAGTGCTATTCTTCTTTTCATTCCTGCTGTGATTCTCTGTGTTGGGCTGTCACTGGCCTGGTATATTCGGATTTATGAAAATGTAACGGTCTTGCAGGCGCTTGGGACGAGTTGGCAGATTTGTAAGGGCTACAAGTGGTCTATCCTTGGGCGCTTGTTGATCCTTCTTGTCATGCTTTGGGGGGTCAGTTTGCTCTTTGGTGTGATTGGAATGATTCCTTTTGTGGGATTGATCACAATGCCGGTCCAATTTATCGTTAATCTCATCCTTACCCCCTACGCCATAGCCTTCTTTTACTGTATCTATGAGGATATTCGTGAGGTTCGGAAGGCCGTCTATCCGATTCGGGGTGGGTTGTCGTTTGCGATGATTGTCTTTTGGTTGTTGGGTCTTGTCTTCTTTGCCGGCATTGCTTTCTTGGCGTCGTATCTTATCCAAGCATATGTAATATAACGTTATTCCCTCGGATTTGATGTCAGCCCTTCGAATTTGGTGTCATTCCTGCGGAGGCAGGAATCCCCCTTGCCATTTGCACTGGATCCCCACCTTCGTGGGGATGACATGAAAGTTATGGGGATGACATGAAGGTTGTGGGGATGACATAAAAGTGACGGCGTCTATTTATAGTTTTCGTAGATGAGTCCCCATCTCACACCACGGTCACTGACCGTGACCTCATTAAGCCCTAATGATTCCATTGCGGTGCGTAGGATGAGTGCGCCGGGAAGAATAACATCGGCCCGCTTGGCTTCTAGGCCGGGAAGTTGCTTTCGTTCGTTGATCGTTAGTTTCTTGAGTTCACCGATGATCGCGTCGATTTCGTCGATTGTGAGGGTGTGACCATGAACCTCGACATGGCTGTATTCTTCAAGTTTGAGTTTCATTGCCGCGAGCGTTGTGGCTGTTCCCGCCGTTGCGACAAGTTGACCCCCAGAGTTATCCACAGGTGCCTGGCACTTGTGGATAATTTTTGAGATGGAGTGAGTGATTTTTTCAAAATCGTTATCGTTGATCGGATCTGATGTGACGCATTGTTCGTGAAGAACGACGGCGCCGAGTGGAAGGCTGACGAGGTTCAGTGTGTTATTATCCATTGGTTTGATGATTTCGGTCGACCCTCCGCCGATATCAATGACGATTGAATCTTTTCCAAAATCGTGACTGACCGCCAAATACGAAAGTTCTGCCTCTCGTTCACCAGTGATGATATCTATAGAGAGGTTCAGTTTATCTCTTGCCCGTTTGATAAAGTCGTTGCTATTTGATGACCTGCGCATAGCGGCTGTTCCAACGATAATAATGTTTCGAACGTCATGCTCGTCACACTCTTGCTTGTAGTGTCGAAGTGCTTCAAGTGTTCGATCCATCGCCTCAGGAAGAAAATGGCCATTTTTGTCAATGGCTTCACCTAGCCGCGTAATCGTGGCCTCTTCGATGATCGGTGTGAGAAAGCCATTTTCCTCTTTAACAATCGTGAGAAGGACCGAGTTGGTGCCAATATCAATGGACGCAATAATCATAGATGCAACGTAACTTAATTCGGAAATGGTGACAATATTTAATCAGGGTTGTCGTTAATCGAGACAGTCGAAAACACCTTCTTTAAGAAATAGTCTGTAACAGGCCGTTTCCGCCGGGTCTCTCCTGGCACGACTCCTGCTATCACTCTTTGTGTGAAATCCTTTTTCTTAATGATGGTGTTTTTTTGCTTCGTTCTTTTTTCTCCTTTTGCTGAGGCTGGTCCTCGTTCGGGCCCCCTCCGTGAATGGACGATCGATTCGATGGAGTCGGCCTGTCAGGAAATGGGCCTTTGTCGTTTGTCTGAGGGAAACGAACGTCTGAAAGAGGCGGTCAAGGCGAAGCTTAAGGAAAAAATCCAGGCAGCGCTTCCGGTGATTGCCAAGGAGATTCTCTACAAGGAACTTTTCCTTGGCGCCTTTGGTGAAGAGGTGGCCCAGGTTGAAGAGACGATCAATCAAATCGTTTCCGAATTGAGCGTTACATTTAATGATCGGATCGATCAGCTGGCGGACCGTCTTTATGATCAGGCGATCGGCCAGGTGCGTGACTACCTTGATCATAATGTTGGCCCGATTGAAATCGATCTGACCGATATTCGGGGGACACTCAATTCCGCGATCCGGATGGAGAGTGTCGAGTGGGGTCTTGAGCAACTGACGGAGGAGTTGATTGGCGAGGTCGCATCGGGTGAGCTTCATGAGCGTCTGGGTGATTTACTCGGTGGTGAGTTGCCGCCAGAGGTATCTGAATTTCTGAATCGCGGACCTGACTTTGTTGATCGTTATCTCGACAAGGTGCGTGAGTATCTTCCAGGTAAACAGTTTGACGAAAAGGTCAATCAGCTCATTCATCTCCCTCTCTTTGAGTTGCCAAACAGTATTTATTGCGTTGTTCTTTCAACGTCGGCCACGCGGCACTTTGCGGCGGCCTTCAAAGGGCCAACGGTTGATCCCGAGGAGATTCGTCGTGGTGTGGAGGTGACGCGTGTTTTGATCTGGCAGGCCTTGAACCGCGAAGGCCTAAGTGTGGATCTTAAATCATTGGTCGACATGACAACACTTGTTTCTGACAATCTTGGGATTTCCTTAAGTGACCTTGGTGATGTGGGGCGGGCCATTCAGGTTTCGAAGGAGAAGTGGGACGAGCTTCGGGAGGGTCTCGACCAGATTGATCAGATGATCGAAAAGCCATTAGGCACAATTAGCTCGGAACTTCGGGGTGCTGTTCACGATATCGAAGATCTTTTGTCAGAGATTCAAGATACGATCGCAGCACCGGTTCAAGATATTTACAAAGAGGGTGATGCCGCAGTCGACCAGTTCCGTAACGATGTCATTGCCATGGTTCCCGACGAGGTGCGTGGTGTTCCGACTGATTGGGAAGCGGTGAAAGAACAGCTCGGGATCGATGGTGGTCTCCTTGGTGAGATCGGTGAGCAATCACCATGGGATGTGATTCACGATTTCGCCAAAGAGAGCGGAATTATCGATGCCTATGAAAAGTTGAAACGGGGAGTTAAGGATGGCCTTGAGGATTTGAATGAGATGGTTTCTGAAGGTCTTGCGAATGCGGCAACCGAGGTGGCTGATGTTTTTGGAATGACCGACGCACTCGCGCGTGCGCTGAGTATCGAGAAGATGGCTGCTTCGAATCCGGCGCTTGAAAGCCCGCTCGAGCCCGTCCTCCTTGATAATGCCGAGTTCTATCATCGAGTCACCGACCTTTATATTCCGGCGGAAGAAATCCCCTTTGAATTCAGTCGGGTTTATCGGAACCGTGCCGACTTCAAGGGCGTTTTAGGTCACAACTGGCATCACAACTATGAAGAGCGTCTGGTCCCATCACCCCAAGAACTTATTCATATTGATGGTCGTGGACGATCCTTTCGGCTGACGCAGATTGGAAAGACAAAGGATGGATACTTTCTTCGTTCTCCAGATGGTGTTCTTACCTATTTTGATCGCGGTGGTCTTCTTGTTAGAAAGGAAAAGAATGGTCTGCAGGTGACTTTTCATTACGATCGGTTCAATCGACTCAGTAGGGTTGTCGATACGAAGGGACGCTCGGCTCGATATCGTTATCATTCCGATGGGTTTCTTTCAGAGGTCGAGGATTTTGCCGGCCGCCGCATTTCATTTGATTATGACACAGGCGGAAATCTCGTTTCGATGACAACGCCGCGAACCGTCGACTACAAAGAGGGGAAAACCGTTCGATACGACTACGATTCCAATCACAATATTATCGGTATTACGGACCCCAAGGGCCAACGTTACCTGATCAATGAATATGGTAAAGAGGGGATCATGAAGGGGAGGATCAAACGTCAACGCTATGGCCTGAAGAGCCGATGGATGATTGTTTCGTATCGATACTTCCTTCCCGACTATCTGAGAAGATGGATTCAAAATCCAAAACGATCTTTTCGGCAGATCGAAGTGACTGACCGACGTGGGCAACGTCATCGATATGAGATCAATGCCTTGGGTCAAACAGTTGTCGAATATGTTGAGGGCAAAGAGGTTGTAAAAAGGAAACAAAATAAAACTCATCGAAGCACAGGTGTGGACCATTACAGATATAAACGAAATGCACTGGGTCAGGTCACAGAAATCACTAGTCCCGACGGGGAGACGACACGTTTCATTCTGAATGCACGTGGTCAGATTTTGCAGGAGCGAAAGGTCGGGGTCAATGGCGCGATTCGGTATCGCTTTGATGAAAACGATAATATTGCTGAGGTGCGAATTGAGGAGCCAGAGAAGGATGACCTTGTCTATCGGTTTCGTTACGATGATATGGATCAGCTGATTGCCTTTGTTCAATCGGTTGATCCAGGGCGGTCGATCACGACGACATATGAATATGGTCCGGGGGGTGGCCTCGTCAATCCTCGTTCTCCGCGTGGGCTGCGGGCAGTCGTGAAGTGGTTAAAGAGTGATTTTCGTGCTGAAAAAGATATTCGCGGAAATGTGACGGCGCTCATCGACCCCTTTGGTTTTCGACGGGAGTATTCGTTTGATGGTTTGGGTCGGCGCGTTGCCGTGAGGCAGCAAGTGAGCCGGGATGAATGGGAGAGTGTTCAGTATACATGGGATGATCAACACCGGCTTGTCTCGGCCGTTGGGCCAAGGGGTGATAAGATCGACTTTGTTGGTGACCGTTCTATGCCATCAATTAATGACAACGAAGAGTCAGGGACTGCGCTTCTTAACTATCCTTCTGGAGATGTCGTCTATCGAGAGCGTGATGAGAGAGGGCGAATTAACGAGGTTTATTATAAGGGCAAGCGACTCATCGAAATCGAATATGATGGCGGCGGACGGATCAAACAACAGCGTTTTGCAAATGGTATTCAGGAGGTCAGGGAATTTGGTGGGGGCGCTCTTGTTAAAGAGACGTGGCTCAAGGGTTCTGAAAAGATCGATGAACAAAGCTACGTTTACGATGCGCGCGGTAAGCTCGATGGCTATCACTATGATGGTACCGGGCAGCTCATCGGTCACAAGGTGAGTACTGACGATCTTTTATATGATTCCAATGGAAATCGTTCGAGTGATGCTCGTTATCGTTATATATATGATGCAAATGGACGGCTTCTGGAGCTTCGTGATCGGAACGGCCAACGTGTTGCAACGTATCAATATGACAAGGGCGGTCGGCGCATTTCAAAACGACTTTTTCATAATGGTTCATCAACGAACATTCGCTACATCTACGATGGTTGGAATTTAATAGCCGAATATGAAAATGATCGCCTCAAGCAAAGCTACATCTATGCTGGTTTTGATCGGCCGATTGCCTTCGTTGATCATTACCAAGAGAAGCTCTTCTATTATCATCGCAATCGTCGTGGATCGGTTGCCATTGTCACCGATGATGCGGGTGAAATTGTCGAGCGTTATGATTATGCTCCATATGGTGAGGCAAAAAGTTTACCTTCGCGACAAAATCTCACGTTTACGTCTGCCTATTTTGATACCGAAAGTGGCCTTTATTATATGAGACACCGTTATTACGATCCGAAGCGGGGACTTTTTCTGACACCCGACCCGCTGGGACACCAACTCAAGATGAAGACCGAGAGCCAAGCCGTCCTTCCGTTTCACATATCGTATCATCGGGGTGGTGACTTTCTTGCCTATCCCAACCCCGGGAACCGAAATCTCTTTTTTAACCGAATCTATTTTCGTCAAAAAGGGATAGAGCCGGTCGGTGAATTTGATCTTTACCGATACGCCGCGAACGATCCGATCAACTATAAGGACCCACTGGGCCTTGACTATATCTGGATCAGCGGCGAGTACCAGAAATACCCGCGAGGCTCGGGGCGCTATGCCGACCTGAGACTGATCTGGGTAGCCGAGCATCAGGGGCATGGCAATCCGACGGCCGACGTTTTACCTCCGGACTACAGTGCAGTATCCGGCCCATGGGGTCGAGGTCCGCTCCCTTCTGGTGACTACGATGGGCATACAATGCGAAGACGGAAACACCCCGGGATGTCGATCGATAAGTTTGGTTGGAGTCTGAATGTTGACCCTGACTTTGAGACCGATCGATCACTCTTGCGAATTCATCCCGATGGAAATGCTTTTGGATCACTTGGATGTGTTGCCGTTGATCGTGAAAGTTACATGGGACTTTATTATCGTCTCGAAGAGTATCTGGAGTCGAACGATGCAATCGACATGTCGGTCATGATCCGCGACGAGGGAGCCAATCCCGAAGGTCTTGACCTCTACCTCAATCGCCATGCTGATTGGTTAATGACATTTTAATTCTCGGAAAACGGTTTTGGTTGCGATGCTCGTATCGGCATTCGGTTACGTAACCGACAAACGATAGACGATACGGGCGTCGAAACCTCAACCGATAAACGATTTTTTGGGATAGCTCAAAGAACTAGACAGTTTCACTTGATCTCGATATGTTCATAGAACGATGAAGCTTAGAACGGTCATATTGTCTCTTCTCTTTCTCTTCGCCCTCATCTTTTTTATTGTTAAATATTGGGATGAGCCAAAACGGATGGAACATACGTTTCATCCGATGGGTGGAATTCCCTGTCGGCTTGTTCTCTACACCGATTCCAAGTCTGACTTTGAGTTACAAGTGGCCGCCGTCATGAAACGTGTCGATGATCTCGAGAACACGTTTAATCTCTATCGTTCCGAAAGTGAAATATCACAGCTCGTTCTGGGTGAGCCCCATAAGTGGCACCTGGTTACGCCCGACATGTTTGATCTCTTGAAGCGTTCGTTTGCATGGTATGGTCGAAGTGCTGGGGCCTTTGATGTGACGGTAGAGCCGTTGATCCGCCTATGGAGAAAGGCCGGTAAGGAGCAGAAAGTTCCGTCTGAAAGTAAGATCATGTCTGTTTTAGATCATGTCGGATCTGACTTTGTTACGCTTTCCCCAACGAAAGGTGTTCGATTTGCCAAGTCGGGTGTTGAAATAACACTCGGTGGAATCGCAAAGGGATATATTTTGGGTCAGATTGAGGAGCTTCTTCAGGAAAACGGTGTCGAAAAATATGTCGTTAGTTGTGGCGGTGATGTTGTGATGCAGGGAAAGGAAACGTTTCGTGTTGGAATTCAGGAGCCGGGAAAAGCTGAAGGACATCTGATGATGGTCCTGAATGCAGGGCCTGGAGCCGTTGTAACGAGTGGCCATTATGAGCGTTTTGTCGAAATAGAGGGTAAACACTACTCGCACATCATTGATCCGCGCACGGGAAAACCGGCTGAAAATGACTTGGTCAGTATTACGGTTATTGCAAATGATCCCACCGACGCCGATGCACTTGCGACAGCTATTGCCGTCTTGGGTCTGGAGGAGTCGATTGACCTTTTGAGTAAAACCGATCTCTACAAGGCGATTTTCCTTCGGCAGGTCGATGGTCAGTTTGAGATCTATTATTCAAAAGCGTTAGAGGGCCAGCTCGAATATCATGCTGGCTGGGAGCAGATCAAACGGATGTCATTTTAGACAATTTACTGGGTATATCAGTATATTGAAAATCATCATTAAAATCAATATATTGAATCCTCCGCCAAAATAAGTGTCAAAATATTGCCGAATGTCGATATTTTGACGCCACGGCCCACTTAAAATCTAAATAATTTCAAACATTTATAGTTTAAACAGTGGCATGCTGATTGCAACAAATCTCCTGTGAGAAGGGGATTTGTTTATGCGAACTTTATGGGCCATTATCACTATTCTTATCATGGTGGGCGCCATTATCGTTTCGGCGCTCTACGGGTGTGGCCTATGCGGATGTGGTGGTAGTGCGGGGCCCAGTGTGCCGAGCACTCCGCCGGTTGCGATTGAGGGCCTGGATGGTGGAACCGATGTCGAGATTGATAGCTCGTTCAAGTATACCTTTTCAAAGGATGTCGATAGTGACACGGTGAGTGCGACGACCTTCTTTATCGTTGAGGCACCGTCGGCTGAGGCCTCTGTCTCTCTCTCTCCAAAGATTTCGCCAAAGGCTGCCTATGATTCCAATGTGTGTGATGTGGATCAGGCCTTGGCGGGAACGGTGTCATGTTCTTCGGCAACGGAATGTATACTAACGCCCGATAGTGACCTCGCCGCAAATACAACATATGGTATTTGTCTCCTTCCTGGAACGACTGCGGCTGATGGAGAGACTCTCGTGGGTATCTGGTACGATGATGGAACGGCGTTTGAGGAAGGAGTCTATGTTGTCTTTGGAACGGGGGGGACGTTCTTTATTGCCAACCCGAGGGATGGAAAAAATATTTTAAGATGGTCGGCTGTTGATGGTGCGGCGTCATACAATCTTTATTGGTCGACAATAAGCGGTGTGACAACGGCAACCGGCACGCAAATCACCGGCATCAATGACACAACATATACACACGGGACCG
>CAYWXY010000091.1:0-10566 GCA_964462555.1 uncultured Pseudomonadota bacterium | reverse complement strand
TGGCGTTCAATGGTTGTCGTGGAAGTTCCGATATCCGGCATCACCTTTTCCCACACCGGCTTTGTCTCCATGCAGAGATAGATCTTGGTCTGGTCGGCAATAGGCGTGAGCCAATTCATCATCTTTTTATAAATATCTTCACGAATCGGTCTGAAATAACGAACCTTACCATTGGTAGGGACAAGTTCATTGTAGAAAATACGTGATTTGGGGAAACGCTTCATCACAATCTCTTTCATTTCCGGAGGAAAACGAAGCGTGCCAAGACTAATCCAGGCGATATTTTCCGGTTTAAAACGTGTGATGATTTGATCGGTGACCTCTTTGTAATCATTTTCCCATCTATCGGAATAGACTATTGGATCGAAATGAAAGGCCACCCGAAATCCAGCATTAATAGCCTCGGTCGCCGCAGTGAAACGCTCTTCAAGAGTTGTCGTGTCGTGTTCCTCGGAATCGATGATTGATTGTGGGTTGAGTGACCATGCAAGAACCGTCTGTCCCTTCTCAGGGATATTTAAGAGGTGTTTGATATTCGTCGACTTGGTTTTGAGCTCCAGCGTGACATGGTTGAATGCTGAAAAGTATTCAATCGCCTTTTTGGAAAAGCCGGTAATGTGGTCCAGCACTAAGGAATCGCTGAGTTCACCCGTTCCAACCCGAAACTTTCGGTCGGTATGTTCGGCAAAAAAGATTGAGGCGCGAGTCAAGATTTCGTCAACGTTAGCATAGATTGTCAGCAGAGGATTGTTCTGAAGGTATTGCTGAAGAATACAGTAGCTACAATCCATCGGGCAATTAGAGATGAAGTCAAGAACGAGGTAGTTGCAGCAGAGATGAGAACTTCCGGTCCCCTGGCAAAGTTTGAACGATTCTCCGCGATGGGAAGTGATGAGGACGGTCTTCTTAGCTGTGCTGAAATCTGTTGGTCGCTTAATGGCGCGAACGTCTTCAATGACCGTTTGATCGACACCTTTAAATTTGTTGAGAATAGCATGAGTCGTCGGTAAATGCTCGACACGACGATCGATCAGAATGAATTCAGGTTTATACTTCATAGAAACTGGTTATGAGCGGTACCAGTCGAAGACCTTGTGCCATTGCTGACCGTCGAGAGCTTTTTTAATGGTGGCCACAAGTTCATCCAGCTCTTCAGGATTGTCGAATTGGTACTCCAACTTCATATTGTTCTTCTCAAAGTATGGATCGGCCTTGAGATGCGCATTGCTTGGCAATTGAAGCTGGTCGATAAGTTTACCAAATTCGGCTTGTTTCTGCGTGAGCTGCGGCAGCTTGATTCCCTTGAGTGTCTGACGAAGGGCCGAAATCTTTTCCGGTGCTGCAACTTCTGGGTTGGCTACGATGGTTAAGAGTTCGTAGCGATGGAGGACATCTTCAACCGAGATACCGTCTCTTGCTGCAATTTCACGAATCATAGTTAGAAGCTCGTTGAGCTTGTTCGTGTTGGGACGAATATGTTTTAGAACATTGTGAAGTGCCTGCTGTGTTGTCGGTGAAAGTTCAGCAATGCGCGATGCATTGGCTGCAGAAATATTATTCGTGACAATGTACTCTTTCATTTTGTCGATCAATTGGTCGACCGAAAGATATTGGTGAAGCAATTTGTAACTTTTTGGCTCACCCATGAGTGCAAGGTAGTTGTTGGTTAGATCGTCTTCGTTAATGCTGTAGAGGTTGAAAAGCTTTGAAAGAGTCATAGCCTTTTCAATCGTATTAAGCTCGCGGCTGAAGACGTTGTCGTGAAGATTGTGTAAGAAGGCCTGCGTCGGCGACAGATCGTTGTGTTCGTAAATAAGTGCCGGAACCGTCTGACGATTCAAATCTTGACAAGCAAGAATTCGTTTGTAGCCACTGACAATTTGATAACTACCATCTTGTGTGTGACGAAGGTGAACCGGTTCCACCAGACCGATATTTTTGATGGAGCAACGGAGTTTGCTGATGTCCGGGGCGAAAGTCATCCGGAAACTGTCATCAGCGACATTGATCGTGTTGATCGCTATGTATTGTAGTAACATGGGTGCCGGATAATACGGATCTAAGTCGGAATTGCAAGGTTAAAGTGGAAAGTTTGACACTTTTTTCCATATAGAATATATCCCACTAAACCAATTCAACCTCCGTGGTTAACCTCGGAGGTTAACCTCGGAGGTTAAAAGGTGTGTCATGAAGAGTATATGAGACTCGCCATTGAAGAGGCGAAAAAGGCGGGGAAGATAGATGAGGTGCCGATTGGCGCCGTTGCGGTTGTAGAGGAGAGAGTCGTTGGTCGTGCACACAATGTCCGTGAAAAAACTGGAAACCCCCTTGGGCATGCCGAACTTCTGTTGCTTCAGAAGTTGACCGAGGAATCCGAAGATTGGCGTTTCGAAGGGGTCACCATTTACGTGACGTGCGAACCCTGTATCATGTGTACCGGAGCGATGCTTCAGGCGCGGGTTTCCCGCGTGGTCTTTGGTTGTTTGGATCCCAAGGCCGGCGCGTGTGGATCGCTTTATAACCTGGCAGAAGACGATCGTCTCAATCACCAGATTGAAATTGTTGGTGGTGTTCTTGCCGACGAGTGCGGCCAGCTTCTCAGTGATTTTTTCAAAAAACTTCGGAGGCGTGGTGAATAATTGGCGTGAAAAACTCAACAACTACCAACCTGACACTAATTTCAAAGATGACGCTCAGGCCCTCGCCGCATGTCGACAGGCCCTTAAGGCTGTAGATGAGGGAAATGTTGGCGTTGGTGCTATTTTAGTTAATCCCGATGGTGATATTGAAGTAGAAGGTCACAATTTGATCTTTAGTGAAGGCTTTCGAAGTGATCTTCATGCTGAAATGGTCGTGATGAATACGTTTGAATCAAAACATCATCAGCGGATGGACTTGAGGAACTATACCTTGGTGACTTCGTTGGAGCCATGTGCGATGTGTCTGGCGCGGATGGTCTTGGCCGGAGTGGGGCGGGTGCTATATGTGGCGGAAGACAAAGATGGTGGAATGGCTCGATCTCTTACGAATCTTCCACCGATTTTTCAGGAATTTATTGATAAACAGGGTCAGTCATTCGAGGCGGCCGATTGTTCTGATTTTTTGAGGGAGGCCTCCATGGGAATCTTGACTCCGACACGGATCAAAATTGAGGAATTTCTAAGTCGCGAAAAGCGTCTTTAAGAAACAAAAAAAGGAACCTTTCGGTTCCTTTTTAGCTCGTGGCGGAGAGGGTGGGATTGGCCGTGACTCTCGTCACGGCATCCTTGGGGAGAGGCCGTTCCCACCCAGAGGGTACCCGGTAACGGTCTTTATCATATGCCTCTCCGATAGAAGCAAAAATGGGAAATCCATATTGGATTTCCCATTTTCACTTCTGCGGAGAGGGTGGGATTTGAACCCACGGTACCGTTAAGTACACACGCTTTCCAAGCGTGCGCCTTCAACCGCTCGGCCACCTCTCCAAGTCCTTTAAGATCAGGCGATCCCATATACAACCATGAGAATAAGATGGCAAGAAAAGAAACGAGGCCGCGTTCCGCTCCGCTTCAGGTGCCCATATACAGCCTCTTTGCCCTGAAAACCGCAGCGATACACGTAGGGTTCACTGAACATGCTGAGATCTTGTATTTCTATGTTCCACGTTGGGTAAGATATACACACTCTCGACATCCATCAATATCGGGGATCAGAAGACAATCCCTTGACCAGAAGCAGTTTTTTCGGTAGTTTCCCCGCTAAGCAGCAAGATGAAATGCAGCGGGGCTGAAGAGGAGCATCTGTAATGGGTGGTGAGCTCGGACGGTTCAGCCTCGAGTTGAGTCCGGTAACAACATATGCCTTCGGTCGTTTGATTCCTTCCAAAAGGACGTTTGAACAACAGACCAGTAAAGAAGATGTTTATGCCACACTCGAAGTGCCGGGGCACGATGTTTTGGTTGTTCCCGAGTTGCGCTTGAATCTCCAATATGATTTTTTGGCCCTAGAGAAGTTTCGAGTAGGCCTCATGGGTGGCGGTGTATTTGGATATGGACTTGGTTCCGGTACTGACAATCCCTTTCTCGAATTTGGCTGGCATGCGGGACCTCGCCTAACCTTTCAACTACTAAAACATTTTGGCCTAGGAATCGATCTCCTTTATGCCGGCCGACACATCACCGGCCTTGACACAGACTTCAGTTATTCGATGCATGGTTTTACGGGGGCGGTGAATGCCATTATATATCCCGATCCCAAGAATTTGGATTATGCGCTTGTCATGATGTATGGGTATAATGGCCTCTTTAATCAGAGTCGAAACGAATTTGAAAGTTCACACGATGTGGGTCTTGCCTTTCGGATTTACTTTGGCGGAGATTCCAAAACAGAAGAGATATCCAAGCCAAACCTAGATCAGCTTTCCCAGCTGGATGAAGGTTGGAATCTTGTTCGAAAAGTCGAAGGGATTATGACCGATGATTGGCTCGATACTCATGCCAACGAGCTGGCCGTTGATAAGGAGGTTGTTTCAGCCCTCCGCTTAGATGCCATCAACAATGTCTTTCTCTGGCTGCTTTCCGGATATCCAGGGTATAGTGCTAAACTGTCGATCAAGCCATTTGAAAAAGTGGATCTGTCACATTCTCTAAAACTTCCGTGGAAGGGTCTCCCAAGCCTCAAAGATTACCTGACCATTGTCTACCGTACAGCTGACAATTGTTCCAATAAGCACGAATCGGCAAAGCTGCTGAGGGGTAGTCGAAAGGTGGTCGCTGACATCTATCATTTTCTTGTCAACGAGCTAGAGAAGGAGCAGGAGCGTATTGTCAAGATGGGGCTGAAGCTTCTGGAAACACATGGGAAAGACCCCGAATCTCTAGATGTCGAGATCCAGTTTATAAAATATTTAGTCGAAGTTCGAAAATATAGTGCGGTATTGAAACGTGCACAGCATCTCTTTTCGTTTCTAAATGCCCAGCAGTCCTATTATTTTGTGGGAAGTGAAAGTGTTTACAGTGGAGAGAAGTCTGATCTAAACTCACAAATTTCCGCCGGCTGGTGTTTGGAGAGTGGCAACACTTCTCCAACAAATAAATGTCAACATCCAGAGATATCTATTCCGTCGCTTGAGAAGATTATAGAAGCCCAGATTAATAATGAGGAGGAATTGAAATAAAATGTCGGAGACATCCCTCACAATTGGTGGTGCTGGATCATATGTCTTTTTGCCTAAGGATCTACACGTCAAAGGTCTTTATGAAGGAAAGGATGTCTTTGGTGGTGCAGCCGAAATGATTCCAGAGCTGACATTTGGTCCCTACTTGGAACTTTTTGGTAAAATAGGCCAGCTCAGCCCAACCAGCGCACATGGTTTGGCCGCGGGATTAATATGGAACGGCAATTCTCGGTATAATCGTTTTATATGGGATGCCGGTTGGAAATATCTTGTGCATCATAAAGCCTTCATGGAGCCTTATGTTGAGATAATGATGACAGGGAGTCACCTATTAGTTGATGGTTGGGACGATCCCTATCACCAGATGGGAATCTCACTCAATGTTGGTTGTCACTTCTATGTTAGTAGTGACTGGGCGCTAACTTTTTTCCTCAAAGATCAAATCCCTCTGATTAGTAAATTTGGAAAAAACGATCTTGAATTCAATCCCAGATTAAATATTCATGCTGGCCTGGGTGTGACCTGGTCCTTTGGAAAAGATAACGTGGTCGTAAAGTCTCACCTTAATCGACCAGATAAACACCTTCTGAAAAGGGTTAAGTCAAATATAAAGATGGTCGCAATCTTAAAGGATCCTGATTGGATTGACCGGCGAGCCAAACTTATCACTTCTCAGTTTCCAGAAATGCCCTTTGCGGTTTTATCCGCTATCGAAAATGGTTTTGATTGGTTCTTTTCGAATGATAGGGGACAGATCAAAAGCAGTGTTGAAACGGGTGTCCCTTCGATCTATCAATATTTCTCAGCTGTTTTCAGTCTTTCTCATAGCACCTTCGATAAATATGCGAGCGTTTCCTCTGCGGAGGCCTTTGAAGTAGAGCAGAAAGCGTATCAGCTTCTCGGTGACATTTTTGAGACCTTCCTCGTTCGCCTGCAAAAGGAAGTGAACGCTGCCTCTGCAGAGGCGGAGACCGTTCGCTCGATTCTGAATGGGGGCAATGCTGACACAGGGATGATCGAGGAGGCCTTTTCAACATTTGAAAAGAGAATGAAGTATTTACATAAACTTATCGGTCTGGCCAACAAGGTTGATGACCGGTTACGCCAGGCTCCTTATTTCTATGAAGGAAAGCCGATGGTGAAACATTGGGATCTGTTGATCGAGTGGATGGAAGAGAAAATGGGGACAATTCCAATGAAGGAGTTGCGGTCGCTGATGAAAGGGGCGGAAACAGAGTAGGCTATTATGGGTGATGGAAATAAAATAAATCTTGGTACGCATGGTGCTTCTTATTCGGGGAACCTCTGGCAACATTCAAATGCTCCGATAAGAAAAAGTGTTTTGGGGTGTCATGCTCATTCTGAGCATAAAGACCTTTTTCTCGACGAGAAAATTCCAACAGTAGCGGAAGTGTCAACATTTAAAATGGCTCCGATCTACAAAGAGGGGGCCGATAATTTCGGTTATGATGACCTTCCCGGGTGGGCTCAGGTTGTTCATGATGTTGGTGAAGTTGCACTCTATATTAATCCACTCATGTGGCCATTTTTATTGGCAGGTTGTGAGGAGTCAACCTACGAACAGGGAGCAGCCACTTTTTATTATGTGGGTGATATGCCGGTTGAGGTCACAGCAGCCGATGTGACACCGGACAGTCAAGATATTGGTCCAGATGTCGTAATTGATGTTGACGGGGGAAAAAAAGATATTCCGATCGATATCAAATTTGGTTGCCCAACACCAGTTGAGCGCGACTGCACCGTTGAAGGTATGGAGGGGGATTGCGCTAGTGGCGTTGAATACTGTACCGAAGATGCATTTGGTAATCCATCATGGAGTGAATGTGAGTCAAAGAATACGGAACCTGAAAAATGCGATAGTTTAGACAATGACTGCGACGGTGAAACCGATGAAGATTTTGATCTCGAAATACCTTGCAGTGATGGTCAAGGAGAGTGCTTTGCCGGCGGCGTGACAGTTTGCAACGAAGCCGGTGACGATGTTGTTTGTAATGTTTTACCCGGAGCGTCAAAGGTTGAGATTTGCGACAACCTTGACAACGACTGTGACGGGTTGACTGATGAAGATTTTAGTCTGGGCGAGTCCTGCAGTGATGGCGAGGGTGAATGTTACGCTGAGGGCGAGACAACCTGCAATGAGTTGGGTGATGGTGTGGCCTGTTCTGCAGTGAAGGGAGAACAAGCCGACGAAATCTGCGACAATTTGGATAATGACTGTGATAGTTTTACAGATGAGGCGCCCAATAATGCTGAAGCATTAACGCAGGCCTGCATTCCCCCGGGAAGTTCTGCCGAGTGCGAAAATGGTAGCCAAGTTTGTGAAGAGGGTGGTCTCTGGAGTCCATGTGAACCAACCGGACTTACAGAAGAGGTTTGCGATGGTCTCGATAATGATTGTAATGGAGAGACCGACGAGGCTTACGAGGACTTAGGCGATTTGTGCACAGTCGGGGTTGGAATCTGTGAAAACGAGGGTGAAAAGGTTTGTGCCGTCGATCACGAGTCGACGATATGTGACGTTGAGCCGCTTCCCGCACTTCCAGAAGAACTCTGTAATTATTTAGATGACACATGCGATGGCGAAACCGACGAAGGTTTCGATCTCTGGTCGACATGCAGTGTGGGTCATGGACCATGTGAAACGGAAGGTGCTAAAGTCTGTACCGCAGATGGGGAGACAACTGAGTGTAATGCCGTTCCCGATTTGACCCAGGCATCCAACGAATTATGTGACAATGTCGACGATGACTGTGACGGTATCATTGACAATGTGTCAACCCTTGGTGACCTATGTACAAAGGGTGCCGGAATCTGTTTCTCTGAGGGTGTTTTGGTTTGCACGCCCGACAGTCTCGTTCCCACCTGCAATGCCTTTGATATTCCGCCGCAGGAAGAAGTTTGCGATGGTCTCGATAATAACTGTGACGGAGATACGGACAATGTGTTGGGCCTCGGCGAAGCATGTGACAATGGTCTTCAAGGTGCCTGCCTCAAAGAGGGTGAGATGGTTTGCGATGGAGACGATCTTGTTTGTGATGCACCATTGATTCTCTCTGAGGCGGAGACCTGTCAGAATTTCGGAACCGATGATAATTGTGACGGCATTCTCGATAACGTCATTGGTCTTGGGGATCTCTGTGACAACGGACTTCAAGGCGCCTGCTTTGATGCGGGTGAGATGGTATGTTCCGGCGGTATCTTAGTCTGTAGTGCATCGATCAAAGAAGGGGTTCAAGAGACCTGTGGGAATATGGGTGTCGATAATGATTGCGATGGCGCACTCGACAATATTCCTGGGCTTGATGATGAATGTGATAACGATCTCTCAGGGGCCTGTTTTGCAACGGGTCTCATGGTTTGTGTTGGAGACGAACTAAAATGTGACGCACCGTTATTGGAAGGAGCAGCCGAAACCTGTGCCAATATGGGAGTCGATAACGATTGTGATGGCGAAGAAGACAATATTCCAGGCGAATTTGATGATTGTAACAACGGCCTTTTCGGCAACTGTCTAGCACAAGGGGTGATGGTCTGCGTGGGTGATGATCTGTCATGTAACGCGGCAATTCCAGAACCCGAAAACGAAACCTGTTCAAATCTCGGTTTCGATAATGATTGTGACGGAATTGTCGATAATATTCCAAATTTTGGTGACAGCTGTGAAATTGGTCTGGGGATATGCGTGAGCCCCGGGAACCTTCATTGTAATATCATTACAGGCGAGCTCGAATGTGATGCCGTCGAAATTCCTCCACAATTAGAAGTGTGTAATGGACTCGACGACGATTGTGATGGCGAGGTTGATAATGGGCTAACAGCCCCTCTCGTCGACAAGCAGGATGGTGTTTGTTTCGAGGAGGTCAAGAGTTGTGATGGTCAGGGTGGCTGGGTCAATAATTTCTCAGCGATTGAGAGTTTTGAAGAGATAGAATCGAGCTGCGATAATCTTGATAACGATTGTGATGGAAGCGTAGACGAAGGGCTGAGTGATATCGATGATGACGGTATCTGCGATGACAAGGATGACGATGTTGATGGTGACGATGTTCTGAATGTTGATGATAATTGTGAGGTGATTGCCAATCCGGGACAAGAGGATATGGACACCGATGACATCGGGGATCTCTGTGATGATGACATGGACGGCGATACGGTTCCAAACACAACCGACAACTGCCCTGCAGTTGCAAATGGTGACCAGGCCGATATGGATTCGGATAATGTCGGTGATCTTTGCGACGATGATATGGACGGTGACACGGTTGCCAATGATTCGGATAATTGTCCGGTGATCGTCAATGCAGATCAACTAGATTATGACAACGATAATATCGGATACCTTTGTGACAGTCAGGTTGACCTGACCAAGGTCATCGCGAGCAGTCTGACACTTTGTTATAACGGCACCACATGTGCCGATGTTAATCCCACCGATTATCCGGCGGCCGTCTACCTGACAGCGGTTAACGGCGACGCCGATGTGGCGAATTCTGATTTTGAGATCTTTAAGAATAGTGGACTGAATCACAATTTGGAATTTGTCGGTTGTCCCGAAATATATACACCACTCGGTGATGAAAATAATTATACGCCGGGTGAGGGGTTCGTTAGTTACAATTGGATTTGGCAAGGCGGGTCGAATTTGTTTACCGTAACGAAATCAAAAAATCCGGCAACCGATTCAAAATTTTCATTTTGGCAAACAAAGGATTTGGGCGGCGGAGAGAGCTGTGTTACATTTGAGTATAAGTATCCATGTGACGCGGGACAAAATCCACCACCAACATGTCTTAAATAGTTTTAGGAGGGGGGATAGTTATGAAGAGAATTTTGTGTGCGTTTGTGTTGGTTCTATTAATGCAGGGAGTGGCATGGGGAGTTACATGTAACGTATCGACGTTGGGTGAACTTCAAAATGCAGCTGATGGCACAACACCCGATTGTGACACGATTGTGGTCACAACAAATATTACAGTTACGTCGGCTGTGGAAGTTGATCTTGCGAGCACTGTTGAAATTTATGGTAGCGCAGGAACCGAAAAGCTTTCTGGTTCGTTGGGTGGAGAGCCGATTATTGCGCTCTTGTCGGACGATGTTGTCATTCATGATCTCGTTATCGAAAACACGAGTTCGACAGCAAGCTCGTCTGCTATACTTCTTGCTAACACCACGTCCGGGCATGAAATTTATTCCAACGAATTTCAAAATTGTTCCGTTGCCTGTATCTATATTCCCGGAACAGGTGTGGGTGAGTTTTCTCAAAATACTTTTTCTGGAACAACCGCTGCAAGGGCCATTGTTTATGGGACGGGCAACTATCCAGCTCCAACATTTAGTTCAGCATCAATGACATCCTATACGGCATGGCAGCTGGCACTAACCACACCAGA
>CAYWXY010000090.1:0-10584 GCA_964462555.1 uncultured Pseudomonadota bacterium | reverse complement strand
ATTCTTCGAAACACTTGAACCCCTAGTACGCTGTAATCAGTGTCGGAGTAGTAATACTCTGAGTCGCACCCGTTCCCCAAGTCAATGTCATATCAATCCGTTTATATCCGGTCCCCGCCTCAGGTGTAATGAGATCTGAAGCATTGACCTCGTAAATATTAAAACTCCGCGTAAATATGTGGTTACCCACCGTCACTGACGCACTGGTAACATAATTCGCATTGATCACATATCCATAGCCCTGGCTGACCTTGTCTGCGACGAGCTGCTCTAACCGCTCACGCGCCAGATAGGTCGCTGCCATATTGACATCTCCCTCCATCACGTTACGAGCTGCATTGTGGTAGAGAGTCATCAGACCAAAGAGACCAACGCCGACAACCATCACAGTCAACAAAACTTCTATAAGTGTAAAACCTAAGATTTTTTTCATATTAGAAATCAGAGTGACAAAGTTTGCAGTTACATCCCGTACCATACTCAATCAGGTCAATCACGATCGCCCCCGTCTTATCCACAACATAGACATCTCGAATGGCCCCGCTGGTCGCGGTCAGGCGAGCTCGATTATCCCCCCCCATGACAGGGGTACCACCCGGATCAAACTCCACCTGATAATCTTCAGCAACGGTCACACCCTGAAAATCGGTCAGCTCGATCACCAGATCCTCACGTGTCACTGGATCAATTACCGGATTTCCCGGGCTCCCCGCGTAGACTTCATACCCACCATTCGCCGTAAAAACGGCTCCATGATTTATGCCGGTGTTGACCGCCAGCTGATGGGCATACCGAAGATCAGACTGCACTTTTCGGCTCGCGGCATCGATTGAAACATTGCTCATATCCCCCGTTGACGCCGTATAAAGTGCAACTAGAATTCCCAGTACGCTCAATACCAGAACAATCTCAATAAGTGTAAACCCCCTCTTCATATCTCAATAATACCCCTCTCCAACAAAAAAGGGAAGTCATATTAAAGACTTCCCTTTCATATTAATAGAAATTCTACGATTACGGAGCAGTCGGTGATGTAAAGGTTCCGTTGGCCGTACTGTATGTATACGTAAATGTCGATGTTCCATCTGTAAAGGTATATGTCGTATCATCGGTCTTGTGCCAGCTACCATCTGTCACACCACTGGTGAGGACGGTTCCAAAACAGGCAGCGGTTGAACTACAGTCCGTATCGTCAGCTACGCCATCAAGGGTGGTGGGATAGGATCCCGGTGCACCGTTGGTTACCAAATCATCGGCTCTCCAAAGGGCAATTCCGGCCCGAACGGCACCCGACACGCCATCACGAGACGCCTGCTCAGCCTCTGTGGAGACATCGATGAATCTCGGCAATGCGGAAACGGCCAAAATACCCAAAATCGTGATCACCAAGACCAATTCGATGAGTGTAAAACCTTTTTTCATAGTTCCCCCTTACGGTTAAAAGAGTTAATTTTCAAATACGTCGTATTTATTTACCACATTTCATAGCCGGTTGTCGAGCTTCTAATCCAACCTGTCGAAAAGTCGTAAACAAAATTATTGCCGAATGGATCAATCATATTCCCCATTTTGTCGAAAGGAACATTGGTCAAAAATTTCCGGGTCTCGGCATCCCCGGGAAAATTATAGACCCCTTTGGCCAGCTCGGCCAGATTCTTTGGATTACTATTATTGACTACCTTGAAAAGGTTAATCCCGCTGCGAATCATTTGCAGCTCATAGTAGAGCGCTTTTTGTCTCGTATCAAGTCGTTGATAATAGATGTTTGCTCCAACCAGACAAACCACCACCGCAACGACAGCAACGATCACAAAATATTCAATATAATTTCGACGATTGTGTGACATGGTAGACTCCTCTACTTTTCATATTCTACCACTTAGAATAACCTTCGGTCATACAACTGACCCATCCCGACTTTGTGTCGTATTTATACGGATTCCCGAAAGGATCAATTAGTTGCCCTTTCTTGTTCTCCTTGATGTTAGCGAGATAATTCTTTGGAGCCTCACCCGGCGCAAAGGTGTAAGACATCTTAGTGAGACTTACGAGATCGGGTGGATTACTCTTGTTGAGTGTTTTATACATGGTGACTGCTGAGCGGATTTGCTCGAGCTCCGAGATGAGAAGATTACCCTTCTCGGCCTTACTCTGCGCACGATTGATGCCAAAGGCAACAACTGCCCCTGCCAGTATCACAATTAAGATAATGATAACCTCATATCTGGCGCGCGTTTTTTTCGGTTTCCCGACTTCTTGACCTTCCATATACTTCCCCCTTTCTGGAGATACAAAAACAGATCAATAAAATAGCGAATACCATCTATACTACGAGAATCGTGATATTTCCAGACGTTTTTTTGCAAAAGAGGCTATCCACCCTTGATAATTGTCGACATATTCCAAATCGGCAAAAAGATGGCAAGTGCCAAGACCGCCACCATCCCAAAGATCAGGATCAGGAGAAGTGGTTCAATCATAGTGGTTAGGTTCTTAATGTTGTGGGAGACCTCCAGCTCATAGTGATCGGAAATCGCTGTCAACATGTCATCGAGGGCTCCGGTCTTCTCACCAACGGCGGTGGTCTCGATCATAACTGATGGAAAATACTTCAGTTTAGCCATCGCGTCGGCCATCGTCGATCCCTTTTGAATGGAATCTTTGAGCTTCCGAACCTCTAGACCGTAAGCTTCATTACCTATGACAGACGCCACAACCTCCAATGCTCGAGGCATTGAAAGACCGCTTCGGTAGAGGGCGCTCAAAATATGACCAAAACGGCTGTTGGCCACCTTGATCGAAAGAAGGCCAAAGACCGGCAACTTAAATCGCCACTCATCCAGGGCAAAGCGCCCGGTTCGACTACTTGCAAAACGATGATAGCCATACATTGCGGCAAGAAAGACAATTAAGATAATCCACCAGTAGCCCCGGATAAAATTGCTCGTTCCGATAATGATCTGGGTTGCGAGGGGTAGATCTGCCCCATAATGTCCGTAAAAGGCGGTAAACTTAGGGACCACAAATGTCATCAGGACAACGACCGCTCCGATCAAAACAAAAATCACAATCTTGGGATAGAGCATGGCCGTTTTAATGTTTCGCCGAATCTCGTCCTCTTTTTCAATCAGTTTAACTAGTTCCGCGAGAACCTTTTCCAGAATACCCGCTTCTTCACCCGCCGATAACATGGAGACATAGAGTTCATTAAAGACTTTCGGATGTCGTCCAAAGGCCTGTGAAAGCGACGCTCCTCCTCCGATATCAGCTCGTATTTTGGCGAGAGCACTTTTGAGTTTGCGCGACGAGACCTGTTTTTCGAGTGTTGAAAGAATGGTGTCCATACTGACACCTGCCTTGAAGAGTGTGAAAAATTGCCGTGTGAATATCATCAACTCCTCAGCTTTAACCGGACTTAACGCATCAAGAATCCCCTGAACCGAGACTCCACCCGGCTTAATCTCCTTGACCAAAAGTGGAATCAATCCCTGACCAAAAAGATTTTCCTTTAAAACCTCGGCTTCCTTTGCCTCAATTTCGCCGCTAACCAATTCTCCCTTTTCATTTCGCGCCTTGTAAAAAAAGAGCGCCATAGACACCTCTCATCTATTATTAATCGTCTTCAGTCACACGGAGCAACTCTTCCAGCGTTGTCACTCCATCCAATACTTTTTGGATTCCTGCCTCGCGAATCGTCAATATCCCTTTTTCTGCAACATATCTTCGAATGTCGTCTTCACTAGCTCCTCTTCCGATCATCCCCTTGAGATCATCATCAACATATACTAGTTCGAATATTCCGGTCCGTCCCACGTAGCCCGTCATCCGACACTTCTTACATCCCTTTCCTCTATAACATTTGGGATTCTCGACTTTCTGTTTAACAAGTTCACAAAAATTATCTTCATCAATGGCAAACTCTTCCTTGCAATTGGGACAGATTGTTCGAACCAGACGCTGCGCCATCACTCCCAGGAGAGCCGATGCAATCAGAAAGGGTTCAACACCTAGATCAATCAATCGTGCAATGGCACCAACGGCCGTGTTTGTATGGAGTGTTGAAAAGACAAGATGACCAGTCATGGCCGAACGGACGGCGATATCGGCTGTCTCTTTGTCGCGAATCTCACCGACCATGATAATATCGGGATCCTGCCTGAGAATGGCTCGCAACGCAGAGGCAAATGTCATCCCGGCCTTTAGATTGACCTGCGCCTGATTGACGTTCGGTATTTCATTCTCGACGGGATCTTCGATTGAAACAATATTACGATCCTGTGAATTAACCTTCTGGAGTGCCGCGTAGAGCGTCGTCGTTTTTCCAGAACCGGTTGGCCCCGTCACCAGAAAGATACCATATGGCTTGGTGATAATATCAATGAAGTGCAACTTCTCTTCCTTATTGAAGCCGAGATCCTCCAATGTTAAGATTTTTTCTTTCGGCAGAAGACGCAGGACCATTTTTTCCCCCCACATTGTCGGATATGTGGAAAGACGAAGATCCAAACCTTCTCCCATCAACTTCACGTTAACGCGTCCGTCCTGTGGCACGCGTTTTTCTGCAATATCCATCGATCCTAAAATCTTAAGTCTGGAGATAACCGGCATGTGAAGTTCTCTTGGTAGAAGCATCCGCTCTTCCAAGACGCCATCGATGCGATATCGGACCTTGAGCTGTTCGCGCATCGGCTCGACATGAATGTCACTCGCATTTTCCCGATAGGCCTTGTAGATCATACTATTGACGGCGGCAATCACTTGTGCACCGGAGGCAATCTCCTCAAGTTTTTCGAGACCTGCCGAACCAGGACCGTCAGCATAGTCGATAATCTCGAGCCCCTCTTCCGACATCTGAGAAAGAGTCCCCCAAACGATAGTGTGCATTGATTGCAATCTCAATCTCGCCAGGCATGGCAAGAACCGGCTGAACATTAGTCTTCACGACACTTCGAATATTGTCGATAGCAAACAGTCCCAGAGGGTCCGCAAAAGCGACAACCAACAAGTCTCCCTTTAGGCTGACTGGAATCAATTTATATTTTAGGGCCAAACTTTGTGGAACAAGCTTAATTGCGGCTGGTTCAATCTGAACATCCTTTAGTGAAATGGATGGAATCTTTAATATATTGTTAACGAAATCAATTAGCTTGGCTTCTTCCACAAAATGTTTCTTAATCAAGATGTGACCCAGATCTCCGCCCAAATTTTTCTGAGAAACCTTGGCCACTGCTAACTGATCGTTGGAAATCAACCCCTCCTTGACCAGTTCCTGTTCGATATTTGCTAGTCTTTTGGTATCAAACCCCTGAATTTTCTCTGACATATTCCCCCCGCTAGGGTACATACTAACCCAGTGTTCCTCCAGCGTCAACGAGTGAGAACAAACGCTTGGAAATGGTCGCTGAATCTGATAATCTCCCCCCTCTACCCAAGGAGGCACTCATGGAATTTCAACTTAAGAACCTGCTCACCGATTGCATTAAGGCCAAAAGCTCGGATCTCCACATCGCAGCTAATTCACCTGTCTACATTCGTGTCGACGGAAGCCTCAAGTCACTTGAGAAATATGGCCATCTCTCCGTTGAAAAGGCCAAGGAGCTCTGTTACGAAATACTAACACGTGAAAAACAGGCCAAACTGGAAAAAGACCTGGAACTTGACCTCTCGTTTACATTTGAAGACAAGAACCGTGTCCGGGCAAATATCTTTTGGCAACAAAACTCGGTCGCAGCGGCGTTTCGTATTATTCCACTTGAAATTCCGAGTGTTGAAGAACTCGGTATTCCTCCTGTTGTTATGGAAGTTGCCCACAAACCGCGCGGTCTGGTCTTAGTCACAGGACCGACCGGCAGTGGTAAATCGACAACGCTGGCTGCCATGATCAATAAGATCAATGAGGAACGTGAAGCACATATCATCACGATCGAAGATCCCGTCGAATATATGCACGAATGTAAAAAGTGTCTGATCAACCAGCGTGAAGTTGGCCCCGATACACATGATTTCAAAAATGCCTTAAAATATATTCTCCGTCAGGATCCAGACGTTGTCCTGGTTGGTGAGATGCGAGATCTTGAGACAATTCAAAGCGCCATCACCGTTGCAGAAACCGGTCACTTGGTACTGGCTACGCTACATACGAATGATGCCGCCCAGACGATTGACCGAATCATCGATGTCTTCCCGCCTCACCAACAACCGCAGATCCGGACTCAGGTTTCATCGATTCTACAGGGAATCTTTTCACAACAACTCCTTCCGCTCAAGGAAGGGGGCCGAACGCTCGCATTAGAAATCATGATTCCGACATCTGGTATTCGCAACCTGATTCGTGAGGGGAAAACCCATCAGATTTACGCGCAAATGCAGATGGGACGCGAAGAATCAAAGATGCAAACAATGAATGAATCATTAGCAGTACTTTTCCGACATGGAAAAATCGATTATGATGAGGGGTTCTTCCGTGCAACAAATCCTGACGAATTTGTATCGTTGGCAGGGCCCAAATCGAAAAAAGGTTAACTGATTTCCTTGATAATCTCTCGGACGGCATCGAGTGGTTTCTTCTTCTCGGTAATCGGACGTCCCATTACCAGATAGTCGACACCAGCCTGAATGGCCTCGCGCGGCCCACCGATTCGTTTTTGATCATAACCCACGGCCCCAGCAGATCGGATCCCCGGTGTCACAATCAGAAAGCCGTTTCCACAGGCCTTGCGAATGGCCTTAATTTCGAGTGGCGACGCCACAACACCATGATAGCCCTCTTGCCTGGCCATTGCAGCCAGACGAATCACCTGCTCTCTAATCTCAAACTGGATACCGATATCACCGAGTGATTCCATACTCGTCAAAACAGTGACGGCCAGCATAATTGGCGGATTCTTTCCTCCGGTCGCATCCCGTGATGCCCCCAACGCCTCACCGAGCATCTTGTGTCCGCCGGCGGCATGAACGTTGATCATGTGGGCGCCCAGTTTTGAGGCCATATAGACGGCCTTTGCAACCGTGGACGGAATGTCGTGATATTTTAAATCGAGAAAAACCTTACAACCGTTGTCATTGACCATCTTGATGATGTCCGGTCCTACGGCCGTATATAACGGTATGCCAACCTGAAAGATTCTGACATCGTTATGAAGAAGTTTGACCAGCTTCTCAGCTTCCGGAAGGCTCGTCGCCCCGATCGCTACTATCAGTCGTTCCTTCGGCTCGATCTTCTTGCGTACTGGCTTCAATGATCTCTCCCTCTATCTTGGCAATAATCTCTTCAAGTCCGAGACGTTCCTTCTCTCCGCTTTTCCTATTCTTCAATTCCAGTTTCCCATCCTCGAGCGTTTTAGACCCAATAACAACATGATACGGAATCCCAATAAGGTCTGCATCCGCAAACTTCACGCCAGCTCGAGCATTCCTGTCATCAAAGAGCACTTCAATACCAGATTCCATTAATTTACAGTAGACGTCAAGGGCCATCTTCTGAATATTCTCATCTTTGCCGTATAATGCAATGAGGTGACAGTGGAAGGGGGCGATAGCGATCGGCCAGATAATGCCGTTGTCATCATGATTTTGTTCGATTGCAGCAGCGGCTGTCCGTCCCACACCGATGCCATAACAACCCATGATAATCGGATTCTCTTTCCCCTCTTCGTTAAGATAGTTCGCACCCATCTTTTCTGAATATTTTGTTCCGAGATGAAAGACTTGCCCAACTTCAATGCCCCGACGCTCTTTTAGTTTGCCCTTCGAACAGGTCTCAACCGGACAATGATCCCCTTCTTTCGCCTGACAAATATCAACGAAGGCATCAATGTTACAATCTTCCCAATGAACCTTTACGAGATGAGTGTCGTCCTTGTTGGCCCCGGTCACATAATTATCTTTACCGTGAATCGCATAGTCCGCAATCGTAATGACGGAGTCCGGAAGTCCAATAGGCCCTGCAAAACCAATGGCTGCACCGGTCAATTCTTTCACATCAGCCTCTTCGGCCATTTCAATCTGAACTTCCTCTGATTTGATAACACTATTATCGTGAAGGGCTTTTGACAGTTTTGTCTCAATGATCTCATCCGATCCGAGGGCAAGCGCTGCAACAAATAGTGGCTTTTCTTCAGATGGCACAGTCACCTTATAGAGAATGGTCTTGATTAATCGATGTGGCTTCGCCTTCAAAAACTCGCAAACTTCTTCGACCGTCTTCTTCCCGGGCGTCTCAATTTCTTTATGCTTATTTTTTGGTTTTGCATCTGCAAAGACCTGATTGATTTTTGCAAGTTCCGCCTGTTGGATCGTAAACGCCTTCTCAACATTGGCGGCATAATCACATGTGTCACAGAAAAAGACGGCATCCTCTCCCGATTCGGCGATCACCTGAAATTCGTGTGAAAGGGTTCCTCCAATAGCTCCCGTTGCTGCTTCAACGGGCCTGTAATCCAAACCGCATCTCTTAAAAATATTATTATAGGCATCATACATTAGATCGTAGGACTCTTTCGATTTCTCCTCTGAAATATCAAACGAATATGCATCCTTCATAATAAATTCGCGCCCGCGCATCAGACCAAAGCGTGGACGAATTTCGTCCCGAAACTTGGTCTGAATCTGAAAGAGATTTTTTGGCAGATCACGATATGATTTAATTTCTCTGCGGACGAGATCGGTAATCGCTTCTTCGTGTGTTGGACCGATACAAAAGTCGCGTTCCGAACGATCTTTGAAGCGGAGAAGCTCTTTACCATAGTAGTCCCATCGTTCTGTCTCAACCCAGAGTTCTGCCGGCATCACGATGGGCAACAAAAGCTCCTGTGCACCGGCCATAACCATCTCTTCCCGAATAATCTGTTCAATCTTACGAATGACCCGAAGGCCCAGAGGTAAATAGGTATAGATTCCAGCGGCCAATTTTCGAATATACCCGGCTCGCACCATCAGTTTATGGCTAATCACTTCGGCTTCGGCCGGCATTTCCTTGAGCGTTGGAATCAATGTTGTCGAAAATCTCACTTTTGCCTCCTCATCACCTCTATCTCTTTTACCAACTCATCTTCCAATTCATCTTCTCGACAGGTCTTTACAATTTCACCGCGCTTAATAATCACACCTTTACCATTTCCACCTGCGATTCCAATATCAGACTCCTTGGCCTCACCCGGACCATTCACAATACATCCCAAAATTGAAACCTTAAATGGTTCCTTAATGTGAGCCAATCGTTTTTCAACACGCGTCACAAGTGATTCGATATCGATTTGAACGCGACCACACGTGGGACACGAAATAATCTCCACGCCCGGACGCTTGCGAAGTCCGAGGGATGCCAGAATTTCAAAACCGGCCTTGATCTCAAGGACTGGATCGGCTGTTAGCGAAACCCGAATCGTATCCCCAATCCCTTCGCTTAGAAGAAGGCCCATTCCGACCGACGACTTGATGGCGCCCGGCAGGAGTGTCCCTGCCTCAGTCACGCCCAGATGTAAGGGGTAGTCAACCCTTGTCGACATCAGTCGGTACGACTCGATCGTATTGATAACGGATGACGACTTGATCGATATTTTAGTATCATAGAAATTAAGAGATTCGAGAATGGCTACATGCTCAAGCGCCGACTCAACCATCGCCTCTGGTGTCGGCCCACCAAATTTATCGAGTAGTTCTTTTGCCACCGAACCACTGTTGACACCGATCCGGATCGGAACGTTTCTCTCCTTTGCCGCGCTGACAACGGCCTCGACACGATCACGCGCACCGATGTTGCCAGGGTTGATCCGAAGACCATCCACGCCACCCTCAAGGGCTAAAAGAGCAAAACGATGCTGAAAATGAATGTCGGCGATCAGGGGGATATGGATCCGTTCCTTGATTCCCTGAATCGCCTTCGCCGCAGTCTCATCGGGAATCGCGACACGGACGATCTCACAACCGGCCTCTTCCAGGTCCAGGATCTGCCCCACCGTCGCAGCCACATCGCGCGTATCGGTATTGGTCATCGATTGGACTGATATGGGGGCATCGCCACCTACTCGAACATCGCCAACCGTGATTTCTCTCGTCTTTTTCCGCTGAATGTCCATTCATTCTCCGTCGTTATGCTGCCCCGCTTGATAACCGATTAGCCTCTATTTTGCAAGTGCTCACTCGGAATGACCCGCCCGGACAACACACCCTGCTTTCTAAAAACGTGAGCTCATGGCTACGGAGCCTCCACGCAAAAGACGCATTCATGAACGCTCGGGACCATTAAGATCCCTCGCGTTCAGGTGCTCCACTCATCACCAAAAAGGATTTAATTATCAGATCGGTTGAGATTCTCCTCTGTCGACCCCCAACCGATATAATCAATACCCTTTTTAGTGACTCATAGGAGCACATCTCTCTGCTAGCGTCATTTGCGTGGACTCCCCTACGCCATACGCTCACGTCGAACAAAAACCATAGTTCCATCTCCTATCACAGACCATTCCTCGCTCGGCGCGCCGAACGAGAAATTTCGAATAACTCCAGGTGAAGGAAGAGTTATGTGAGGGGACGTGAAGATATCAGGGTCTCCAAGACAATCAGCGGAGGGCGACCGATTTCGTC
>CAYWXY010000089.1:0-10639 GCA_964462555.1 uncultured Pseudomonadota bacterium | reverse complement strand
ACCTTATTTTTTAAATTCTTAAACCTATAATTCATCGCATCATTAGCACTGTGACATTTCAATTTTTTCTTTCGGTGCAGCACAAGTGCCCGATCAATTTAATTTCCACCGACTTCGTCGATAAAAATTGAATTGTCGAGGCACTAGTACTGCCCACCAGCCAAAGGAGGTCCCTCATGTCCGTTGCATCAACCAAGTCCACACATCAAATCCATCGCACACCGCCACATCGCATCCGACCAAAAACGACAATCAACACAATGAAACCGGGAGGGGGAACCTACATAGCATCCAAGCAACCCGCCAAAGTCGATGGCGGCTTTTATCCGCGCGGCGGAAATAATCATTCAAGAGTTTTTGCGACAACGATGCAGGTTGATATTCCAGTCACAGGGCCTCGGGGGGTCAAAAGAAGCGCAAAGGTCGATGTTACATATGTTCGAAAATACAATCATCAAGACACAACCATTCAGGCCGCCATCAAAAAAATTGCGCCCTCTGTTGTGAAAGTGAATGCGTGGGGAAAAGACAAAAGCCGCTGGTCAGGCTCTGGCACCATTGTCAGTCTCGCAGACCTCTTCCCAGGAGTTGAATTTCCCCCTGGAACCTATGCCGTTATTACTAATAATCATGTCGCACCCGCTGGTGAAACAAAATATCTAACGGTGACAATGGCTAGCGGAAGAGTCCTCCGCGCAAAGATTCTTTCCAGTCCGGTCAACAAGGCTGGCGTTCAAGATAAATTTGTCGATGCAGCTATTCTCATTGTTCACAGCAAGGAACCGCTCCCGACCGCAGCCGTCGCCAAGGAATCGCCCGAGCTCGGCGAAGCTGTCATTACGGCTGGTCACCCACTCGGTCTTCCAAAATTGTCCTTTACCCGCGGCATCGTCTCACAGCCCGCACAGGAAACGGGCGAACCGGTCGTCGCCATTCAACATGATGCCGAAATCAATCCCGGCAATAGCGGCGGCCCTCTTTTCAATCTCAACGGAGAAATCCTGGGCCTTAATACTTATAGCTATAACGGAACCAGCGGCCTTTCATTTGCTATTCCAATTCAGACACAGCTAAATGTCCTCAGCACAATCCTCAAGAGTGGAAAATACACACGCGGTTATCTCGGTTTTTCAATCAAGGAATTCCACGACTATGAACGGCAACTTACCGGCTATCCGATGCATCTTCCAGCCGCCAAGGTTAGTTGGGTCGATTGGGGTTCTGAGGCCTACATGCTTGGTCTTCGGACAAACGATGTCATCGCGCGAATCGTTGACGATCAAGGAAATGAACTCGATATCAATGTCGACAGCCGATTTGAGGTTACCCGTTTCTTCCAATGGATGCACACACGCAAGCCAGGATCAAAGGTCCACATGATCGTCTACCACTACAAGAAAGAGGGCGACAAGGTAACCTACACACCTGAAACCATTCAGCTCGCCGTCTCGGAACTTCCCAAGACGCGCACGGCACTCCGAAGCGACACCTGGGGATTTCATGTTGAAAAAGACGCCCTCGGTCGTCTCATTATCAAGGGGGTTGAAACCAAATCCCCTGCCGAAAAGGCTGGCATCGTTGATAACCAATGGGCGCTGGTCGGCATCATGGCCAAGGAGGTCTCTAAACAGCCAATCCTCGTCAAGGATCTCGATTCATTTAAAGAAATGTTGATCATGCTCCGCGATGCCGAGGCAACAAAACTTGACATCTTTGTTGTCGATGCCAACGACCCAAAGATTCGTAAAAAACTGACGTTGACACGAGAGGTTATCGATAGCCTCTATGCCATGATCACGAACCGTAAATTAAAGGAGGGAATTGAAGCTTACCTAGCTGCCTAGCATCATAACGGATGTGGGTTGCCCGAAAAGCCATCGTCAACATTGGGTGCTGCCGCAGTAGCGCCCAATACTGAAGAAGGGCAACCCCCTCCGTCCAATAGCTCATCACCCAAATCACAAATCTCAAACCACAAACAAATTTCAATACCAAAATTACAATGTTCAAAACAACAAGGTTTTGGTCATTGTGATTTGGATATTGTTTGTAATTTGTAAATTGGAGTTTGGAATTTTGACAAATTATTGATTGATTACAGAAACTTTCTCGGTGTATCCAGAAATTTTCGTTCCATTGACCGCTGGCGCATTATGACAGGAGAGGATCGCCTGAGAAGCTCCCTTTTTCGCACGAATACGCCCACCGACAACCTTGTGATTTTCGTTGTTCAGTGAGGCAAAAAGAATTCCGGTCTTGAAGCCCTTGAGATCGGGATTCTTGAGCAACACCGACTTGCCATGAACCTCAATCGCCGGCGCCCCCTCCGGAAAGTCCTTGCCCGGAACCAGTTTAAGCCCCTTGATCGTAAATGGCAGATCGGTACGACCATAAACCTTGATCGTGTGACTCAACTTTACCACCGGCTGATTGGAAAAATCATAATAATAAGAATGTCCGTCTAGACACCGTGTATAATTTTGCAAAAGATTTTCCAGAACTTCTTCGTTATCAACATTGAAGAAGGCTCGGCATTTTTCAACGGCCGGCGCACTCTCAGGAACCAGACATCGATCAATCGGCGCCCCCGCCGGCTGCATCAAGACCTGCATGACCTTTGACGGATCCGCTGCAACCTTCTTGTTGACCTCCTCCATCGCCTCACTTTGTGCCTGCGTCAGCGACGCAAAACAGAGACCAAAAAAAATCGCCGTTCCTATCGAAAGAACAGCGATCTGCCTGATCCGTTTAAGTAAGTATCTTATGCCTCGTCTTGCCATCCTTGCCCTCCTGCACCATTGGAGAGCAAATGCCGTGCCAACTGAGACATCGATCGCAAATAAAATTACGCTTTTAAATCATATGGTTATCATATGTCGGAGAATGGAAAGCCTATCGATATGGTAAAAGATCTCGGAAGTGTCAGAATCCTAACGATAACGAAGAAAAGTTACTCATTAACAGAAAGGACGATACTCGCTGGAGAATCAATCGTTTCATCAGCAATGCATACTGGCGTACTGTCCAATTCATCTGATGGTGCTGTATGCCCATTATCACAAGACCAATCGGAATAGGATCTCGACCTTCCCCCGTTTAAATCGGTGCTCCACCACACCGTTGTCGTGCAGGTAATCGGACTGTAATTTAAGGTATAATGTTGAATATCGAAAAAAAGTGTTCCCTGGATTCGGCCATAGGTTACTTCATCAGAAAGCGGTAATATAGCCGACGCAGCTGAATTGTTGACCACATAGGGCACGTCGAGATCCACACGTTCATTATCAATGGTAAAAAAGGTCCCTGGAGCAACGGCCGGAAGTAATAATGGACTCACGATCGCCCCCCTTTTCACTTGGAGATGAACTACAAAATTCATATCCTCTACCGAACTATAGGACGCATCTGCTACAAATTGAAAAGTAACATCTTCCTCGCCCTGAATCCAAGAAAGCGTAATATTGGGCTGAAATCCAATTTCTGATGCCGCCGGCGCACGAAGTGTTGATACTGAGTGATAGGCCACAACAATCTGATTATCCTGAATATCGGCTAATTCAGACTGGGCCTCTCCATCCTCATTGGCCTCATAGATCTTCAAGTTCTCTCCCGCCGTCATCTCAACAACCAAAAGACCCGCCGACCCTGAACACATCGTCTCAGTGATGACATATGTACTACTACAGGCAAACGGAGCCATCGGTCCTAGGACCAGGAAAATTAGAACAATCAACAGCCTCCGATAATACATATTCACTAACCCTCCTTTCTAAGGATTAGGCTGCAGAGCGCGACCAGCGACACTACTATGACTCGTTTCATAGCTACCTCCCCATAGGTTTATTGACTTGCCCCGTATACCGAAGATAGCTATTTGCAATAATAATGCCATCATACAGCAATGGATATACTTTAATATTAAATAATAATTACAAGGCTTTATGATTTTATAAGCCGATTTGGCTGTTTACTCATACTGAGAATATAATGACATTTTTCCTCATTGTGAGAATTCGTGACCCTAGAGGATGAACGCGTCACAGTAAAATAATGTGGAATAATATAACAGTTAAACGACGGTGTCGTTCCATACCACCTCTCCATCCCAAATTGAGAAAGCCGGTTTATTTTTTCAAAATAGAAACAGACAACAGCTCTCAAATTATACGCATGTGAATTTACTGTATACTGTGTGTAAACGGTTTTGCGTCCCTCGGCACATTATTGCGAAACTTTAAGGATTCCATATGCGATAATTTATTTACAACACATTGGAGGTACGATGAAGTCAATAGCCCTATTATCGACATTGGTAATTATTACAATACTGACAGTCTCTTGTGGAGGCACTGGTTCTTCAGCGGATAGCGTCAGCAATCCTGAAACTCCCGAAACAGAGACACAACCCATCAACGTCAAGGAGATTGATGGTCAAAGCGATGTCGACGTCGACGCCCTATTTCAATACACCTTTTCGAACTCAACCGACCTTTCGAATGTGAATGAGTCAACCTTCTTTATTATCAAAAACAGCACAAACGCCAAAGCGCTATTAAACACAACAATTTGCATTGCAGAAAGTGCAATCAATAGTAACGTCTCTTGCTCGACGCCTACGTGCACGCTCGACCCATCACTAAGCCTAGAGGAAGGAACAAGTTACACCATCTGCATCACCCAACCTGAACAATTTATGGCGACATTTACAACTGTTGACACAGAGACCGGTGACGATAGCGGCAATGGTTCAGGTGACGATTCAAACACAGCTGAAGACGAGAATAATATCGAAGATAATACAAATTCAAATGAGAACAATGAAGAAGACCAACAACCCGATGTAACATCACCCACCATCATTGAAGTCACCCCAGTTGAGAATGGCACTGACACTCCCCTGGAAGGAACGATGATCGTTGTCGATTTTTCCGAAGTCATCAATACGAACACCGTGACCGCCGACTCCTTCTATGTCCTCAACCCGGCACAGCAAAAGCTGAATGGAACGATCTCCTTTTCCAATCAAAACAAGAGGGCGATCTTGACACTGTCAGGCAACTTGACAGAGGCATATACATACCAAGCCACCCTCACGACTGTGATTACAGACATAGCCAACAATGCCCTGGCGAATGAGAAGAATTGGAGCTTCATTGCATACTCCTATCCAATCGTTTTGGGCGGCGGACTGTCGCCTGAATCCGAAGCAATGGACGTCGATATTAACGCTACGATCAATGCGACGTTTAATAAAACGATGGATCCAACAACATTTACGCCCTTATCTTTCTACCTGACAGATCTTTTGCTGAATACTTCCATCGACGGCCTCATCAATTATTCTGATCAGACCGCAACACTCACGCCCAACACCCCCTTGAATTATAATCGCAACTACCAGGCAACTGTCACCACCGATGTCGAAGACACGACGGGCACTGGCATGCAGAATCCGAGAACGTGGACATTCAAGACATCACCGAACCTGGCGGATACGCTAGAAGTGCGCACGTCAATAACTGACATGGCACCTTGCGGAATATCGTACACACACCGCTTTAGCCATGATATCGAGACTGATACCGTCAACAATACAACGGTGACGTTGTTCAACAACATCCTTAGCGCCACGGTACCAGGAACGCCGGAGATCGAACCTGATTATCCCGACTCGATCATCTTCACTCCAGCAGACTGTCTTCCCTTCAATGCAAACCTGACGGCTACGTCAACGACAGACATCACAAGCACCGAAGGCTATGCGATGACAGAAGACTATACTAATTCCTATGAGATTCGTGATGGTCAGTGGGGTGGAGATGAAAACCTGATCAATAATGACACAGGGACCTTGGCAGACCTCGCTGTTGCAGATAGCGGCATAGCTGTTACTGCATGGACCACATTTGATGATACCAATCGTTATCTCTACGCCAAACGGTACGATCCCGGAACATCGTGGTATCTGGGCGAATGGAGTGATACCAAGTTGCTTCGATCCATCAATATTGCAGTGTCGATTGATGATATCAGCGTTGCGATCGGCAGCAATGGTGATGCCATGATCATCTGTGAGACAAATGACGATATTGAAACATATCGGTGGCTATCGGATTCAGAGAACCCAGAGAGCCGCGAATACGTGGCTCTTCATCAGGTCCTTCCAACATACACCTCTTTCTCAAAACCGAGTGCCGCTGTGGAAGAGAGCGGCAATATTCTTGTGGCCTTCTACAAAAAGAGTGCCAATGAAGAGAATTATCGTCTGTTTTACAACTATTATGATAACGCATCTGAAGAGTGGACCTATGGTTCGTCCCCCGTAACGGGCGTCGATATCGTCAATCCGATCGAAATTATCAACGGTACCGATTTCGATCACACGCACCCCATCGGCATCGTATCCCACAACACAGATTCATGGGTCAGCGCAATTTATATCGGTCTAACCAGTCCCATGATTTATACCAAGCACCTATCCAATGGTTCTGGTGCGGCAAGCTCACACAACATCACCACCTATTGGGATATGGAATATTTCCACACGTCTATTAATGATATCGGGGATCTTGCTATTTTTTGGAAAAACGGATCGGGCGAGTGCGGCTACACCACGTATATCAATGGTATGTGGACCGATTATGGCCCATTCACTGGCGCCCTCAACGAGTGTCATGAACCACAGGGTGGCATAACAAATACCAATGATATTATTGTTGCATGGAAAGATACATTCACTGGAGACAACACTATTACAGGATGCACCTTGAATAATGGAACGTGCGAAGAAGAGCCAAACACTATCGTCAACAATTCAAGTGACTATATTTCTCCTCCCATTGGAACCATCGATACAAACGGAAACCTTTCTCTTTTCTGGATAATCGAAAGTAGTCCCGGAATCTACACACCGCAAACGATCCGCCTTGCGGTTGGCAAAGACCCAGGCAATATCATCGATCTAACCTCAACCGACAACTTCTACCGCTATTCACCCATCACAGTCGGTGTTGATCGATATGGACGAATCTTCAGCCTATTTAGCCTTCAAGACGCCCTTGGCGACACATCTATTGAGTGGACCCTTTTCGATTAAACACTATATATTATATTATTCAGTATACAGCCGAACGCCCAAAAATTCATCTCATTTTGAGAAACATCGTCTAATTTATCATTAAGAGAATGAGGCCACAAATATTATTCAATATTTCTAACTAGTTACAACATACCCTTTTGGCACACTCATTGCTTGAATATACCTCCGTCACAAGGAGGTGGCCATGAAAACAAAGGCAATCATTTTTATAATTTTTTTAAGCATTATTAGTAAACATGCTATTGCTGCAAGGCGTTCCCCTCGGCTTCGAAATCCGACACAAAGGGTTGTAACACAGCTGTGGCAACAAGCGATTTCACTGCCCAACCTATCTACATCCTTTGTAAATAAGAAGGCTCACCTATTTAACCGATGCGAACGAAGCGAACATATACTAATGATCACACATGAAAAATTTCTACCGATCGTCAATGTCTTGCGAGATTTCAAGAATGCCACTGGACGCTGCGCAATCTCGCTGACCCTCCAGGAGATCAAAAAGGATTTCAATTATAAATCGGGACGCGACCTTCCCGAAAAGATCAAGATGGCCATTGCCGAAAGGCACAGGAGTCATCGCGTCCGCTATGTTGTTCTTGTGGGCGACGAAGATATGTTTCCGATCCGTTACTGCCTATCCCAAAAGAAACAGATTACAAAAGCTCGGTTTTCCTACCAACCATCCGATCTTTACTATGCCGATCTATTTAAAGCAGATGGCTCGTTTGACACCTGGGACAATAATCATAACGGCCTCTTTTGCGAATGGAGCCGCTGGGACCCCATCAATGTTGATGATGTCGACTATCACCCCGATGTTGCCCTAGGCCGCATTCCGGCATCAAACTATGATGAATTGATTCGATACGTCAAAAAAGTGATCCAGTATGAATCGACACCCGAACGAGCCGAAAAGAAAAATAATCGGGCCATCTTTATCTCTTCAGCCGACGTTGTAGTGGACGCTGACGCTAGCACTATTGACTACGTCGACATCCATGGAGTCATCAATGATTTTGAAGCCTTTACAGAAGAGTCCCTCATAAGCGGTGAAGAGATCATCCGTCTATATGACGATCGCATCTCAAACCTGGAACAAACGGATGCTCCAGCCGGCTTATGGCTTCAGGGTACACATGCTGTTCACGACTACATTATTCAACGTCTTTCAGAAGGCGTATCATTGATGGCCTATACCGGTCACGGCAAACGTCGTAGCTGGGCAGGAACACTTTCTGGCACGCGGCTCAATACATACGATCAAGACATCGATTACAATTATTACCCTCCGGTCGTCATTGGACATGCATGTGATACAGCCCTTTACGCCCCGAACTCTAACGAAGATTATATGGATCAACATGGTGAACATATCTTGGAGTCTAAAGCCAACAGCGTAACACTTCCACCAACTCCCAGTTATCTGCAACTCGGCTTACCCGACAAAACATCACTGGCTGAAGACATGCTGTTTCCTGAAAAAGGCGGTGCAATTGCCTACATGGCTCCCTATAGCTACGGCAACTCTCAAACCATCGTCTTTACAAAGAATATCTTGAAGGGTCTATATATGAAAGATGGCGTGACACTTGGTGACGCTTGGAAATACATGATTGAAAAATACTATGATCACTATGACCTGGACAACATCCAGCCAAAATGGGATTCCCATAATGGGGAATGGTCATGGCGGCCCGGAGAGAATTTTCATCATGGACGAAAGGTACTTTTAATGGGCGATCCATCCGTTGTCTATCGAGGACTAGCCAACAATATCTCACCCCAAATAACTAGCAAACTACTCAACCAACTCCATAATATTAACAAATTCTTGCGTGCACTCGTCATTGATAGCAATTCCATCAATGAAGAGGCACAGATAACTGTACTCGGTCAACTGTTACCCGACAACTCCGATACGCTACTCAAACAATACAGCAACAAATTGCATCACACCGAAGACATTCTGTCAAAAAACTATGACAAGATCGAATGTGATCCTTACTGTGTGTGCGTTCCAGCAGTAACCGGTTTGACATCAATCATCGATTCAAACAACAGCCGCGTTGAAATCATCGACGGCTGCCACGGGGAGATGCTCGTCAAATTTAGTTGCAATGTACAGCATGGCTTTGATGTTAACTATTTTGAAAACAACGTTTGCGCCACAATGCAATAGCGATGGCAATGGTGACGGAGTTAAGTTTAACCCCTTTATTATCATTTAAGTACCGTGTCCTCCGACTTATAAACAGGAATGACGTAGCACATCTACTACAAATTGAAAAGCAACGTCCTCCCCGCCCTGAACCCAAAAAAGTGTGATATGGGGCTGAAATCCAATCTCCGATGCCACCGGCGCCCGAAGCGTTGATACCGAGTGATAGGCCACAACAATCTGATTATCCTGAATATCGGCTAATTCAGACTGGACCTCCCCATCCTAATTATGAGAACTCGTGACCCCAGATCGGGCATGTCGGAGAATGGAAAGCTTATCGATATGGTAATAAATTCTCGGAAGCGTCAGAAAATCAACAATCTAAATATCTGGTTTAAACAACTATTTCGGTTTAGGTTGCGAGGCCCGTATCGGTAATCGGCCACGGTTTCGTCTATCTGTTGTCACGTAACCGACAAACGAAAGACGAAACGAGCATCGTTACCGACACCGTATTTCTTGTGGTTTGTAATTTGGATTTTGTGATTTATCTAAGGAGTTCTTCAACACGGTCGAGGAGTTCATCGGGGGTCTCGGGAATATTGTTTCCAACGACCTCTTTCATTGTCGTGTCTTGAACAGATAGCTTCTTATTGACGAGCTTTGGGCCCACTTCCGTTTCGACGGCACTAAAACTTCCCTGTCCAAGACCCACCGGCGATGTATATCCCCTTCTACTCCCGGGATAAAGAAAGAGAACGCGCAAATCACCTTCTTGAAAGTGTGGCATTCCAATAATCCCAGTCGAAAAACCGTTACCTTCTTTGGGTGCTTCACCAAAAATCTTAAACGTCACCGTATTACCATCTGCACCCTTGACGCCTCGTTCAACCTCGAACGTTACATATGTTGACCGAAGCCCATTTTCATCCTCTTGAACGTCAACACCGATGCAACGACCATAAAATACTTTCTCAGCCTTCGTCGCCATCGTCTTTAGATCGACCGGAACGACACTTGTTGCCATGGCCACTGAAGAAAGGAAAAGGGTTGAAAGGATAAAAACCAAAAAAACATGTCGTTTCATTCGAAGTCCTCCTATAAGTGTAATGAGTCCGATCAAAAGTAGAACCGCCCCAAAATCAACCTTTCCCCCCAAGGTCAACCGACAACCGCCCCCGGATGAAGACGCAACACCCACAGAATCTGACTCCGAGAAAGAAGAGAAGTCCAAATCACCGCTCTCGAGAGCCACGCCATAATCAATACTGTCAGCCGAGCATCGCGTCCCGGGCCCCTCACCAATCTTCTCAAGCGGAATCGTATCGTACTGACCGATTTTGACCGAGGTGTCATTTAAGATGATATCGATTACTAAA
>CAYWXY010000088.1:0-10751 GCA_964462555.1 uncultured Pseudomonadota bacterium | reverse complement strand
TTCTGAACTTTTAGTAGCTATTTTTGGATGGGTTGCAAAACAAGAACGAGAACGTATTTCAGAGCGCATTAAAGCCGGTTTGCAACGTGCTAGAAAGACAAAGAAGTTGGGTCGTCCTACTGTTGATTATGATATAGACGAAATAAAGCGTTTAAGGGCATCAGGCATGTCTACAAGGGCTATCGGAAGATGTATTGGTGTCAGTCATGTCACAGTTGCCAGAGCGCTAACTAATTGAATCATTTCTTCATGTATTTTGCTTTATCCCTATCCCTTAAATAATTCAGTTTAGAATTAACTGGCACCTTGGTGCAACCGCTTTCGTCAGTTGCGTAATATGCTGCGCTTTTCTCTTTGCGATTCGCATAAAGACAGGTGTCACCAAGTATACTCTGGGCTATGATGTAATGGGAATTCCAAATATTTATCTGACTTGTATTATGATCTAGAACCAACTGTTTATTAACCGGGAAGGCCCTAGACTCAAAACAATAACCTGTATCCCTTCGGCAGATAATCTTCGTTGTGTCGATTTCACTCGACACCCCAAACCCTTCAATATCCCAAGTGCCAGTAATTTCCACAAATTGTATTGGGTCAGGACCACTCTCTAAATCAATGAACAGGTATGGCGCCACACCATTGATAGCGGGCTCACTACTACAACTCACTAGTGCCAGAAGAAAAAGAGATAGGACTGTGACTAATCTATGTGTCATTATCATACTGTAACAAAACCTTCAAAAATTTCAACATTTAACTACCTGATATTATTGAGACCCAAATGGCTATTCTTGCTGTTTCAAATCATTAGTATTTAAACACACAGCGAGGTTTTTAGAATCAATAATTATTAGCAACATTGTGTTAGCTTGTAGATGCCTTAGTCTCCATTATCACAATGATAATAATCTCTTCCAATATCACAATGATAGCAATCCCTCCTGATATTCATTTAAATATCATACTGTTACATTCCGACAATATGGCACATTTTTTGCTCTATAACATTAGGGTTGTCTAAGTAGATAGCAGGCGTTGTTGTGGGAGTTAATCATTGTCATCAGTAGAGTACATTGCTATAATTTACACATTAGCTTTGTTTAAGAAAACTTGAGGAGGTTTTATGAAATTTAGAATTCTGATTTTCTTATTGGTTCTGTCTTTAATCCCTCTAGTTGCACATTCCGAAAAGTATAGGACACGTTCCGAAAACAAAATTAATGCGCCAGACAAGACTCAAAATCGTATAGTCCCCATGCCTGAATCAAAAGAAATAATCTACCCTTATTTCACAAACAGAATGCCTCCAAGATCGAAAGAGTTGCCATGCTCTTTTGATATGGATGGGAAAGATCCATGCGAACAAGTGCCGGAAGGTAAGGACGTTGCTAGTGGTGGAACATGTGGAGATGGTAAGTGCGATGACGCTGAGTATCATCCGTTGTTTCCACCAGTTGTGTGGGAAGGTGATGAACAGGTATATGTTTATGGTCAATGTGAGAAGCGATGTGCAAAAGATTGCGGCCTAAAATGTCCCAATGGGGAGCAATTCGTTTGGGACATTTCTCATTGTGCACTTGAAGCAACGATGCCCGAAATACTATGTAAACCAGCTGTAAAATTTCCATATAATGGGGAATTTATATTGTCGATGAATTATTCCACGCTCATCTTTGTTTGCAACGCTGAACAAAAAAATGCTAAGCTCAACTTTGGAGAAATCATTTGGTTGGAAGGTCAAAAGATTGTTCTTCAAATAGCAGAGGGGTACGAACAGCTCAAACTATATCCTACTAATAGCGGTATGGCCGTGAAAATTGGTAATGATGTGACATATTATTCTGGAAATCAACCACTATCACTTGAAAGTGACTCTGGTTATTTCGCATGTTGGGATTTGGATTTAGCCGGTCTTCCGGGAAAAGAAGTCTGCTTTGATAAGATCGCATTAAAGGGCGCCTATGTATTCTCTCAGAATGAAACTCTTGAGGAACCAACACTTTTTTATATCGTCCGTTCAAAATAGCAATATTAATTCCGTCCCTGAAAAACTACTCAAATAAACCATCTACTCTGCTGGCTGTTCAGAAGCCTCATCAAAGCTTCCCCAACCAATTTCTTTCACTTTGTCAAATACATGGCTGTGATCAACCTTATCAGTAAACAGTTTTAAATACTTGCCAAGCAATTCTAGAGCCTTTAGTCGAACAGCAGCATTTTCATCGTCTGTTTCTTTAATAAGCCTTTCAATGATAAATCTCTCGTCAACATCTTCCATTCTTAATTTCATTTTTATTGCTTTTATGACCGTAGGGGATCGTAGGGTCTCAGAAGCCACAGCATGGGCTGTATTTGCATTTTTCACTTTGTAGACCTTAAATGCAGCTCGAGTTCCATTCCCGTCTTTTAAATACTCTTTTACAAAGCGTTTCTGTTTAAGTGTTAAATCCTTCATTTGACACCTTTATTATGACCAAAAGTGACCATATTATGCGACTAGTTCCATACACGCAGTTCGAAAACCGCCTATGTAGGGACGCAGACACAAAAAGCCCAGATCGAAAGATCTGGGCTTTTTTGTGTCTACGACTTTAGGCAGATTTTGAACCCCTTTGGGTTCACAGGCTAAGCCACCATCAGCCAGAGGCTGATCAGCCTTTGGCTGAAAGGTGGCGCTATAATAGACAAGCAGTGACCGGCACCGTCCGCCTCTGGCGGATGGTGGGCACTGCTTAACCCTACCTGCTCCAAGCGAAAGCTTGGAGAAATCCCCTTGGGAACGCAATAAAAAAAGGAGACCTATTGGGTCTCCTTTTTTGTCCGTTGAATAATATATGCTATTCTGTTTCACTCACTTTCTTCTGAATGAAAGCCCTTGCCCTAGCTACAGCATCAGGCGTAAAAACACCTGTGCGGGAAGAAGTTCCATTTAATCCGTTCCCGCTACGAGTAACGCTGAGATCGCCTTCAGGACTGACGATGAAAGAACGGTATGAAATATGATCATCTGCAAAAACCGAAATACCTCCTTGTTCTGTATTGCACACCTCAACGTTTTTGCTACCCTTGGTACGAAAATCGTATTTTATCTGTTCTCCGAGCTGTCTAGCGGCAGCTTCTCCTTTAATACATGGTCCAGCCATATCTCACCTCCATCATCACATTCTTCGTGATTCACCATGAATCACTATCGCACATATTATCGACTGTGTTAACCCCCACAGTTGTTCTAAAACAGACTTATAGCTAAAGAAGTGTTTCCTGATAGAAACACCTCGTTTGGCGGCACATTCAAGTAGGAATAGCACTAGCTAGGAATAGGAGTTGTTTCTTTGGATGGAAGGAAGGAACAAACCGAGAGTCTCCGCTAATCCCCTTGGGGACACAAATTGATATCGATTTATTTTATTTTCCTTCGAAGCCTTCCTTAAGATTGCACCACTCTCTCTGAAAGCAATCTTCACACCAATATCTGCAACCAAAACTCGAAATCCATGTCCCTGGCATTTTGAGCCCCTCGGTTACAAGGGCTATATACTTGAGATATAGATAAAGGACTTTAAGTGGTGCGCTTTCATCAAGATCAATGACAAAACCTCGCATTGCCATCTCATCCTGCATAGCTCCGCTCCTCTGTTCTATCTTTTTTTCATCTTCTGGTGCCAACTTAGGATCGAATTCTTTTGGTAAGCTAAACTCTCCCATTTCCTTTTCACGCTGATCTATTATTGTGCTTATTCGGTCCATTTCATCCATAGCCTCATCCATCTCCCTTTCAAACTCAGCATATCCGCTAAATGCGTCATTCATATCTTCAATATTCATTCCCCCTCCCCGTACTTCAGTTCTCTCAAGACCTCTTTTTCTAGTCTCTTCACATCAGGCAATTTGTCGGTTAATTCTTTCGGCAAATCGTGTGTAAGACGATATTCAGAGACTCCAACGGGCTTATTAATACCCCTAAGAGCATATTCAACTTCTATCCTCTCTCGCTTTGCACAAAAAATGATACCTATGGATGGGTTCTCTCCTTCTTCACGCACGAAATCATCCAGTAGATTGAGGTAGAAGTTCATTTTCCCTGCATGCTCGGGCTGAAACGAACCGGTCTTGAGTTCTATCGCAACTAACGACTTTAGCTTGCGGTGATAGAAAAGCAAATCGATGAAATATTCTTTATTCTCCAGTTTTATCTTATACTGGTTATCGATGAAGCAAAATCCATATCCCAATTCCAAAAGCACATCTTTTATTGCTTCTACCATCTTTTCTTCGACTTTTTTTTCAACTACAGATTTTGTGATTCCTAAGAAGTCGAGCATGTAGACATCTTTCATCGCCTGATCGGCTTGTTCTGCAAGCGCTTCGGGTAAAGCATGTTTAAATGTATGTTGCTTTCGTTTTTCTAGATGGCGCTCATATGTGCCCGTCTGAATTTGGTGGATGAGGACATTTCGCCCCCAACCGAGCTCTGCTGTGGCACGGAGGTAGTATTCTCTGGCAGCATAGTTTTTGACCTTGTTAAAGATGACAATATTACTGTACCAGGGAATTTCTGGCGCAAGTTGCGCCAGATTTGTATATTCCCGATATTCCAGGTAAAATTGGCGCATCCGCCAAAGATTCCAACTCGAAAATCCAGCGATTCCCGGAAATTCAGACTTCAAGTCTTTTGATAATTGCTCTACGATGGCTTTTCCCCACCCAAACTTCTCTTGCCTATCCACGATATCTTCTCCTATGCACCAGTATAGATTTATCAGTTCACGACTAGCGGCTCTTGACGCCCGAATACGTGCATTTCGAATACGAGATTTAACTTTCTCTAGAAATTCTATATATTTCATGTCGTTGACACTAGCAGGCAATTCACTCTGTACTTTTATTAAGTCCTTCATATGTGCTACATCCTTTTTCGCTAACAAATTGTTGGAAATTTAGATTGCTCGCACCAATGGAGCGAGCTTTATGGCTCTATGAGCAGGAATCGTGCCAATTTCGATAATTTCGGCGATGCCCCACAAATGCTTTGAGTATACATAACATATCAATCTTGGCCTCCTCATTTCATTGACTCCTTAGTTCACCATTGCTCAAATATTGGACAGTTGACGACGAAAATTGGTCATTGCTGGCAATGACCTCTCCTTACCGAACTGAGGACAAGACTCCGAACAAATTCTTATTTCCTAGACAGAGCAATCCCCACCCATTAAAATGCGGCCATGAAATCTAGAACACCACTAGTGATTCTTTTGGTATTAATGATCTCATCAACCGCTGCCGCTTATGCAGGACGAATGCCCGGTGGAACCTTGCCAGATCCACGCGGAGTCAATCACACTATTCGGGCTCCGTTGGTCATCCTGATCACCGCCCCCACGTACCGCGACGATGATCCCCAAAAAGATTGGGAAAGGATGCTGATTGCGGAAATGCCCAGAGGTGGCAACTTCTACATGCTGGAGGATATGTCGGTTAGCGATTTCAAGGAAGTCGCCCGTAAGGACATGAAAAAGGACTGGGCGGGCCCTCCACCGATCCTCTTGATTGACAAGACAGGGGCTATCCGCAGGTCATTTGGAGTCGGTCCGGATGAGACTGTAGTCTTGGTCTATAACAAAAGTGGAAATCTCGTATATTCTTCATCGGGGCCTGCAAGTGTCAGTACCGCAAAGAAGGCCTGGCAGAATTATAAAAAATAGCTATTTTGATTAAGGGGGGAAAATGGAACAGCAGACAAAAGCAACTTGGCGGTTTCCTAAGGCCGTATGGGTATCCAACTTTGTAGAACTACTCGAGCGGGTGGCGTGGTATTGCATGTTTATCGCCCTCACGCTCTACCTCACAAGTAGCATTGGTTTTACAGATGTTCAAACGGGTTGGATCGTTGGCCTTTTTGCCTCCATCCTCTATTTCCTTCCGTCACTTATGGGTGCATGGGCAGACAGGGTCGGTTTTCGCAGGGCGCTCATCGTTAGTTTCATAGCAATGATGGTCGGCTACGGTCTACTTGGTGCCTTTCAACTCAAGTGGACGGCTATAGTGTCGCTGATTCTTATTATGGTCGGTGCTGCGATTTTTAAACCTGTCCTCTCAGGTACGATGGCCAAATGCTCTGACGGCGCGAACCGTGCACGCGCATTCTCTATCTTCTATATGGCAGTGAACATCGGTGCCTTCTCCGGAAAGATGGTTTCGAGGGAACTTCGCATGGCACTTGGCCTTGAGTATATCACCCTCTTTGCATCGGCTGTCTCACTCCTGGGACTTATCATAGTCTTTTTCTTCTACAAAAATGTGGATGGCATGGAGACTGGGAAAAAGGGTAAAGAGATCCTCCAGGGTCTTTGGCATGTGATCCATGATTTTCGCTTCATCATCTTTTTGATAATTGTCGGTGGTTTTTGGTCGATTCAGGGTCAGATATACGCCACCATGCCGAAGTATATTCTTCGACTCGTCGGCGAAGGCGCTTCACCCGAGTGGATCTCGAACGTGAATCCTCTCATCGTCATGATCTTTGTGATTCCAGTCACTCAGCTTGTGAGAAAGATCAAGCCGATCAGCTCCATGATGATCGCATTTATCATCATGCCACTCTCTGCACTTGCCGTTGCTTTTTCTCCTATTTTGGAATCGATGGCGGGTTCAAACATTGAGATCCTTGGAAAAATAGCCATGCACCCTATTACTATAATGATGGCTGTCGGTGTAGGACTTCAGGGCCTCGGCGAATGTTTTCTACAACCTCGTTTCCTCGAATATATTTCTAAGCAGGCTCCCGAGGATGAAATCGGTCTCTATATGGGATATTCCTACCTCAAAAGTTTCTTCGCATATATTTTTACGTTTGTTATCTCCGGCTATCTCCTGGCTGCTTACTGTCCGGACCCCAAGACGGTCGCGCCCGAAAACCTCTCGACCGCATACGCGAATGCACATTATATATGGTACATCTATGCCGGGATTGGGTTCGCCACATTCCTCGCCTTGATTATCTTCAACGCGATTACGCGGCGAATAGATAAGGCACGTGGGGTTGTTTCCGATCTTCATTGATGGTCTTAGAATTGAGAAGATAACTATTCCGCTACACAGTCACACTGATTTCCGATGACGAGATAGGCCGTTTCGGATCCGGCAGTGTCCACACCAAAGATCTCTGTATAATATTCGGTATCTGTCGTTGCATTGAAATAGGTGCAGTTGTGGGCACTATCATTATATGTCACCTGCTTTGAACAAATAGCAGCGTTGTCCGCCGGTTCCTCACCACCGCTGTATGGGTAGACACCAATGTCATCTGTACTAACAACATTTGCTAGACTGATCAGCGTTGAGACTTCTCCCCCCTCAGGATTCGAAAAATAGATCGTATAGGCCACGTTGTTTTCACCTACCTCTAACTCAATTTCTTTAGAAACCATGGTTAATGTTAGATTGTCAGGACTACCGTCCCCACTAACATCATAGTCGCAGGAATCTTCAGCTGCGACAAATGATGACGCTGTTATGCAATCTTCATCTCCATTATCATGAGCATATTGAGCTATACACTCGATATCAGCTAGTTCGAACTCGTCGATTAAGAGCATTGCATCTCTAAAGACAACATAACTCCATGGCCCCTCTTCCACATCTGCGCAGGGCCCACCAAAAATCACCGGCCAGTCTTGATCAATCACCTGATAGCAATTAACCCAGTCGTGATCCAGTGGCTCACAAAGAGGCTCCAAAAAAGACCCATCACCACTCACAGTTCCGTCGATTTCGTCACTGCAGTCCCACGTTTCACCCTCTCCAAATGCAATCGTAGGCACTGATACATCGGGAACCGTTCCCGCATACGCGGCTGCATAATGTGCGCTACCTGTCGGCGGCTCCACGGGAAGAGTATCGTCTCCAGTCCAGGCCAGCATGACGCCTGTCTCACTCCATGACTCATCCTCACCATCCCCCCAGCTGTCAAAGAAGTTTCCCTTGATCACGCCATCTCCGATCGCAACCGCCAAGAGATCTTCACCTGTATCGTTTAACACGTCAAAGACACCATAGACTGCCTTTGAGTGGCTGCCAGAGTTATCGCCGTCTGTCCAATCATTGGCCTGAAAACCTGAATAAGTGCCTGAACCCGGTGTCTGCGTTAACGTTCCTACAGAGTAGTTTTGGTTACCCGAGGCTATTTCGCTTCCGCTGCTTGCAACATTAATCGTCCGGTTCGTGAAGGCAAGATCACCATTAAGTGTTCCTTGAACGCTGATCGAATTCGAGCCCGCCCACTCTGCATCACCGCCTGCTGCCTTCGACGTCATCGATATCTCCGAATCGCTGATTGAAAAATCAACATAATCGACCTGCTCCATATTAGGCGCAGTCCCTTTACAGGTAAACATCTCAATGGCAGTTATTTCGTCACTCTCATTCTTATCAACCTTCATCATAATCTTACTGGGCCCATGCTCCTGACCAGATATAGAAATATCGAAAACATGGAACTGACCATCGTACAAGTCAAAATCGTCGCTAGTACCAGTGGCAGCAACAAAACTCGACTCCATATTTTCAATATAGCAACGGATCATTTCTGCTTGATTTGCAGCCTTAAATGATCCCGCAAGCACATTGAACATTTCACAGGCCGCCCTCGAGCTATTTCCATTGAAGTCGGACGACGCTGTACCTCCCAGCGTCATTCCAGTCGTTGCTGCCTTTGGGCTCAGCAACGACCTGAGGTTAATTGATGCAGCACTACTGGCCATGGGTGATGTCGCAGAGGGTATCTGACTTAGAGTCTTGATTGACGGCCCTGAGGCCGATCCTCCACCTCCGCCACCACCACCGCAAGAGGCAAAACTTAAGGTTACGAGAACCATTACCACTATCCCTATGATTTTCTTCATAATAGACCCCCACCTTCTCTAGTCTATTTCGAGCAAATATCGTGCCGAAGACGCAAAAAATTGGTCAATGATATCATATGGTTATAAACTTTTTTTTGGGGCGATATCATCTTAATGGGTAACATTCGACCCATTATATGGGGGAATTGATATAACAGTCTGTATATATTACGTTATTTATATGGGTGAAAAATATTCGATAAGGGGTAAGATAACACCACAGAAAGGGCCAATGTTTACATTGATTTCCAGATCATTCTGTGGAACAAGGGCCTGGCAGCGGGCCAAGATAAGGGATTTATTATGTCAAATCAGCCCATTATTTTGAAGTACCATTCCGATGATTTTATTTCAAATTCAACATTCAAAAAACATCTTGAAGATATCTCGGCTAATAATCCAGTAGAGATTTTGCAAAAAATAGCCACGATAGACAACAAGACCGTTCTGATTACCAACGTCCAATCAGATCTAAATCTGTCACCCAAGGGCGTTACGTATGGACGACCCGAAGAGGGATACGAGGGCCCACTCATACACCTCTCATTTGCTAAACCTGTAACTGAAGTATCAACCTCTCATATCACGGAAAAAGGTGGCTATCTCATTCAAGGGAATTCAGAAGATGCGATCTACTTTTTCAACGATGGAAAACTTACAATAAATAATCGCACTTATCATGTTGAAGACGATACATTCATATTCTTAAATAACACCAATCAATACAGTCTCCACCTCTCCGAGAACGGCAATGGCATCTTGATTTCAAGATTTGGTAAATCGGAAAAGATCGACAACATCAAGAATCACAGGGAGTATCTTCTCGATCGTGAAGCCAAAACATGTCAGTGGGCCCTAATGCACTTCAGGGCAAATTCCACTCTCGCTGCGCATAGTCATAAACTTAAAGAGGAATTTTTTTATTTTTTGGATGATATTGATATTGCCACAGATATCAAGGCTGGGACGCCACCAGACTTCGTTCGGAAAAATGGATTCATTGATATTGATAGAACTGTGATCCATTCCATGAAGAGCACCCACGGAGACATCACTTTCCTATCCTTAAACCTACCCAGTATAATCAACGACAGTGATCGCATAAGTGGCTAGTGCCCTTTTATTCCCTAGACATGCTAAACCCCATCAATTAAAATGTAACTCATCAACCTAAATGAAGGGATGAATTATGAAAAAACACTGTTTGCTATTGATCTGTCTTATAATGTTCGCTTCCGGGCCATACCTGAGTGGATGTGGATCGTCTTCGTCTGGTGGTGGTGGCGGTGGTACTGATTCTGGATCTACACTAACAGGAACTGTCGATAGCTTCACTGCATCGCTCTCTCCTCGGAAAGACTCCTTCTATACTCGGCTCCGCAACATTCTCCTCCGCGATGCTTATGCAGCTACTAGTGGAGTTACTGTCACCGTTGGCAGTAAATCGGACACAACAGATTCTACCGGGGCATTTGAGATCAGTAATATCTCAACCGGCAATCAGACTGTAACCTTTGAACATGATGGCGACACCGCCAGCTACTCTTTACAAAGTGTAACGGCAGGAGAAACATACACACTGAATGATACTACGATAAGTGGCACAACTGTATCCACTGCAAACACGGGGACCTGGACCGGAACGATAGAGATGGCAGATGGTGACGATGAAGTGACTTACACTTTAACGCTCATGATAGCTGCTGGCGGAAACTCGCTGAGTGGGACGATGACAGTACCTGAACTCGGTGAAAAGGGCTCCTTCACAGGTACAGAGGACGGATCAACCATAACTGACGAATATGAAATCAAGGGAACCAATTGAACGCTTACCGGACCTATAAC
>CAYWXY010000087.1:0-10781 GCA_964462555.1 uncultured Pseudomonadota bacterium | reverse complement strand
GTTGCGTTATTTCTTCAGGCAGTTACTGTGCCTTTTCCTGGGCAAGCTGACGAACCCTCGCAAAGAAATGATAGGCATAGTGAACACCGGAACCCAGCGAAAAGACTATGGATATCAAAAGCATGACCCAACCGACCGCCAACCAGCTGATTCCCCAATGCGGATAGAAAAGAATGATAAAGGCAACACCAAAACTGCCAAAGGCATTTTTATATTTCCCCCACTTACTGGCCGCAATTACGATATGCTCATTGGCCGCCATACCACGCAACGCCGTGACACCAATTTCTCGCGTCAAAATAACGATCACCAACCAGGCCGAAATGCGCCCCAGAGGAATCAACATAATCAACGCACTCAGGTTAAGCAATTTATCTGCCAGTGGATCCAAAAATTTTCCCATGACACTACTGATTTTTGCTCGACGAGCCAAATAACCATCAACGATATCCGAAAGACTAGCGATACCATAGATCACTGCCGAAAAAAAACTGATCCAGCTGTTCCACGTCGAATGGGCATCTTCCGGAAGCCGAATCATCATCATAAAGACAATGAGAAGCGGAATAGCCACGATTCGACCGATTGAGATGTAGTTCGGAATATTGAGATAGTCTCCACGATTAAGTTTCATGCGCCACAGTCTACGCAATGCCCCTCTCTTTGACAACGAAATTATTCGAAAAGAAGAAGCCGGGGATGTCGTATATTATGGTAATAGAGCCCCTTGCATCCGATTAACAACCTATGCTAGGTTCCCCGAACGATGGTAATTCAAACTGACTTCCTAGTGATCGGCAGCGGCATTGCCGGTCTTTCATTTGCACTGAAGGTTGCTCCGTTCGGCTCTGTTACTGTGATCACGAAAAAGGAAACGTCCGACACCTGTACTATGTATGCGCAAGGGGGCATTGCCGCTGTCTTGGCTTCAAAGGATTCCTTCAAGAATCATATCAGCGACACGATCAAAGCCGGACACGGACTTTCAGACTCAAAAGTTGTTCGCACAATTATCAATGATGCCCCCGAACAAATTAAACAACTGATGGAATGGCACGTTCCCTTTTCGAAAAAGATGAGCGGCGCATTTGATTTAACACGCGAAGGGGGACATAGCCATCGGCGCATTGCTCACGTTGAAGATTACACAGGTGAAGCAATCGAACACGCATTGATCAAACGTTGCCAACAAGAAAAGAATATTAAGATCTACGACTACCACATTGCAGTCGATTTAATCACCACTCGAAAACTTAAGAAAAGATCGCAAAAGAACCGTTGTCTCGGCGCCTATATTCTCGATTCAAAAACTGGAAAGATCGACATTTTTTCCGCCAAGACCACGCTCATTGCAACGGGGGGCGCAAGCAAGACCTACGTCTACACCAGCAACCCTGACACCAGCACGGGTGGCGGCATTGCAATGGCCTATCGTGCCGGTGCAAAAATCGCCAATCTTGAATTCGTTCAATTTCATCCCACTTGCCTCTACCATCCCATGGCCAAATCATTTTTAATTTCTGAGACGGTTCGTGGAGAAGGCGGAGAGTTAAAACTTTCGAATGGGCGTTCGTTCATGAAGCAATATGATCCTGCAGGCTCATTGGCCAGGCGAGATATTGTTGCACGGGCAATCGATCACGAACTTAAAAAGAGCGGTGATGACTATGCCATTATCGACATCACACATAAATCCAAACGGTTTATAAAGAGACGTTTTCCCAAGATATACAAAACGTGTCTGACATACGGCATCGACATTACCAATGAACCCATTCCGATTGTTCCGGCCGCCCACTACACCTGTGGCGGCATCGTCACAGATCTCAATGGCAAAACCGATATAGACAATCTCTATGCCACGGGAGAAGCGGCCCACGTGGGCATTCATGGAGCAAACCGTCTGGCCTCGAACTCTCTGATGGAAGCGATGGTCATGAGTGACCGCGCAGCAAAAAAATCGATAGACCAATTACCATCGATCTCAGACACCCCCCACTCCATCCCAAAATGGAACCCAGGAAAAGCCATCAATATCGACGAATCGGTCGTTATTACACATAACTGGGATGAAATTCGACGAACAATGTGGAATTATGTCGGAATTGTTAGATCCAACAAGCGCCTCGCACGCGCCAAAGCTCGCATCGATCTTTTATCAAAAGAAATCCAGGACTACTACTGGAATTTCAAGCTCACGTCTGACCTGATCGAACTTCGAAATATTGCACTCATCGCTTCGCTTACCGTAGAATCGGCAATAAAGAGAAAAGAGAGCCGCGGTCTTCACTACAATATCGATTATCCAAAAAAGAATTCGAAATATAAGAAGGATACGATCTTAAGAAAAAAGGTTTAGTAAGTAGATAGTGCTTCCTCAACATCAACGGTTATCTTCCCCTTCTCCTTAAACGTAAGTATCGATGTCACCGGAACACTCCGAAGCACCAGGGAAAATGGACGTTCCAACTCACCTACCGGAAATTTCACGCGATAGAACGTACTCCAACGATTAACGTACGGAAAGAGACGCTTCTCCCGGCTGGTCACTTCAATAGTATCCATCGATGTCGGCACGAGGGCCTGACCATTTGGTAAATTTAGCGTAAACTCCCAATAGTGGTCACCCTCAACACTAATGGGAGGATCTCCGCGCGGCGTGTAGACCGAAACCAAGAAAACTCCAGGCTCCGTACTCGCAATATAGTCAACATATCCAATATAACCATCTTCCGGATATCCCTTCCAGACATTGATCTGCTCGCGTGCAACGGCACGATATTCCGGTGAGAGATAAGTGGCAAACCACTGCAGCTTCGACCCAAACGTTGTGGGCGAATAGATCTTCTTTCCCTCTGTCCAATTATTTAATGTCTTACGATAAGGAACTGTCGAGCAACCAACGACAGAAACGGTAAAAACCAACAACAGAAAACCCCAAAGATATCGTCTCCCCTTCATCATCCCCCCTAATGCCTCCTTACTGACTTGAGGCCTCTCTGAAACGGGCACCTGCCAAGCGCCCATCCTGACCCAATTGCTTTTCAATCCACGAAGCCATATCGGAAAAAACATCGCTCCGATTTGTTTCGTTCAACAGTTCATGATACATCTCCGGATAAATTTTAAGTTCCTTATTTACAACCGGAACGCGCATATAAAATTTCTTTGTTGCCTCTGGATCACAAATCCGATCAGCCCCGCCATGCATCAACATCACCGGAAGATGGATCCGGCCGGCAAGGGCCATAACCAATTCTGTATTCTTCAAAATTTCATAGCCACACCGAATGGTAATATCATGACGCACATTGGAGTCCGAAATATAATCCTCAATTACCTTCGGATCGTGCGATAACAATTCTGGATTAATCTCATGTTTTAATCTCGCGATTGGAAAGAGTTTCGTTCCAATTTTCCCAAGATGCACTTTCCATTTCGGAATATCGAGACTAATCGCAATACTCGGCGACAACGCAATAACACCGCGGATCTCTTTGGTATACCGAACAACAAAATTAAGAACAACCTGCCCACCAAAACTATGTCCCACAAGAAAAATGGGGGCCTTGGGCGAACGCTTCTTGATGAATCGAATAAACTCTGAGAGATCAAAGAGGTAATCATAAAAACTATTTACATGTGTTCGACGACCATCGGATTTTCCATGTCCCCTCATATCAAAAAGACAGATTCCATATCCATGCGTAGCAAAATAACTGGTGAATGCATTATATCTTCCAACATGATCCCCCATGCCGTGAACAAAGACAATGATTCCACGCGGCTGATCTGGCATCCATTTTTGATAATAGAGACGAACTCCTTTTGAGGTTTCAAAATATTGAAGTGTAGCGTTTACGCGGCTCATTAACTTTCCTTCATCAATTCTTCCAGCAACTTCTTCTGTTTGCGACTCAGCTTCTTCGGCGTTACCACACGAACAGTGATAATTTGATGTCCCTGTTTCCCACCACGAACATCCGGGACCCCGCGTCCCTTGAGCCGCAGTTGATCGCCCGACTGAACACCCGATGGAACCGAGACCTTCTCGTCACCATATAACGTTGGAACCTCAACTTCAACACCTAAAGCCGCCTCCGGGAAAGAGACATCGAGTCCATAATGAATATCCGTTGCATTGCGAGAAAAAATCTTGTGATCCTTCACCTTGATAAAAACATACATGTCACCCGGTGGCCCACCACTGGCTCCCATCTGACCCTCGGCCCGAAGAACAAGCCTCATTCCATCTTCGACACCCGCCGGCACCTTAACCTGTAGCTTCTTATTTTTCTGTACCCGCCCGTGACCCCGGCAAGCCTTACAGGGATGACTCACTGTCGAACCCTGTCCCTGGCAATGCGCGCAGGCCGATTGAATCATGAAAAAACCCTGTCGGTGTGAAATCTGACCCGTGCCACCACACATTTGGCAGGTGGAACGCGACGTCCCGGGCTCTAATCCGGTTCCCTCGCATGTTTCACAGTTCACATCCTTTCGGATATCGATCTCTTTTTGTACCCCAAAGACCGCCTCTTCAAACTCAATCGTCAATGAATGCCTCAGATCACCACCACGAACAGGACGTTTCCGTCCGCCATGGCCAAAACCGAACCCAACATCCCCAAAACCACCAAAAAAGTCCTCAAATATATCCCCAAAACTCGAAAAAATGTCATTTACACCACTAAATCCGCTAAAACCTGTCCCTTCGAGTCCCTGATGACCATATTGATCATAGATTTGACGCTTTTGGGGGTCACTCAGAACCTCATAGGCCTCTGATGCCTCCTTGAAGAGCTCTTCCGCCTCTTTGTCGCCTGGGTTTCGATCAGGATGATATTCCATCGCCATGCGTCGATAGGCCTTCTTAACTTCAACAACCTCGGCCCCGCGCTGGATCTGCAGGACCTCATAATAATCCTTTTTAATCATAGATTTAGATACACCTTTCCCATAGGGGATAAATGAGGATATTTTAATAAAAGTCAATAGTTAGGCTTTAAATAGTTGAAAAGACCCCCATCCCCTTGACTTTGGCCAATATAACCCTATATATATTCAGGAGTTAACAGTTTTGTAACCTATTGATTTTATTAGAAAAGGAGAAATTATGGGAAAGATTATCGGAATTGATTTAGGAACGACGAACTCTGTCGTCTCGGTCATGGAGGGTGGCGAACCAAAGGTGATATCGAACCAAGAGGGTGGCCGAACCACACCATCGATCATGGCCTTTACGAAGGATGGCGAAATCTTAACGGGCCAAGTGGCCAAACGACAGGCCATTACAAATCCCGAAAATACGATCTATTCGATTAAGCGTTTCATGGGGAGAAAATTCGACGAGATCCCGGAAGAGATTCGAATTGTCCCTTTTCACGTAATAAAGGCTGACAATGGCGACGCGCAAATCGAGGTCGAGGGCAAAAAATATCCACCACCCGACATTTCTGCACACATTCTTCGGAAATTAAAGAAGGCGGCCGAAGATTATCTAGGTGAAGAAGTGAAGGAAGCCGTCATCACCGTTCCTGCATATTTTAACGACAGTCAGCGTCAGGCAACCAAGGATGCCGGAAAAATTGCCGGCCTTGAAGTCAAACGAATTGTCAACGAACCAACAGCTGCCGCATTGGCCTATGGTCTCGATAAAAAGAAAGAAGAGACCGTTGCCGTCTTCGATTTTGGTGGCGGTACATTTGATATTTCAATCCTCGAAGTGGCTGAAAATGTCGTTGAGGTTATGTCGACGAATGGTGACACCCACTTAGGTGGTGACAACATCGACCAACGACTCATTGAATATTTCATTCAAGAATTCAAGAAAGACCAGGGGATTGACGTCAGTCAGGACAAAATGGTTCTACAACGCCTGAAAGAGGCTGCTGAAAAGGCAAAGATCGAACTCTCCTCGGCTATGGAGACAGAGATTAATTTACCATTCTTGACTGCTGATGCGTCAGGGCCCAAACATATGAACATCAAAATGACTCGCGCCAAATTTGAGGCGCTTGTTGGTGACCTTCTCGACAAGACGCTCGAGCCATGCAAAAAGGCCCTGAGTGATGCCGGGAAAAAACCAAGCGACATTGACGAAGTCATTCTCGTAGGTGGATCAACACGTATTCCAAAGGTTCAAGAGATCGTTAAGAACTTCTTCGGACGTGATCCACACAAGGGTGTCAACCCCGACGAAGTGGTCGGCATGGGAGCTGCTGTTCAGGCCGGCGTTCTGAGTGGTGACGTGAAAGATGTTCTCTTACTCGATGTTACGCCACTCTCTCTCGGAATCGAAACACTCGGTGGCGTCATGACAAAGCTGATCGATCGCAACACGACAATCCCGACACGCAAGAGTCAGATCTTCTCAACCGCGGCCGACAGCCAGACGAGCGTTGAAGTCCACGTCTTACAAGGCGAACGCGACATGTCGGGCGACAACCGAACCCTCGGCCGTTTCATCCTAGACGGTATTCCACCCGCACCACGCGGCATTCCGCAGGTGGAAGTGACGTTTGATATCGATGCCAATGGCATCGTCCATGTGAGCGCACAGGACAAGGCCACAAACAAAAAACAACACATCACGATCACGGCCTCCAGCGGTCTCTCGAAAGATGAAGTCGAAGATCTCGTCAAGGATGCCAAGAGCCATGAGGGAGAAGACAAGAAGCGCAAAGAAGAGATCGAAATTAGAAACCAGGCCGATGCCCTTTGTTACAACACCGAGAAGCTCTTGAAGGAACATCGTGACAAAATCTCGGATGATGATGCCAAGAATATCGAGGGAGCACTCGAAGAGTGTAAGAAGTCCGTTGAAGAAAAGAATGCCGACAAGATCAAGGCTTCGATGGAAAAACTGACACAGGCCTCACACAAGATGGCCGAGGCTATGTACAAGGCATCTGCCGAAGCAGGCGACCAACCGGGTGGCCCGGAAGCCGGAGCTCCTGGAGAGAGCGATCCGACCGATGATGGTAAATCCGCCAAAGGCGGATCCGCCTCTGGCGGAAAGGATGAAAATGTCGTCGAGGCCGAGTTCGAAGAAAACGGCAAGTAAAGACAACTGACAGAAACCAAAAAAGGCGGGTCATGTGACCCGCCTTTTTTATAATCTTACCGATGTAGACTATTTGTTCTTCAGGTAATCAACAATTCCACGGGCGGCGACCTTGCCCATCCCCATAGCGGAGATCACTGTTGCCGCGCCGGTCACAATATCACCACCGGCAAAGACACCCGGGATCGACGTCATATTGGTCTCTTCATTGACCGTAATGTATCCCCATTTATTGGTCTCAAGGCCCGGTGTTGTCTGCGCAATAATAGGATTGGCAGATGTACCAAGCGCACAGATCATTGTATCGACTTCGAGCGTAAAGTTAGAGCCCTCAATGGGAACCGGACGACGGCGACCCGAGTCATCAGGTTCACCCAGCTCCATCTTGATACATTCCATCGCCTTGAGCCATCCATCATCGTCACCAATCAGCTTGACCGGATTGGTGAGCCAATGAAATTCAATTCCCTCTTCAATCGCGTGATGCAACTCCTCAACACGCGCTGGTGACTCGGACTCTGTCCGGCGATAAACGATCATTGCCTTCTCGGCACCCAAACGTTTTGAAATACGGACCGCATCCATCGCTGTATTACCAGCACCAACTACGGCCACCTTCTTGCCGGCACCTACCGGCGTGTCGGTTTCTGGAAACCTATAACCACTCATCAGATTGACGCGGGTTAAAAATTCATTTGATGAAAACATGCCGTTCAGATCCTCACCTGGAATTCCCATAAACTTCGGCGTCCCAGCACCGGTTCCGATAAAAACGGCATCAAAACCCATGTCACTCATCAATTGTGGAATCGTAAAGGTTCGACCGATGACCTTATTGACCTCACCCTTGACACCCAGCGCCTTTAACTTATCCAGTTCGATATCGACAACCTCGTTTGGCAAACGAAAGGTTGGAATGCCATATTTCAAAACACCGCCAAGCGTATGGAGGGCTTCGAAGATCGTCACTTCAATCCCAGCCAAAGCCAAATCGAGCGAACAGGCAATCACCGACGGACCCGAACCAACCATCGCAACACGCTTTCCGGTCGGCTTAATATTCGATGCATCAACACTCGACTCATTCTTAACCGCCCAGTCACCCACGAAACGTTCCAGCTTCCCGATATTGATCGCCTTCCCCTTTTTCTCGAGAACACACTTACTCTCACACTGAGTCTCCTGCGGACAGACACGTCCACAGACGGCCGGAATCGGATTTGACTTTGTCAAAATCTGATACGACTTATGGAACTCTCCCTCCTCAATCGCCTTTAGAAATGCAGGAATGTCAATTTCAACCGGGCAACCCGACACACAAAGTGGCTTTTTGCATTGCAAACAACGCCAGGCCTCTTTCCGCGCCTGCTCCTCAGTAAAACCATTATTCACTTCTTCGAAATCTTTATTTCGAACGTCGGCCGGTCGCTCCGCCGCCATAATTCGGTCCGCCGCCATCTTGGCCTTCATCTCTTCTACGTTACCCATTGAGCAACCCCCTTTTCTTAAGCTGGCAATGCTCGTCGTAATTATGAAGTGACTGTTTCTCTTCCCGATCATAACGCTTCTGACGTTTCATCAAGAGATCCCAATCGACCAGATGGGCATCAAAGTCAGGACCATCGACACATGCAAATTGATCTTTCTGATCAACCGTCACACGACAACCGCCGCACATCCCCATTCCATCGACCATAATGGTATTCAGACTAACGACCGTTTTCACGTTATATTCACGCGTCAGATCGGCAACCACCTTCATCATAATCATTGGACCGATCGCAATCACCTCTTCGATCTCACCCTTACCCTTATCGGCCTCTAAAAGCTCCTTCAGAGGTTCTGTTACCAGCCCCTTCCGGCCATGTGTACCATCATCTGTCATAATAATGAGGTCATCGCTCTGCTTTTGGAACTTGTCCTCCCAAAAGACGAGGTCTTTGCTACGAAAACCAATAATCGAAATCGTATGGCAACCGGCCTCCTTAAAGGCACGAAGTTGTGGGTAGACCGGAGCAACACCCAGACCACCGCCAATCAAAACAATTTTCTTAAGCTTACGAACATGTGAGGCAATTCCAAGTGGCCCACAAACATCCTGAAGTGAGTCACCCTCTTCAAGGGCCATCATCTCTTTCGTCGATTTTCCCACAACCTGAATGACCATCGTAAGCGTCCCCTTTTCACGATCAAAATCAGCAATCGTCAGCGGAATCCGTTCCGAACCCTCACCAAGTCTCACAATCAAAAACTGACCCGGCTCGGCTGCCTTCGCTACATCCGGTGCTTCGACCTCCCACAGGAAGGTAACGTCCGAAAAGACCTCTTTTTTCAGTATTTTGTACATAAGAACCCCTCTTCCAGATTGGTTACTATCGAGGGAGATTTCTAGTGTATTTGCCAAAAGACGTCAATATTTGAGATTTTTACAGAAAGTCACGCAACTTTTAGACCACAAATGACGATAATAGAGTGTCCAAGGGGTCTATAATTTTGGGGTGAAAGCCAGGGGAGGTTTTCAACGTGCCTGATCGTCCAACCAAGTATCGAGGAATCATTAAAACTGATGCCTTCAAAAAGCTGCCATCTGCACTCGATGAGCGCAAAAAACCGCGTTACGCCTACTGGAAAAAGGCCAAACTGGATAAAGACGAAGTTAGATTCACGCACGACGCCTCACGAGAAACAACCGACAAGACAAGAGATATCGACGGCGAAATATAACACCGTATAGGGGTCTATTTTCGGGGGTAAAAAAACCAGGGGAGGTTTTACATGCCTACGCCACTTCATGGAAAAAAACTGCAGTTCAAACTAGAACCATCACCACCAGGAAAAGACGTGGAACTATCCAGATACGATGCCCATCATCTGCTTGATGCTCTCGAAAACATTGAGATCAGTGATGGCAACCGAGGCTTCTCGAAAAAAGAGATTCGAGACGCAGCCCAACTACTGGCAGCCAACGGTATTGTCTCGAATCCGAAGATTGTCAACAAGAGAAACCTCAATAGATTTGTCACGAGTTTTCGCCAGGCAATCCGAAAGATGCCTGCCGACTATAAGAAAAATTGCCGAATCGTCGACTGCAATGGCGATCCAACCAAAGGCCCTGTAACACTGATGGTCTGCCCGGGAACAGAACATGAGGTCTGTGACGATGTCGTCCATTCAATGTGGATATATGTAACCGAGAACCAAAAGGGTTTCAAATTGGTCGATGCGGAATATTACGACAATCACAATGAAATTGTGCAAATTTCTTCATGAGGGTGAACATAGTGGAAATAATGGCATCGATTTCGGCGCTGTTGAATTACTGGGTGGTGAAGGATAACAACTCGGAATGGCCTGCTCGGACGATACGCTATTCATCCGCTCCGGAAAGCAGATCTGTTCGATTATCGGCTCCAGCCGCACGATATTGCAGTCATTGCGAGTCCACAGGACGAAGCAATCCCGTGGGCATCTTCGTGGGATTGCCACGCCTTTACACTAGCATTGCAAAGAGTTCATGGCTACTTCAGGCTCGCAATGACCGGCAGCCTCCCGCCATAATCTCACATCTCTCTTTCCTCCCCGTATGAATCGGACCGAACGAGAAATTTCGAATGAATACAGATGAAGGAAGGGGGCTACGAGTAAGGACGTGAAGATATTAGGGTCTCCAAGACAATCAGCGGAGGGCGACCGATTTCGTCCGCGGTGGCGATCG
>CAYWXY010000086.1:0-10940 GCA_964462555.1 uncultured Pseudomonadota bacterium | reverse complement strand
GGCCGCCACTTCCGCCGCGTCACCAAGATAGAAAAACAATAACTCACTCGAAACTTCGAATAAGGATAGGTTCCGTAAGCTGAGCTCCTCGGGGGCGGTCCGTTTTGCGTTACGCCCCAAAATCTGCATCCTGAGAACGTGCCTGGGTAGTGTGGTTTCAAAAAAAGGCATAAATAGGTCGGCCAGACAGACAGGACATTCCGAGTGAGGTCTTGCCCTTTTAGAGCCCCTATGTTAGCGTCCGGTCGTTTTTATGACCCTACTAGCGGAGGAGAAATGAACAGGAAACCCCTTCAGGAGTTTGACAACGTTATCGCAACGGCCATCAAAGATGAAACCGATCGTCAGGAATATAAGCTCGAATTGATCCCATCTGAAAATCTTGTTTCCAAGGCAGTCATGGAGGCGATGGGTTCCGTTATGACAAATAAGTATGCCGAAGGTTATCCGGGTAAGCGTTATTACGGTGGTTGCGAATTTGTCGACGTGGCGGAGCAAACAGCAATCGATCGTGCCAAGGAGCTTTTTGGCTGTGAGTACGCCAACGTTCAGCCGCACTCCGGTTCTCAAGCAAATATGGGTGTTTACTTCTCTATTCTAGAGCCGGGTGACACAATCATGGGAATGAATTTGTCGCATGGCGGTCATTTAACGCACGGTTCACCAGTTAGTTTCTCGGGTATTTTTTATAACGTTGTTCCTTACGGTGTTGACGCTGAAAAGGAATTGATTGATTACGACCAGTGTCTTGAAATTGCCAAGGAATGCAAGCCCAAGATGATTGTGACCGGCGCAAGTGCCTATTCCCGCGACATTGACTTTAAGAAGTTTCGTGAAATTGCCGACAGCGTTGGCGCCTACCTAATGGCCGATATCGCACATCCGGCAGGTCTTGTGGCTACCGGCCTTCATTCGGACCCTGTCCCTTATTGCGATTTTGTGACATCAACGACCCATAAGACACTGCGTGGTCCCCGCGGTGGTCTGATCATGAGTCAGAAAAAACATGCCAAGAAAATTCGCAAGATGATCTTTCCTGGAATCCAGGGTGGACCACTTTGTCACGTGATCGCAGCAAAGGCCGTCGCCTTCCACGAAGATCTTCAACCCGAGTATAAAACCTATTGCGAGCAGATCGTGAAAAATTGCCGGGTTCTTGCTGACACCCTGACGAGGAGAGGGCACCGCATCGTGACTGGCGGAACTGACACGCATCTTTTTCTCGTAGATCTTCTCGATAAGGATATTACGGGTAAAGATGCCGAAGAGGCCCTTGAGAGGGCTGGTATCACTGTGAATAAGAATACAATACCACGCGAGACGCGGTCCCCATTTATTACCAGCGGTGTTCGGATGGGAACGCCCTGCATGACCACGCGCGGAATGAGAGAGACAGAGATGGAAGTCGTAGGACAGTGGATTTCCGATGTCTTAGATGATATTACGGACGAGGGACGTCAGCATGAAACGCTCGCAAAAGTAAAAGAACTTTGTCTTAAATTTCCGGTTTACACATAGGTAGCTTATGAAATGTCCATATTGTTCCAATGTTGAAAGTCGCGTTGTTGATTCACGCCTAACGAAAGATAGCGCCGATATTCGGCGACGTCGTGAGTGTGAAAAATGTTCAAAGCGTTTCACGACATTTGAACGCGTCGAAGATAATATTCCCTATGTCATCAAGAAAGATGGACGACGCGAGGAGTTTGATCGAAACAAATTAATTTCCGGTATTGCCAAGGCCTGTGAAAAACGACCGATTAGTGTTGAGACGGTAAACAAGGTCGTTGATAAAATAGGTCGAAGTCTTCAGGAACAGGATAGGGCAGAGATAAAAAGTTCACTCATTGGTGAACGCGTCATGGAAGCACTTCATGGTCTGGACGAAGTAGCATATGTTCGCTTTGCCAGTGTCTACCGCTCTTTCAAGGACATCAATGAATTTATGGATGAACTAAAGGATGTTCTGAAGAGTAAATAGCAGTGTCAGGTCCAATGAAAAAATCTGATTACAAGCCATACATGGAGCGAGCTATAGAACTCGCAGCCCGAGGGTGGGGAAGAACCAGTCCCAATCCAATGGTGGGTGCCGTTGTTGTTAAGAATGGCAAGATTGTTGGCGAAGGATTTCACCAGGGTCCGGGACTGGATCATGCAGAGGTTGCCGCAATTAAGGCGGCGGGCCCAAAAGCGAAGGGTGCAGATATCATCGTCAATTTGGAACCGTGTCATCATCATGGACGCACGCCGCCATGCACGCGAATGATCGTCGAGAAAAAAATTAAACGAGTCGTCTACGGAATGGTAGACCCGGATGCGCGTGTTCGCGGGCGCGGGATTAATGCGCTAAAAAGTGCCGGCGTTGAGACGATCGGGCCGGTGATGGAGGCGGAATGTCGTTCGCTGAATCGCATCTTTGTCCATGTCTCAAAACATCATCACCCCTACATTATTTCAAAGGTGGCATTGAGTCTTGATGGTAAAGTGGCACTTGAGAATGGAAACTCCAAATGGATTACCAATAAGAAGTGCCGCGAAAGAATGCATTATTGGCGGTCGGGCGTCGATGCCGTATTGGTTGGCGCTGAGACGGTTCGAAAGGATAATCCAAGACTGAATGTTCGCGGACTTGGGCGCGTCAAACAGCCTCGTCCTATCGTTGTGACTTCGAGTGGAAAGCTGAGATCCAACTATCAATTGTGGCGGCGAAGTCCTAAGCCAATAGTAATCTGTCCGAAAGGAACATCGTTAAGTAAATTAGAGAAAATGGGTGTTCATGTTGTGTCGAATAGTCGAAGCGGAAAACGACTTGATTGGAATTTTATTTTTGATCAACTACGTGATTTTGGGATCTCAAGCGTTATGGTCGAGGGTGGAGCAGAAATCCATTCTCAACTCATCAGAAAAGAATTACCACAATATATGATTGTCTCGATGTCGACGCGTCTCATTGGTGAAGGAGGCGTTGATTGGCTCAAGGGGCTTAAGGTTCATTCGATGAAAAAGACGCCGCAGATAAAGCCCGATCAAATTTTGGTTCTTGATGATAACGTTGTCATCGAGGGAGAAATTCAATATTAGTGAGGAGATTATGTTTACAGGGATTATTGAAGGTATTGGACATGTCGTGTCGATCAAACGACAGGGGCAGACCGGCCAATATGAGATAGAGGTCGGTTTCGATATGGGAGATGTTAATGTTGGCGATTCAGTAGCCTGTGATGGTTGTTGTTTGACCGTGACTTCACGGCTTGGAAACCGTTTTTGGGCCGATATTTCGGATGAAACGCTCCGGGTTACGACCCTGGGCGGTTTGGCGGTCGGGCATGCAGTAAATATTGAACGCGCCCTGAAGGTTGGTGCACGTCTGGGTGGTCATTTGGTTCAGGGTCACGTCGATGGCGTTGGAAAAATAGAGTTATTACAGGATGTTGAAGGAGGAAAGCTTCTTAAGATTCAGGCTCCCCATCGTCTATCACGATACATTGTCGAAAAGGGTTCTATCACGGTTAATGGATTGAGCCTGACTGTGAATGCGATAGAGGGGAACGGAGTGACGATTCGTCTGGTTCCTCATACGGTCCAGATGACGACAATGAACGAAAAAAAGGTCGGAGATCCCGTAAATTTAGAGGTTGACATCATCGGGAAATATGTGGAGAAACTACGTTTCCTGGGCTCAGAGGAGTATCATGACGGCTCTGAAATCAGCGAAGAGTTCCTAAAGAAACATGGATTTTAGTTCCGCGACAAAGGATGAATAGATGACGGTCATTGATATTGATACTGATGTTCAAAAGGCTCTCTCAAGAGTCAGCGATGCCATCGCAGATTTTAAATCAGGCAAATGCATCATTCTGGTTGACGATGAAGATCGTGAAAACGAGGGAGACCTCGTGGTGGCAGCCGAAAAGGCAACGCCAGAAGCAATCAATTTCATGGCGAAGCATGGTCGCGGTCTTATCTGTCTTGCGATGAATAATGAGATCGCCGATCGTCTTGACCTTCCGATGATGGTCACGAATAATACGTCTCCCTTCACAACCGGTTTTACTGTTTCGATTGATGCCAGTGAGGGAATTACCACTGGTATTTCAGCACACGATCGATCACACACCATACAGCTGTGTATTAATGATGATGCGAAGCCGACGGATCTTGCGCGTCCCGGTCATATCTTTCCGTTGCGTGCACGAGATGGTGGGGTCTTGGTTCGGACGGGGCAAACTGAAGGATCGGTTGATTTGGCAAAGCTTTGCGGGATGAAGCCGTCTGCCGTGATCTGTGAAGTAATGAACGATGATGGAACAATGTCACGTCGTCCAGAGCTTGAGATTTTTGCCAAGGAGCACGATCTAAAGATTGTTTCCGTTGCAGATATTATTAAATATCGGATGCAGCATGAATCACTGGTTCGGAAGGTGGCCGAGGCCGCTATGCCACTGGAAGGCGCAAGCGATTGCCGCATTGTTGCCTTCGAAAACGATATCGACACGCGCACTCATGTGGCAATTGTTAAGGGCGAGATCGATCCCAACGAGCCGACACTTATTCGAGTCCATTCAGAATGTCTAACCGGTGACGTCTTTGGATCAACGCGGTGTGACTGTGGAAGTCAGCTGAATGGAGCCCTTCAGATGATCAACCGTGAAGGGCGCGGTATTCTTCTCTACATTCGTCAAGAGGGGCGCGGCATTGGGCTGATGAATAAGATTAAGGCCTATCATCTGCAGGATCAGGGGTATGACACCGTTGAGGCCAATCAGGCCTTAGGGTTTCATGCTGATCTGAGAGAATATGGTATTGGTGCGCAGATTTTGCGTTGCCTTGGACTTCGCCAGATTCGATTGATTACGAATAATCCCAAAAAGATTGTGGGACTCAAGGGATACGGTCTCGAGGTTGTGGAGCGTGTCCCAATAGAAATGGAGCCGACCGAAACAAATGAATTTTATCTCCGAACGAAGAAAGAACGTCTCGGTCATCTCCTTGAAAAGGTGTAGGAGGTACTTATGCCAAGAATTGTTGAAGGACAACTAACGTCAAAGGGCCTCAATCTAGCAATGATTGTCGGCCGGTTTAACTCACTGATTTCGGATCGTTTACTGAGTGGCGCATTGGATGCAGTTAGCCGAAGTGGTGGTAACCCAGAAGATGTGACGGTCGTGAAAGTACCGGGTGCATTTGAGATTCCGCTAACGGCAAAAAAATTGGCATCGCTCGGCAAGTATGATGCCATTGTTTGCCTTGGTGCAGTCATTCGAGGCGGTACGCCACATTTTGATTATGTCGCAAACGAGATGGCCAAGGGTATTGCCCAAGTTTCTCTCGAGAGCGGTATGCCGGTAGCCTTTGGTGTGATCACCGCCGATAATCTCGAACAGGCAATCGAGCGGGCTGGAAGTAAGCAAGGGAATAAGGGCGAAGAGGCCGTGATGGCTGCAATTGAGATGACACACGTTCTGAGGCGGGTTGCGGAGTAATTATTTATGGGAATACGTCGACGTGGAAGGGAAGCTGCCTTCCAGATGATATTTGAAATTGATCTTTCGGGACTTTCGTATGGAGAGGCGGTCGACCCTTTTTTCGATCAGACCGGAACGCCTCACAAAGCCAGAGATTTTATGCATGCTCTGGTTAATGGGACAAGAGAACACCTCGAAGAAATTGATGAACTGATTTCATCTCATTCCCATCATTGGAAAATATATCGAATGAATAGCGTCGACAAAAATGTCTTACGTTTAAGTGTCTATGAACTTCTTCACTGCAAGGAGACACCGACAAAGGTTATTATCAACGAAGCGATCGAGATTGGAAAGAAATATGGGACGGGAGAGTCGGGTTCGTTCATCAATGGAATCTTAGATCGCATTGCCAAAGAGGTACGGCCAGATGGTACCGAGTAAAAACGCCAAAAAAATTATTGTCGCTAAGTCAGCCGGTTTTTGCTGGGGAGTGAAGCGCGCTTTCGATAAGGTGATGGAGGTTGCTCAAAAAGACGAATACCGGGGGAACCTCTATACCTATGGACCACTGATTCATAATTCTGAGGCCGTTCACATGCTCGAAGAAGAGGGTGTGAAGGTTTTTGGGTCGATCCCTGAAGAACTCGAGGGAGCTGTCTTTATTCGAACGCATGGTATTTCTCCCGATGAACGTGCGCGACTCAAGGCGTCTGGAGCGGCCATTTTTGATGCCACCTGTCCCGATGTGGGAATCATACAAGGGATCGTGAAAAAACATCTGAAGCGCGGCTACCACATCATCATCGTTGGAAACAGTAAGCACCCTGAGGTGAAGGCACTTCTCGGTTTTGCCGAAGGGCGCGGTATTGCACTTTCTTCGTTCGAAGATATCGATATGATTCCGAATGAATGGGAGAATGTTTGTGTTGTGGCGCAGAGCACGCACAAAGAAGAGTCTTATAAAGAAATTACCGACGAACTGAAGAAGAAGTTTGAAGACTGCAAGGTCTTTAACACCATTTGCCGTTCAACGGCACATCGTCAGGAACAGGTTCAGCAGATTTCCAAGCAAGTGGATGCCATGGTTGTCGTGGGTGGCTACAATAGTGCGAACACAAACAAGCTGGCACAGATCTCCCGGGAGACCGGAACCCCCACGTTTCACATTGAAACGGCAGAGGATCTAAATTCAAATGAATTCAAAGAGTTTAATGTTATTGGCGTCACGGCCGGCGCCTCCACTCCACGTTGGTCAATCGAGCAAGTTATTGAAAAATTTAAGGAAATTGGCGAAATTGAGGTGGCGGAGTTCTCCGGAAAGTCAGAATTACCCAGAAAAACCAAGCGATCCCCTTGACATATAACGATTTATTGATTATTCCGCTACATCCGCTTGCGGAAAGGGGCGAGGTTTAGGCTCGTCTCTATCCAGGCGTGTGGGTGAGGTTTTATTAGCGAGAAAGCGGACTTAAGATGCTAGAAAATATTACGAAGGAATTTGGACGTGTCTTTAAGACCCTGAGGGGTCATGGCAAGCTCTCTGAAAAAAATATAGAAGATGCAATCCGTCAGATTCGGATGTCGCTCCTGGCTGCCGATGTTAATATCGCGGTCGTAAAGAATTTCATCTCCGAAATTAAGGAGAAATCGCTCGGCGAACGGGTTCTTAATAGTCTTACCCCCGATCAACAATTTGTAAAAATTGTTCACGAGGAATTGATTCGAATTATGGGTGAGGCGGAGGACTTGGATCTTTCTCGGAGCCCGCCGGTAGTTATTTTATGTGTTGGGCTTCAGGGTTCGGGAAAGACGACTACAACAGCCAAGCTTGCAAAACATCTGAAAGATCAGGGAAAATATTGTTACTTAGTTCCCGCCGATCTTAGACGACCTGCAGCTGTAGAACAATTGACTGTTTTGGGTCGTGATCTTTCGATCGATGTCTATCCGTCAAAGGCGGGAGATGATCCGGTTTCTGTTGCCAAGAGTGCGGTTGCTGAAGCATCCAGACTCGGTCTTGATGTCGTTTTAATAGACACGGCAGGCCGACTCCATGTCGATGAAACATTGATGGAGGAGGTTCAAAGGCTTGAGAAGGTTGTGGGTGCACATCAGGTTCTCTTTGTGGCCGATGCCATGACCGGTCAAGACGCGGTCAAGAGCGCCAAAGCCTTTTCAGACGCGCTTCCGCTGACTGGTGTGATTTTGACAAAGTTGGATGGCGATGCGCGCGGCGGTGCGGCACTTTCGATTCGAGCGGTGACCGAGAAGCCGATCCTTTTCGTTGGTGTCGGAGAGAAGATTGATCAGCTGGAAAAGTTCTGGCCCGATCGGATGGCCTCTCGGATTCTTGGAATGGGTGATGTTCTTTCGTTCATTGAATCGGCAAGTAAGTCGATCGATGCGGAAGATGCCGAGAAGATGGCGAAAAAGGTCTTCCAGAGCAAGTTTACACTTGAAGATCTGCGCGATCAGTTCCGGAGCATCAAGAAGATGGGGTCGATGGGTAAGATCCTTGGCATGTTGCCGATGGCCTCTGCCATGAAGGATAAATTGGACGATGCTGGCATGGAAAAAGATATTAAGCGAAAAGATGCGATCATCTGTTCAATGACAAAGGAAGAGCGACGGAATCCAAAAATTCTGAATGGCTCTAGGCGCAAACGGATTGCAATGGGAAGTGGTACGGAAGTGAGTGATGTAAATAAGTTGATTCGCGAATTTGAATCAATGAGAAAAATGATGAAGAAAATGGGCCGTGGTGGCATGAAAAATTTAATGAAGATGATGAATGGAATGAGATAATTTTTTGTTAGAGGAGGAATAATGGCTTTGAAAATTAGATTGAGCCGCAAGGGTTCGAAGAAGAACCCATTTTACCGGTTGGTCATACAGGACAGCGAAACAGCGCGTGATGGGCGTTTCCTGGAGATTGTGGGAACCTATAACCCCCACAAGGAAGTGCAGGCAGAGAAGCTGACGATCGATAAGGCCCGTTATGATCATTGGTACGAAAAAGGCGCCAGACCGACGAAGACTGTTTATGAATTAGTGAAGAAAAGCGTTCAGTAACCACTTGATGCCCGCGACTAAATAGAGGAGGTTGAATATGGGAGATGCGCCACTGAAGAATCTGGTTGAGGTGATGGCGAAAGCTCTGGTTGATAAGGCTGATGAGGTTGAGGTAATCGAGGTTGAGGGTGAACAGACGACGGTGCTTGAACTTAAAGTTGCCAAAGAAGATCTCGGTAAGGTCATTGGAAAACAGGGGCGTACGGCTCGCGCGATGAGAGCAATCCTAGGGGCTGCATCGACGAAGATTCGTAAGCGTTCAGTCCTCGAAATCTTAGAGTAGTAGATGGGTTTAAAGACGATTAGTTTTAAAGGCGAAGAGCTTGTGGTCGCCGGGCGCGTCAGGCGCGCATGGGGTGTAAAAGGTGAAGTAAGCGTTGATTGGAACAATGGCGCATGCCCTGTTAAGGTTGGAAAGGATCTGATTTATATTGGGTCCGATGATGAAGGTTCTTTAAAAGAATATATTATTATTCGCGATCATCGACATGGTGATTGCAATATTGTTCGTTGTGATGGAATGACATCCAGGGATGAGGCCGATAAAATTAGGGGCCTATATATCTGGGTGCCAGTGAGTAAGCTTGAGCGTCTGCCAGAAGGTGAGTATTACTCATATCAGCTCCTTGACATGAGGGTGGAGAGTACAGAAGGTGAGTACCTTGGAGAGATCAAGGAGATCTTTTCAACGGGGAGCAACGATGTCTATGTCGTGAAGAAAGAGGGCGAGGAGATTTTGGTCCCAGCCATCGAAGATGTGGTTCAAACGATCGACTTAGACAAGAAGCTGATGGTAATTGAACTAATTGAAGGTTTGCGATGAGTGAATCAAAAATACATTTCGACATTCTTTCGTTATTTCCGGAGGCATTTGCGTCGGCGACGTCAGTCAGTATCATGAAACGCGCCATCGAATCCGGGGATGTAGAACTGTTGCTTCATGACATTCGGCAATTTGCTGATGGCTTTCATCGTCCCGTTGACGATAGTCCGTATGGGGGAGGCGCGGGAATGGTGATGAAGCCAGAGCCGATAGTTGAGGCAGTAAAGGATGTGGAGAGAGTTGGGTCAAAATGCCAGACTATCTTTTTAAGTCCGCAGGGCGAGCGTTTCAATGCTAAAATGGCGCGGGAACTTGCAGGATATGATCAGCTCATTCTAATCTGTGGTCACTATGAAGGGGTTGATCAGCGGGCACGAGATCTGGTTGTTGATCGTGAAATTTCGGTAGGTGACTATGTATTGACCGGCGGTGAGTTGCCGGCGATGATTATTTGTGATGCAGTATCACGGTTTGTCGGTGGTGTGCTTGGGAATGCCGACTCACATATAGATGAATCGTTTGAAATGAACCGACTAGAATACCCTCAATATACCCGTCCCGTAACTTATGGCGGGCTTTCGGTGCCAGATGTGTTGTTGAGTGGACACCATAGAAAGATTGATGAATGGCGAAAACAACATTCGCAATTAAAAACACAAAAGGTGAGACCTGATATATTATAAATTTTTTGATAAAGGAGAGTTGTTATGATGGCGTTTGAACAGTTTGAAAAAGGGCAGATGAAGAAAGATGTTCCATCTTTTCAGTCTGGCGATACCGTTCGTGTGCACACCAAGATCAGAGAAGGTGACAAAGAGCGCATCCAGATTTACGAAGGTGTCGTGATCAAGAAGAAGGGAAAGGTCAACACTCAGACATTTACGGTTCGTAAGGTGTCGTATGGTGTTGGTGTTGAACGTGTCTTCCCACTCCATTCCCCAATGGTTGACAAAATTGAAGTGAAGCAGCGTGGTAAGGTTCGCCGTGCCAAGCTTTACTATCTGAGGGATCTCTCTGGTCGTGCGGCTCGTATTACCGAGAAGAGAGAGTGGCAGGTAAATCGCGAGAAAGCGCTAGCCGATGCCTATGGCGAAGCTGAGAAAGCCGATGATCAGGTAGCCGAGACCGGGACAGAGAAGAAGGAAGAGACGAAAAAGTAAATGAATAATGATTCCAGCCTCTTCGAAAGACGATTAACTGGACAGGGCATTCAATATATTGCCGGAGTCGACGAGGTGGGGAGAGGTTGCCTCGCTGGCCCAGTGATGGCGGCAGCCGTTATTCTTCCGGTTCCCTGTTTAATAGAGGGTATTAAAGATTCCAAGAAGCTCACGCCAAAAAGGCGTGAGCTTTTTTATGATCTAATCCAGAAGGAGGCGATTGCAATTGGCTTTGGTGCGGTCGATCATTCAGAAATCGATAAAATCAATATTCTAAATGCAACACTGAAGGCGATGCAGCAGGCTGTCGCCAACCTTCCTATTAAACCAGAGTGCCTCCTCATTGATGGTTCACAGACAATCGCATCCGCAATTCCCCAACTGACCATCCCGAAGGGGGATTCCCTGAGCATCACG
>CAYWXY010000085.1:0-10964 GCA_964462555.1 uncultured Pseudomonadota bacterium | reverse complement strand
CCTATCTTAATAGAGGGATAGGATGGAGCTATCGGGAGTCGTCCCCACACACAGGGCCCACTGCAAGGTGCCTTAACCGGGGGCAGAACCATTGAAATCTGCCTAGTCTCTTCCGGGATATCCGGATAATCGGAAAGAGACGCAATAATATTTGTTTGGGCTATCCCTTTCTTAGGCCTAATAATAACGCTCGCAATTCCCAATTTGTCAGTATCGGCATCGAATTCATTATAATCACCAACTACCTTTTGACCCTCCAGCTTTGCATCGAATTTATATACCCTATATTTAACCTTCACACCCTCCACTGGGAGATTTGCAGCATCAAGCACCTGAACCACAGATCGAACAGATTGTTCATCTTCTCCCACATCAAATTCATATGGGTCATTAGTGGAATAGCTATTTCGTTCATAAACGGTATCATTTGCCAACCGCATCCGCATCTTGGCAGGTTCCCGGATGACCTTAATGCCAGCCTCATCGCCAATTGACGGATTCATGACATCGAAGGCATTAAGCATCGCCTCAGTTGCTACATTGAGATTAAAGAGTGTCGTTGTGTATTCACCCGGATTACCCTCAACCTCTTCAACAACGCCACTGGCAATACCGGTCCCCGAATTAAATATCATCTTGGCACCGGTCACACCGTCGCCCTTAACCTCTTTGGCACAGACGGGTGGATCCTGCTCCAGATCACAGAAGCCACTCTCACACTCTTCATCACTCTCGCATGGTTCACCATTAGGTATATCACAGGCATCACCCTTGCCATCTCCATCGGTATCTTCCTGACCTGGATTTGGCACATCGGGACAGTTATCTGGGCCACCCGTACAAATCTCTGGTGGGGCATCTACCGCTTCATCACAAATACCATCTAGATCCGTATCATAATCCTTCTTATCGACACAAAGACCGGTATCTAACATACAGGCCTGATCATCTTCGCACCCACCCTCTTCTGTTGTACAATCCACGACACAGGTATCCGTCTTTGGATCACAGACAAGACCCGCTGAGCAGTCGCCCGTCTCATCGCAGGGACCGTCTTCATCCGACGGATCTACGCAGGAACTATTGATACAGACCTTACCATCAACACACTGACCATTATTCTGACATGTAAACTGACACGTCCCGTCAATACAGCTCTGACCTTCTGGACACGAGCCCTCGGCAGGAAAGACGGCCGCAGGATCACACGCCTGGCCTGTCTCCTGACACTCGTGAAGAACGATATTACATATCTGATTCTCTTCCGGACAGTCACTCTCCTGATCACAGCCCGCTTCACATATTCCCTTGTCCTGCCCCTCGGCAATATTACACCAGAGACCCGTTCCGCAATCGGCCACACCACTGCACTCACCGCCTTCGCCAACAACAACGTTAAATGAATCAACACCCACTGGTGTAACACCAGCGCCATTGACGTCGGGATGCTTTAGGAATGCCGATTTCTGATACTGCGTCTCCAACACCAGAACGACCGGAACATTCGCCGCGGGTGCTGTCAACTCTGTAAAGACGGCCTCAAACCACTGTGTCTCCGGATTGTAGGTGGCAGTCTCGGCCTTATCCTGACCACCATAAATCATATGAACAGTCAGATTTTCGACATCGTCACCTGTTGCCACCTGCTGAATCTCCTGGTCATCTTCCTTCAATATGGTCTTCGTCAGGAGCTTCATCGCGACACGGGCCTGTGATGGATCATCATTATATGGGTATTCAACAAAGGTCCCCTTACCATCTTTCACAAAAGCAGGGTTCCCATCGGCATCCTCAGCCGGAACGATGAAATAGAGACGATCCAGCGTCATCTTACTGAGATAATCACCATCCTGCCAGGTCAACTTCCCATCGCGGTAGATATCATAGAGTTTTATCTTTTCAGGATTTCCTTCAATATCTGGTTTTTCAATCGTGCTAACACTGTTCTTGAATATCTTTGTTGCATCTTCAATATTAATCTCATTGACCTTTCCGTCATCTTTCTCTTCCTGGGTCAGTGTCTTCACATCACCGTAGAGCGGCGCCGGATCGATATCTCCTCGCGAAGCCACACTCATCTCGTTTGAGACAAACTTTTCAACACCAGATACGAGTGAGTAAAGGACAATAAATGGGCTCCAGTTACCCGTCTTGTTGTCAGGATCATTGTAGTCGAGACGGAATGAAATCAAATCTTTCGTCCCACCAGTGATCGCTGCATTTGTGAAGACCTGGAATGTAATCTCCGAGAGTCCCGCAAAATCTTCCTGATTGTCCGCAACCGCCTTAAAGGTACAGTTGACGGTTGAGACCTTCGCATTTAGGGATGTCCAGGAAGTGTCGCATCCATCAGACGAAGGCGCACTCGGCTTCAAAATAGCATTGTCAAAATAGACCGTAAATTCGGCACTATCCACAACGTTTTGACTGGCATTCACTCTCACCGGAATGTCGATCGATGTAGCCTCTTCACTACTGAAGGCATACCCTGACTCATTACCCATATCGATATCGTTCGGCAACGGTGTCAAGTTGATCGGAAGTGCCTGAGTGAATGTTGCTATTGATTCCGGCAACACATCTTCTTCATCGCCCGGTTCTGTCAGATCAGCCCCACCATTCATCGTAATTTCAAGAGTAACCACACCATTCTGTTTACCCTTAATGACACCGGTATTATTATTCTCGGCAGGAACCATCTCCGCGTAATCCTCACGCTTATACTGACTCAGAGCAGGGTTCGTCGCACTCCCAGAAGAATCACTCTCCGTTATCAGGAAGAGAGTGTCATACCCAGGATAAGGCTGACCACCAGAGGCCATCAGACCCCGCGTTGCCTCAGTATCATCAGCACTCACACCATAGTTACCATAGACAACAAGTGAAACATCGATAAATACCGAGTTTTCAGGATCTTCCTCATCAATCGTAACAGGACCACGGATTGTTGGGACGCCAGCACCCGAATCACACGCATCATTCGTGTATAGTTTTTTACTATTATCCTCACATGTCTTCTTCCAATCGACAGCAAACTGCATATTAGCAAGTGGCGTATCAGAGACCTCGACAGAGAGCGGCTCACTCGTCACACCCGCCATCTGAACCGTTACTGTATCATCACCAGCACTCACTGCTGTCATCCGATCACCATCGAAAGAAACCTTACTCTCCGCAGCCATCACCTTGGCCATCACCTTGCCACCTTCAATTTTATCATCGGAGCCAATAGTAAGATTTTCATTTCCTGAATCAGAAACAGTGAATGGATCACCATTCGCCTTCGTATCAGTGAAGATCACATTCAAGTCAATATTGGCCTGCTGATAAAGCGCAGTGTTCTCGATCTTGGAAAGGATCGTCTCGTTCTTTGGTGTTTCCCCTGCCGGTGTATAGGTTTCACGACTGGCAACATCAAGACCACTAAAGGTCACCACATCGATCGTAATATTCTTTGACTGATCGGGATAATAAGAGGACTTAAACTGCCAAATTTCACTACCTGTCCCTGCGGTGCTTCCGGCGACCTTTGTCCCGACCGACGTGATCGTATTTTGATTCGTGTCGACCGTGACCAGCTTTGCACCAGCCCCAGCAAAGATGGGATCCACCGTATCGGTCACATCCATACACGTGTCATCTACAGAACCGTCGGAATCGATGCATTTCTTGCCACTCATATTGGCGACAACCTTGTATTCAGCTTTATAAGGCATGTTGCGCAGGATATGAGTCACCTCATCTTCCTGAATCGCTAGAGCATACTTATCAAATTTCTCCCATGTACCATTTTCATTATCGAAATCCTTGAACCAGACTTCGATTGATTCGGGATTTGAAAAGGCAACTTGCACATGCTGACTACCAATAATACTCCCTTCGCTGAACCCATCTTGCCAATCTGCAAGTATGTTTGCATCACCCATCCCCTTGGCAAGAACTTGAACGGTCTGGGGGTTATCTCCCTGAGCTGGGATAACTGAAGCTTCAGCAACATCAGGATTACTCGAACCAAGTCCCAGGCTGTCAGGATCGACAATTTCCGTAATATCATATAATGTACCATCGCTGAGCGCAGCCAAGACTCTCGCACTAACCTGCTGTTGAGGTTCCGTCATGACGGAGGTGACTACAGCAGCTGTTGTCGCGATATTACCAACAACGGGTATTCCAGGTTCTAATTTAGGAACTAATATTCTTCCAGGAATCACAAGTTGGAGTCCATTAACTGAAAGCGTATCTGCGTCATCGGGATCTGCTTTCACCTGAGCCGATTGTGCTCCCCCCAGCATGATGATAGACTGGCATTCGTCAGAAGCACCCGACACCTCTAGATATCTTCCATCGTTCGAGACCACCACACACCCGTCAGCAGCATAGTTGAGCTCGGGCGCACCATCATAACGAGCCAGGTCGATAATGGCTGGTGTTTCGAGCCCCAGTGTAAACGTGGCTAATGGGTGAATTTCCGTTCTCTGGAATGTATTCAGAAAATCAATCTTTTGAAGAATCAGATCATCAACCTTGAGCTCGATTGAGTCAATAGGCAACAATCCGAGTTGAATGGTATTACTGAGAACCTGTTCGCCATGAATAATTTTGGCATCATGAAGACCACTTGTCTCAATCGTATAGTTGAAGCCATCAAACACAACGCCCTGAGCAGACACACTCGGTTCGCCCAGCTCAGACCACATGGCCGGCAGCGCTACAAAGGAAGCACCATCATTATATAGCACCTTCACACCGATCGATCCAAATTCCGGCGTATATCCACCCTTTGCCACCGAACTGAAATCAAAATAGTTATACTGATTCGAGGAGAGTATAGCACCCATGAGCTGTCTCTCGGCAATATGAACAACTCCTGCACCTGTACCACCATCCGATGAAGCATTGACACCACTCCGGTCAATGGCCTTAAATATTTTGGGTTCAACCGGTATGCCTGCATCACCCACCTCAAAACTGGTAACCGTGGCAGAAATAGATCCGGTCCCAGGAGTTGCTGACTTGACACGGAGTTTAACTGTACAGATATGAAGTTCACCTGTTCCCTTCGCAGTGGCGCCGTTGGACGGACCGCAAATAACAGTACCAGGATTATTAACAATATCCTGTGCCGTCGTCATATCAGGATTTTCAAAGATCTGATTAATGTAGGTGGGGCATATCAGGTTGATATTATTGCATGCCGTTGCCGGGTCAATAATGGGAACTTCATAATCATCAGTATCATATGTGATCTCAATTCCAATTCCCTTGAGTGCTTGTCCCTCTGGAATCTTTGCATACACACTAACCGGAAAGACCTCACCATAAACCTTATCCCCCGCCGGGAGGTAGGCATACACATCTCCATCAGAGGGTTCAAAGGTCAAGGCAGTCTCATCTGTATCGCTATAAAGATCAATAAACACAGGATTCGATTTACACTCACCGCCACATCCAGGCGTCACGGCTTCCAATTGAATAGTACCACCACCTGCAAATAGACCTTCACCATTGATTTCATAGGTTGCATAGCCATCTTCACTTGTCATGAGAACTTGAGTAAATGACTTGACACTCCCATCCATGGACTGGATTGTCAGCGGCACATTCTCAATCGGGTTACCATACACATCCGTTACAAGCACGTAAGCCAATGCATAGGCGTCGTATCCATATGCCCCCCCAATCGCTGGGTAGAGCATATTACGATCAACCATCAGGAAGATTTTTGACGGCTCTCCGGTATGCGTTGTCAGCGTACGGGTCGAAGAAACCCCACCCGTTGCGGCCGTAATTGTTCCAGAATCTTTAATATCTAGACCCACGATAGTGCTTTGATAGTATCCAGGACCCAACTCAGCCGGTGGTAAATCGCCGAACGACAGTACATCGCCACTCATATCACCGAGCGTTGTGCTGAAGGCAATATCCGCACCAATCACTGCCAGGTCACCGTAGTCCGTGTCTGGATCGCACGCGTCACCAGCACCATTTTCATTTGAATCGATTTGATCTTGGTTTGGAACATCTGGACAATTATCCTTCGTATCGACTATTCCATCACCATCGCTATCATCTTCACATTCGCCATCATCCGGGTTACAGGCCTGCTCACCATCGCAGGTTACATCCGCACAATTATCCTCTTCCTCACAAACACCGCCGGCCTCGATATTACATATTAGATCGCCACACTGTGCATCCTCCGTACAGGGAGTACACTTCATCTCAGCCGGATCGCAATAGCCACTTGCACAATCATCACCCGTTTCACAATCAGCCTCGGTCGCACCACAGGTATTGGTCAGATCGTTCGGACATGGATCTTCATCATCGGGGATACCATCACCATCCGTATCCGTTTCACAAAGTCCCGTCTCGGAAACACAGACTTCACCATCACCACAACCTGTCGTGGCACAATGGTCGACACAAACATTGTCCTTACAGGCCCCACTATCACAATCATTCGGATCATCACACGAACCGTCGTTCGGCATCTTACAGGTCTTATCTTCGGCACAAACCTGTTCACCTGGACAATCATCGTCAACCTCGCAGGCACCGCCCGTTTCCACACAAACACCCGATTCCGCACCATCTTCAATCAAACAGGTTGTTCCTGGTTCGGTGCACTCATCATCATTTGTACACTCACCACCCGCATCGACGCAGCTACCACCAATACACTCCTTGCCATCACCGCAATCAGCATCGTCATCCAAATCACACGTCGTTCCCTCTGGCTGACAGACATTATTGATACAACTTTCACCGTCAGCTGGACACTCATCGTTGTTTTCACAATTGGTCATATCTTCGGTTACATGAATAACGATACCGCCATATTCGCGAGACTCCTTCGGAGTCAAAACACCCGCGTCATACGATTCCACAATCACAGCCACCGGAATGTCTTCGATTTTTGATAACCCATTCAGGTTAAGGACAAATCGCGTATCATCATCAGGATCTCTCACAAATTCGAGTGATTGTCCCACGATACTATTTAGAGCAGGAGTCATCTCTGCACGGACCTTAATCTTCCCATCCGGCACCGGAACCCAAAGACCTGCACCATTGATCGTTGCCGCCAAGATTTCGACTGCAGCAGATCCATCCACCACTGGCACATCCTTCTGATTCAGCAAGACAAAGTATGCATTCTGGAAAAAGATCGATTTGCCGATCGAAGCATCCAGGGCATTAACCACGCCATCCTGGTTTAGATCCGCCTTATTGACCGGTGGCATCGCAGGAATGAGATTGGCCGCAAAATCCGAATTTTTCTGCAAAAGGACCGCAACATCGGTCAGCGTATATTCCCCACTCGGATTCCCACCGGTATTAATCAAACTTCCAAAGCCATTAAACGATTCAATCGGATCAAGATCCGCGTGACCCGCAATCACATATCGCGGTGCATATGGACCAACGCTCTCTATCGCATTTTCATCACCGAGCTGAGCAACCGGCACGCGCGTCAGGTCCGTAATCTTCGCGTTTATCGGTGTGATATGTTTTCCATTTTTCTTCACCTGAAATTTCAGATCGCCAATATGAACCATGGCATCCGTTTCGGCATCACTTGCTGGCGTATACATACAACCGACTTCAACGTACTTCATCATTGCCTTCGTGCCATCACCCCACTTGTCAGCCCCGTCGCCAGCACCACAATCGTAATTTGTTCCAGAAATGAGTGTAGCTGCGATATTTTCCGAATCTGTCTCCAGATCCACAACCAGAGGATCAAATTCGATAACAAATGAGAACGCATAGAGGGCATATTGGCCGTTGGTATTCGCAATCCTTACACGGACCGGCATATGATATTCTGGATTCTCCCCGACTGCCTTTAAGATCTCAAACGTCTGACCATCTGTCTTACCAAAGTCCGCATCACCAACCGCTGGTGACAAGTTGATCGCTATCTTGTTCGACTGGGACTCACCGGCCTGGTTGCCAACAGTCAGATCGATCATACCGTTATTTATGACATTCAATTTCGCATCGTTCGCATCTGAAATCGTCGCAAAATTAGTGATCGTATATTCGGCTTGATATTCCGGCGTGAAGACATCCGTTAATGAAAAGGTTAACAGATCATCGACCACCATCGGGTCCGTTTCCTCTGGATAGGCCAATATCGCACTATAACTGGGGTTCTGCGGCTGACCCTCATCAACTGGACACTCTCCAAAATGTCCCACGATACCCAGACGCTTCTCTGCAGGCTGCGGTTGTGCGTCCTCACTGTTTGGCAAGGCGATCGTAGCACTCAGTGTCCGAACCGCCTTTTCACCCTCTTCAACACCTTCAGTTTGAGAGACCGGTAGATTATATCCGATATCCATATCCGAGATGGTCGCAGAGTATTCACCGACGAAAATTTCTATTGAACCACTATAGTCTGGCAACTCGACACCAATCTTCTTAATTTTGGAATGGATAACAAAGTCATTGGCGTCGCCTCCCCTGAAAATAACATGATCACCCGTAATCCGACTCTCTTCTAGCTCAACATCAGCACCAGAGAATATACTAATGGAGTAATCACCGTGTATCTCACCATCTTTCACCTCTTGTTTAACACCATCACTAAAGTCAGCATATGTCCAAATTCTCGCCCACTGATAGGCAGTCTGATCCCCAATCTGACAAAGTGACGTCAGCGCTTTATCAGCGACATTGTTATATTGCGTTGTCAATTGTTTGAAATATTTACCACCATTATAATTAGAGACCATTCGGGCCATCGGTGATGTCGGAATAAGAATAAATGGCTTCATCGAAATCTGTTCGATAGCCAACGAACGCGGCGTCCCCGCATAGTTGATCAGGAGCGTGCTAAGTGGATAATTACCCTCATCCTCCTTCGAAAGGAGATTAATTCCCTCCGCATCAATCGAGAATGTAAATGCTGACGAATCCGCGGCAACAGCTTGATCGAGAGCACCATTATTATCGTCATATTTGAAGACCGTCCCCATCAGTTCATCCGGATTGGCGGCGTTTTCGACAATATTGACACAATTTTCCGGATTTGCATTCCCGTAACAAATCTCAATAATGAGATCCTCACTATTATCATAAACATCATCCCGGATAGCCCCACTCGGATCGCCACTATTCGCGGCCATTTTCAGAGGCTGACCATCGGGAATAACACCACCACCCACAACCCTCACATTGATGAATGAATCTCCCAGGTCTGTAATAACCTTTGTGGCTGGGCTGCTCAGATCCCCAAGCACGGCAGTCACAAACCCGTCGGCACTACCAATCGCCTTGATCTTATTCGGGGCATAAACGTCTGCATCATTCACCGGATCCAACATTGCCACACCATCGGTAGCTGAAAATTCAGCCAGCTCCGTAACATCTTGATAGCTATCAGCAAGCCCATCACCATTCTCATCAAATGCCGCAAGGGCATAAACGGCCACATACTTATCTAATGAATCGATAACGTTCGTGACCTTGGCTGTAACAGTTGAACTATTGGTATCAACGACATCGTCGATTTTTTTCAGACTTATCTTCGCCGGAACCACAACATGGAGATGAAGAGGCGTGGCACTATCTACACTAACCTCCAGACCAACCGAGGCCAATAAGGCATCATTAAAACCATGCGCCTCGATATTTCCGGCTCCTACCGAAAGTCCAGTGACCTTTCCATCTGCTATTTCGTACGCATTACTACCGTCACCCGCAATCAATCCCTCAGTTCCAACATAACTTGACACATTAGCTGTCACATCACGATACGTTCCGTCATCATATTTCGCAAAGAGTCGAAGTGGTTTCGTTTGATAAATGTCCGGTCCCAACGCATCGGCCTTGTAAAGAGTCATTGCAGTAAGAGGCGCGACACTCCCTGGAGCACCATATGAAGCGAACTCGTACGAATCGATCTCCTTACAGTCGATCGTAAATGACATCTGGCAGGCAGGGAGATCATCTGTGCAATTCGCCGTCGATAATGGTATCGACTGTTCCTCACAGGGATATATCCAGGCCAGGGGTGTCGGTGCTACTGGCTTGATTAAGGCATCACTATAAGTCTCCTGCGTCTCAATTGTAAGCATCGGCTTTTGGTCGGTCATCGACTCTAGATTATATATCGTCGATACTCTCCGGTTATCCTCGGTGACAAAGCCCTGCGCCCCGACTACACTCGGCACCATTGTGGCAATCCCAAAACCGCTCTCCGGTGAATCCGCAGAGACAAAGTCATCACTCCCCATTGCCTTAAACGAACATTTGTTATCATCACCCGAACAAAGTGGTATATCTTTTGTGATTCCCGCATCATCAGGTGCCGTATCCCACATCCGAACCACTCCGGAGATTTCGGGCAAGGCACAAACACTCTCACTACAATAACCACTCACACATTCGTTATTCTCGACACATGCCTCACCTATCAGGGTTTCGCCACTCGCCACATCCTTTGTCATAAATCTGAGATGCGTGAACATCAAGAACGGACCAGTGTCTAACGCGTCATCGGACGCAGAACGCGACATCGTAAATGTCACCAGACCTTCATCTGGATTATAAGACCCCGTCAGATCATTTGTTACCAAATCGACGGCACCCGCTAGAATTACCTTAGGATCTTCAACACCTGCCGAATGATAGAGTTCCATATATGCGGGATCAAAATGAATCTCCATCGTTACTATTCGCACGTCGGTATCAACTCCAGCTGGCTTCGTATTGAGATAGACCGGGAGGACAAAATCATTACCCTCAAAAATGGGCCCCAGTGGCGGACGGATAATCGCTGAGAGTTCACCGCTGTCTACGAGATCAAGATTTTTATGTGCATCCACCTGAACATTCGATTCTGGCAGATCTCCAACCTGTACCGTCACATTGTATTCACTTATTTCCGGATCATCGGCCGCACTTGGAAAAGAACCAGCATTCAGACGCAAAACCGCACCAGCAAGACCCCA
>CAYWXY010000084.1:0-11038 GCA_964462555.1 uncultured Pseudomonadota bacterium | reverse complement strand
CCAGCCCTTCCGAACCAGCGGTTCACCACCACTGACCGAGACAACAACCGGTCGCAACTTCTCGATGACCGGACCATAATCGGAAAGCTCATTAGGGGAACCGACCTGCCAGCAGGCACAGAAATCGCAGCGCGCATTGCAACGCTTGGTGAGCTCTAGATTGACAAGGTATGGCCGCTTGAAGAGCTTGCAGGCAAAATAATACTTGGCTCCCCGAAATCTGGAGGGAGAACGCTTTAAGTATTCGAAATGACTATTCATAGCGCGGCTGGTTAACACAGGCCCTCCATTTAGTCAACGCCTCTCGGCCAACCCATTGATTTTTTTATGGAATATTTCGCTTTACAGGGTACGGATCGCCTTGATACAGCTATCGGGTTTAACTGACACCGCAATAATATTAAGCAGTTGTTAAAGCAGGCCCTATGCAGAATGATATTTTGGTCTACATACCGTCGGAGTCGAAGGCGGCACCGCGTCTCTCGATGAGGCGGCTCCTAGGCGTCCCCCTCTTTTTGAGGGGCATCTTAACGCTTGAGGATGCGGGTTATGAACGAATCACCCTGGTTGTCCCGATCTCTGAACGACGTCAAGTCCTCAAGGCCTGGAAACATCACACCCGGAATAAGAAATTAAAACCCCATTTTATCTGGACACCGGGAAATCAACGAATTGATACAAAGATTTTGGCCGATGTCGTACGCCATTCGACCAAAAAGGTCACGATTCTCAACGCCAATCTTTTGGTCAGCACGGACGTCCTAGATCCCTGGAAAAAAATTGAACTGAAAAAGGGAATGCATCTTAAGGCCGTCATCGATCGCGGCCTTCCGCCCCTTCTTCAGGTCAACAAAGGCGATCTCGAGAGTCTTGAAAAAACGGTTTCGGAGCGACCGGTCAAAATGGAGGCCCTCTTAGTCAACCTCCTCAACAACACCATCAATCACCGCGCATCTCGAAATTGGAAGAAACCGGTTTTCTTAGTCACACGTTTCACGAAACGTAAAGCCGCCACACATTACCTGACCGAGAAAATTCGTCGTAGCACGCCGACATGGATCGCCCGATATATTAACAAGTCAATTTCTCTACCAATCAGTGTCATGTTGGCCCGGATGCGCGTGCGCCCCAACACCATAACGATCGTCAATATGTTAATCGGCATGGGAGCCGGCGTTGGCGCCGCCGGTCGAACATACGTCGGACTTCTAATCGGGGCCATCCTCTTTCAGCTGGCATCCGTTGTTGACGGATGCGATGGAGAGGTCGCAAAGTTGACCCACCGGTGCACTAAATTTGGCCAGTATATTGACTCCATCAGTGACAACCTGGCCCTGGCCGGATTCTTTACCGGACTCATGATTCACATCTATCGTGTCAACAATCATACGCCGATGGCCTTTGTCTGGGGAGGCATCTTGCTTCTTGGTCTCGCCGCGCTCTTCGCCATCATGATCAACTTTCTCAAAAAGAATACCGATTCGGCCAGCTTTGTCACATTCGATAAGGAGTATCTCCAAAAACTTCCGAAGACGTATCCAAAGTTTATTTTGCTATTCATTAAATACGGAAAATATGTCCTCAAGAAGGATTTCTTCTCCATGCTCATTCTGGTTCTGGCCATCTTCGGGATCCTTCCGGCCATGTTCTATATATCGATAACGGCAGTTTGGATCGGCGTTTTTATCCTGACGTACCTTAACCTTAGACCTGCACCTGCACCGAAGCCAGTAAAAAAGAAATTGAACTATCAACTTGCAAAGGGGCATGGATCAAAACGATGAATTTCGGGAACAAAAAATTAATCGCCTTCGATTTTGATGGCACGCTCGTTGACTCGATGGAGACCTTTGCCGACATTGCTGCAACCGTCATGAAACAAATCTATGGCACCGAATTTCAGACGGCTCGGCAACAATATATCGAAACATCCGGACTCCCCTTCTTTCAGCAACTCGAACAGATCCATCCCGGTCACGAAGACAACAAGACGGCCTCAGATCTTTTTGAATCACGAAAAGTCGTTGGTTACTTTGATCAGAAACCATATGCCGATGTGCCGGCTACCCTTGAGGGACTCAAAGAGAAAAACATTATGACGGCAGTCTGTTCCAATAATTTTCAGGAACTCGTTGATCGTTATATTGACAAGAATAATCTCAAACTCGACTTCACGTTGGGGTTCAGAGACGAACACTTCTGCAAGGGAGAAGGTCACTTCAACTATTTAATGAATGAAGCGGGTCTCACGAAGGATGAAATCCTCTTTGTCGGAGATTCTTTGAAGGACGCCGAACGGGCATTTGATTTTGGTATCAACTTCGTGGGAAAGACCGGACTCTTCAGCAATAATGATTTTACTAATCACAATCCAAAGACCATTGTCATCAATCATCTCAGCGAGTTGATTGACATGATTTAAAAGTTATAAGTGACAAGTTTTAAGTTATAAGAATTATTATTAGGACTCAGAATTAGATAAGAAGGTTGGATTTAGGATGAAAATATTAATATTGGCTGCGGGCATGGGAAATCGTTTGGGTGACATGACAAATGAATGTCCCAAGGCATTGATTGACGTTGGAGGGGAAGCCCTGATCGATCGGATGCTTGGCTTTGCCACTCATCCCGCGGTCAGTCGAATCGGCGTTGTCGGAGGATTCTTTTCAAAGATGCTTAAGGAACACTTGGGTGGCAGAGATATCGACTACTATACCAATCCCCACTTCAAGGATGGCAACATCTTTACACTACAGGCGGCCACGGATTTCCTAGATGACTCTTTCCTGATGATGAATGTTGACCACATCTACCCCAAGGAACTACTGGATCATATTGTAAAGAATAGCAGTGGTATTACGGCGATGTGCGACAAGGACCGAAAGCTTGTCCACGACGACATGAAGGTCAAGCTAACAGACGATGGAAAGTTGATGAAAATTTCAAAGACACTCTCAGAATATGATGCCGGCTATATTGGAATGACCTATTGCGCATCCGAAACATTAAGCCAATATAAGCAGGCCATTGAAGAGACTATTAATATATATGGTCGCGAATCTTGCGTCGAATGGATCCTGGGACATTTGGCCGCCAACGACACAGAAATCAATATCTGTGATACAAGTGGTTATCGGTGGTCGGAGGTGGACACGCCCGACGATCTACAACAGGCAGAGAAAACACTTTTGAAGGGATAGGGATACACATATGAAAAAGAGACACATCCTAAAGATACTCTTTATTCTCGTGGGTCTAGCCATCGCCATCATCTTGGCCGAGAAATTAGGCTTCGAATCCATCGTTCATAACGTTAAAACACTCAGTTGGCGCGCATTTCCCATCCTAATGATTGGCGTCGTCTGGTACTTCTGTTACACACTCGCATGGGATCAATTTCTGAGACGTCTCCGCGGTCACATCGGCCTCTGGGAACTTTATCGCGCAAAAATCTCGGGCGAGGCCGTCAACACCGTCACACCCGCAAGTTTTCTTGGGGGCGATCCGGTTCGAATCTATATCCTTAAGAAACATTTTCCTGTCACCGAAGGAGCTGCTTCGGTTGTCGTTGATCGCACGCTTCACACAATGGCAATTCTGATTGTTATCTTTCTCGGAATGATTGGCGCTTTCTGGAAACTCCCCTTCCTCCCTCTCAATATGCGCTATGGTCTTCCAATCATTTTAATTATTTCGTTTATTTTTATGGGGTTTGTCTTCGCCCATCAACGCCGAGGACTCTTTAGTTTCTTGATGTATATTTTGAAAAAATTACGGATCAAAAAGAGTTTCTCAACGAAGACCCTCGGAAAATTTCAAGAGCTTGATGGATATATCGCCGATTTCTATATTAAGTCTCCGAGAAACTTCTGGACGGCCCTCTCCCTACACACCTTTGGTCGAATGCTCGGCATCGTTGAAATTTATGCCGTCGGCAAAATCTTTTATCCAGAGTTTACGGTCTATGCCGCCCTCCTTCTCTGTGCTCTGGCCCCAATCATCAACTTCCTCTTCGCCTTCATCCCGGTGGCCCTTGGTGTCATGGAAGGAGCATACAGTGGTGTTCTCTATCTCCTCCACATGCCCCCGGAGGTCGGCCTGTCGATTCAGATCTTTAGGCGAGCCCGCGCCCTCTTCTGGATCCTGATCGGTTTCGTCTTCCTCGGCACACACGACCGAAAGAAGGTTCTCCACCATGAGGTTATTGAGGGCATTCAACCGTCAGGCTGAGATCAAATTGATACATTTTGGCCCTATTCTCATAATGATAACCCGACCGTCATTATTACTCAATTATTCCAGATAGTTACACCGAGCATGCTGGCACAATTATTGCTCTATATATAAATGCGTATTCTATTAAGGAGGGGACCATGAAATCACGTTATCTTATCCTATTGTCACTTATCGTTGCGATCGGGTCTGTCGGTTGTACGGGCCTACTCGACGATCCCGGTCAAATAACTATCGACGGCGCGCCTGGAGCCGCACTCGAAGACCCAGATAGCGAGGTTCAAGGCATCGGCTCGAAGGAACTCACCTTCAGCTGCCCCACGCCCGATGTAGAAAGAGACATGACAGAACTAGCCAAGCTCTTACCCAAAGAGTGTGGAGGAAAAGAAGGAAAAATCGTCTTATTGGCCGATTTATCATCAATGTTGGAGAATGAGACTATTCGTGAATTCGTGATTGGGATGGTTCAGCGCAGTCAAACGGAGGATGCACTGAAAAAAATCATTGATGAAGATAACCTCTCTCAGTTCCCATATGGCATGAGTAAATATGACAGAATAAATTATTATAATTCAAAGACGGAGAAAGAAAAAGAGGCCCTACAGAAACGGGCAAGAGAAAGTGAGATGGTCAATGCCATGAATGACGAAATGTTGAGTTTCATCCTTAACCTGGTTGGCAGTCAGACCGATTTTGCGATGTGTGCCACGATCGATGATGATGCAACAAAAGATAATTCCAGCAATCTGGGGAACACTGCTCCTGCGCGTGGCACCGCCCAGAGCATGGGATTGGGTCTCAGAAATCTGGTCATGGCCAAGACGGCTCAGGGTAATGCAGCAGCGGAAGAAACCGAACCTGAAGAGGCTGCGCAGAGAATGAACTATACAACGTCACGTTACTACGATGAAGAGAACCTTAACCTCATGGTTATTGTGACGGACGACTCAAATGCTGCCGAAGCGTTTGCGGAACTACAAGACAAACTCCGTAAACGTGATGAGTTTAAGGATTTGAATTTGGATAGTGAGTCACCAACGCGTTCAGGATCTCAATGAGAAAATCAAATCTCAAGTCAGCGATTCAGACTGCGAATTGATGAACAAAGACGGAGAATTTATTTGTAAACGAAGAGAGGTTCTTGAAAACGGTAGAACCATGTTCGCCATGGGGAACGCAGCAAAGCTGGGAAAAATGGATCAAATGCAGAGACAAAAGAATGCTGAAACCCTCTACGCCGATAAGGAATTTCTACAAGTTCTCAAGAAAAGTAATTCTCCACTTTTTCGGTTTGCCATCCGAGCCAAAGACCCATCGAGCTCAAATAAAGCAGAGTTAATAATTGGTGTAAACACGGATACCAATTGCGCCGATATGGGCATCTCAGTTAATGACAAACCAGTAACCAATGCCGTTATGACAATCCCAACATTGGACATCGCAATGATACTGAATAGCATTCCCATAGAATTATCGGATGACAGTGATTCATCATGGAATGGCAGATCAGATTGTGATCCCGCAATGCTCTATAACGAAGAAACAGTAAGCGAGGACTATCAGCCGGCCGAGCCAGGAGTAGTCGAAGATAGTAGTTATCCATCGATGAATTCGTTGTCGGCAGGAGAGGATGCAGCTCCCCCTACATACTCGCACACACCAGGCAGTATGAATGCCGAGGCACCTGCAAATGTCTATATTCATGAAGGATCGGACGAAGAGAGTGAAGAGGATGAATAGGCCTAAAGCCTAAGATATAATAATTCCATATTTTTGATTAGGATTATTTCTCGTCGGACTCTGGACTAAATAGATGACGATAGAAGGGATCTATCTCTGCAGCATTGGCAATTTTTTCGGTTACCTCTTCAATGATTTCGGGATCATTAAATTCTTTAGCGATCACTCGCTCTACTTTTTCCTTTACTCGCCGTTTCATTTTCTTACGCTCTATCCCTTGTGAACCTGAGGAAAGAAGATCATCTAAATTCTCGGCATGGTCAACCAGCGCGGCATTCACCAGGTCTACTGAACCACTCTTTTTTTCCTTTAACCGCTTCTCACGATCTGCCTGTCCCGCAGCGGCACGAGTCACCTCGGAGTGATTACCGACCAATATCGAATTTAACCATTTTAGAATGACCATCTCATACCCTCTAAATTGTCAATTAACTTATTGAATTCATTATTTATTTAACATTTTCACCTTCTACCATGTTATCGCACCCTGGCCAGAAAAGTTGCTAGGAAAATAGAGAGATTTACAATTATTTGGCGTTTTTATCGACGTTTCCGGAGGGTGGCCAGAAAGAGCAAGAGGAATGGCAACGTCATGGCAAATGGATTGTAGGGCGTCTGAGGGACCAATGTGCAGGAACCACCACCTCGTCGACTTCCCACACTCGCTCGAAGCCCCATCGAATCATCTGAAACAGTGGCATCGGCACTACCCGTCGATGGCATCGGTGCGGCCGAACCACCGCCGCCACCAGCACCACCCGATGATCCACATTGAGCGCTTTTAGAGTCATACGGATCCGGCACACCATTCATATTTCCATCGTTTTTCACCGACTCTTCCCGATCCAAGCATCCATCATTATCTGAATCATCGTCGGTTGCATTTGGAATACCATCACAGTCAGCATCTAGATATTCTGGAGGAGGTGAACACTCACCGCCGTTATCAATTAAGTAAGGATCGATATCCACAATTTTATCACCATCGAGATCACCGGTCAGTTCAATATAGTCATCGATACCGTCATCATCCGAATCCGATGTTGAGGGGTCACTCTCCCCCATATCCAACCAACCATTCGCATTTTTATCCTCATCTCCGTCGGGAATACCATCACCATCAGAATCTTTTCGTGTAGGACTCAAGACATCGATGTTCGCAAGATTGGATCCTGCCGTCTGAAGGCCACGACATTTCGGACTTTCCGCCAAGGGATGAATTACCCCCGCCTCGAGCCCATCCGGAAGACCGTCACCATCTGAATCACAATGATTCGGAAGCGTTCCCTTACGCTGTTCCTCACTGTCAATCAAACCGTCATCGTCTGTATCAGACAATATCTCTGAGGATTCATGATCATCAATCTTTCCATTACCGTTCCGATCACCCTCATCGCCATCAATCAATTCATCACCATCAGAATCTCTCAGAAGCGGATCCGTCTCAAGATAAGACTCTTCACCGTCCACTATCTCTTTATCCCGAACACCACTATAGTTCCAATCCTCAAAACCATCACCCAGTCCATCGCTATCTGAATCCGCTAAGGTCGGATCAGAAAGCGTCGCTGGATCCAAATCAAAAAGAGCACTGACGTTGTCCAGAAGATGCATCGCACTCTCATCCACCCAGATCGCATTATCCATATCAAGAATTTTCTTCTCCTTGAGAAGCATTCCACAACGGGGATTCAAATTGATCGGTACATTTACCTTCTGATTTCGCCGAAGGATTTCCAATCTTGCCAATGTGACACCGACCTCTAACCCGTCGGGAAGACAGTCACCATCCGAATCGGCATTGTTTGGGTCGAGCATCATTGGAAATGCCACACTCCAGCCAGTTTCTCCAAGTTTCTTCAACAACCCCACCTGCAAGACCTCTTCCCCATCCGTCAAGCCGTCACGATCACTATCGGGATTTAGGGGATCGGTTCGCGCAATCTCCTCATCGGCATCATTAAGACCATCGCCGTCAGCATCATTTTCTTTCGGTGTTAATATATCACCGGCATCAATTTCCCGTATAGAGAGCCTGGAGGTCTGCCAGTTTTCTCTATCAACGGTCCACGCAACCAAGGCTCCTCGCGCATTCTGATCATCATCGTCAAAGACCAATGCAAACTCACCGTTTTCAGAGTCGAGACCATCTGCAGTGCCAAGATAACCCTTCGGCTCACCCTTCCCATCTGCCTTAAAGACGATAACACTCGTTTTGTCTGGATTAACGATCCAGAATGGTTTCGCCTGATCATACGACACACGACCAACAATATTCGCAATAATGGCATTCTTGTCTGAGACATTCGCAACACCAAGCGGTGCAGGGATTGTTCTACCGGAGATTTCCAGTGCTGTGCTGTACCCACGGTACGAACCGTTCGTTCCAAAATCAACACGCGTCACAATAGCCTCACGCGGTCGTTTATCATTCGATTCATCCAGACAGGTATAGCCGGTCGACTCAACATAGACTGCCGTCAAACGATTATCGGCAACCTTAGTCAAACCCTGGTTCGCACCAATAAAGGTCTGATCCCCATTCACATAAATACCCAGGCCCATATCCTTCATGGCCGGATTTTTTCCGTTATCGCTAACAACACAATCTAGAACCGTTGTCTCATAACCGACATCAGTCAATTGATTGATCTGACCGCAACTCTTCTTGGACCCAACAACAATCCCATCCGCCCCATTCCCCTTGACCGTTGTCGACAAGAGACTATTATGGTTACCTAAAAAATAGATACCATGACCCGACGCCTCACCAAGACCATTATCCTTAATTGTTGAATTGATGACCAAATTCCGATCCGATTCTACCGTGAGACCCGTACCCGAAAAACCTGCAATCGTTATATGATCAATAACAACACTGCCCCCGTCACCTCTAATGGCCACGCCCTCACCCTTATTCTTGAGATTTCCGAGGAAACGAACCGTCGCCTTTTCATTCGCAACAAGAACCAACGGATGTCCACCGTTTCCATGAAGCGCCGGCATACTATCTACATAAAAATCCATCGACTTCGTAAAACGAAGGACATGATAAGGACCATCCGAGTGGATATGGTCTGAGTAGCGCTCCTTCAATTCATGTTGTGTCGAAAGACAATCACCATCTTCCCAGACGCGATGAAGGAGATTAACCAGACCACCCTTCTTGGAGGATGACATGCTCACATCGGTAACAGCACACTCGCCTGCATAGACGGAGGCCATCATCGAAAAGAGGACCAGCAAGGTCACAAAAATGTACCCGATAATTTTCTTCATAATCAGTTACCTACCCTTCGGCAAGACCAAGGAATTGTTGCTAGTTTTTTGGTTTCTGGATGACGCCAGGCGCTACGAACATCACATATAATGATGTTCACCAAGGGATGAACCCATAATTGGTGGCAAATAGCCCCATTCTCCAATGATTACAATTGCTTACGTTTTTTATCGTAATATAACTCCACGAACGTGATTACCCTAGCAAACAGAAGCGACAAAAACCGCGCAACTTTTTGAAAACTTTGACGATAATCAAAATGCAGGGGGACATTTGTTTATTTATATCGAATGGAGTCCGCATGGGCGACGGTTTTACAATCATCTATAACTGCAAGCAGTTCAATATCGATCCGAACGCTTCGAGTCATTATGATCTCAGTAGTCAGGGCGGACCCTCAATCGATATCAATGGGGCAACGGTTACCGTCAGAGATGGTAGCAAAGAAATTGCTCAGTTTGAAGATGACTCTGGAAGCGAAGTTGTTATCATCAATCCAAAAAAAGGTTTCAACATTAATACGGACATCTATTTTCCAAGGGCTGGAAAATGGATCAACAAGAGCGGTGAAATCATCAGTGGGGCAAGTGATACCGACAAGGTCTGCGGAGTCAAGGGAGGCTTCGTATTCACGGTATCTGAAACGATCCAAAAAACACACAGCAAAAGACCTATAACCATTGAACTTACGCTCGAAAATCCGAAGACTAACGCTCCGATGATGGTTGAATATTCTGGTGTCTACACATTTGAATATGTGGGCGGTGACAATTATCTACTCAAGCTCAGGCTGGAAAAGAGTACCAAACATCTAAACAGTCCCGCGCCAGAAATAATTACAAGTTCCATTCAGATTCCATCCTTAAAATCAACATTCGACGTCACAAATCAACAGCTGAAATTGGCTTATCGTACAGACAATCGGGCCACGATCGTGGGTATCGGTGATCACTCCGTCGCAATTGACACGGTCACGCCGAAGAACCCGCTCCAGAACCATCCAAAGACAGGGGCCCTTCTCCAGATGGCTGCAGATATCAAGCATCCTAAAATTGTCATTGCCACGAAATTCGCCCATAAATTTGCCAAACCGGAACACGGAAAAGATGACGATTGGATTGTGGGAAGAATACTCGGAAATTACTTCTTGAAAGGCTATTCCCGGACAATTGGACGAATCAACACGGCCATTTTGACGAAGCAGGCCAACAAAGATGAGATCATCAGGTACGCTATCACCCAGGCCAAGCGACCGATAGATGACTTAGATGAACGCGATAAACGAGATCAGTGGATCTCGGGTCGAATCGGGCTCCTCTATTATGGACAAGTTCCGACAGAGCCAGCTAAACCAAAGAACTACGATGAACTCTTTGAATTTATAGGAGAGCTAAGGTCCGAAAAACACCCAAAGGCTGAAGCCGTTCGTAATTATGTCATCATGATGATCGGAAAGGCCCAACAGACCAAGGTCAAACCGGGTGATCCCGTTACGACAAAATATTCAAATGCTTGGATCATGAAGCAAATCAAGACAGTGATCCTTAAAACTACTGACCATAATCCCACTGTCGTCGCTGGTGGTGGAAAATATAAAGCAGTTGATAACCTTCTGTCGACCAATGCCGGACATCCCAAACATGGTATCGCCACAACGTATGCAGGAAAAATGAAGGGCTTTGGCAAAGATCCCGCCTGGATCGTTGGTCAACTCAAGAAACTCTATTTTAAGGGGACAACAAGCAAACCGGCAATACGTAGAGCTCCTGTTTCCAGTGGAAATAA
>CAYWXY010000083.1:0-11064 GCA_964462555.1 uncultured Pseudomonadota bacterium | reverse complement strand
ACGCCAGAGAAAAAAGATCTCTTCCCGACCGAAGCGATCAAGACAAAGCTCAAGGCCGATTATCTCTTTGGTGAACCGATGAAGGACGCTGACTACGATTGGTCTATTTTTAGACGTCGGACTGATTTTTGGTTGAGCGACTTCCCCGCTTACACCTTTGGTCTTGCCTACTTCGACACCGACAGCGACACCTCTGAATATGGGATGATGGAGGTTAAAGGAACCCAGAAAGGCAAACTCGATACAAATGGCGCTACCGAAATCACTGTTCCAATCAAGCGCGGAAGCGTTACACGAACAACCGACTATATTATTGAATCAACCGTCACCGATATCAACAAGGAGATGATCTCCAGCCGCGCCGTCGTTACGGTCCACCCGGGTCATTTTTATGTCGGACTCAAACCGGCATCATTTATCGCTGAGGCCGAGGCTCCCTTTAAGACCGATGTCATTGCAGTCAATATTAAGGGTAAAAAGATTAAAGGAAAAACTATTGTTGGCAAGCTCTTCAAACGTGAATGGGAAGCCGTTAAAAAGAAATCGGTTGTCGGCTATACATATGAGAGCAAACCAAAGGACATCGAGGTCGCTTCATGTTTTGTCACATCGGCCGATGAGGCGGCACCGTGTAATATGACCGCGCCATCAAGCGGCCTGCATTATATAAAAGCCTCTTCCAAGGACAAGTCGGGGAACATAGTTGAGACCGCGACCTGGCTCTATGTCACGGGTGCGGGGGAGGCCGCGTGGAAGCCATCCTCCACCGATCGCATGGAGATGGTCGCTGACAAGAAGGAATATAAGCCAGGTGAAATCGCCAAGATCCTCCTTAAGTCTCCCTTTGAAAGCGCCGAGGCGCTGATCACGTATGAGCGCGGTGGTATTATTCACCAAGAGACAAAAGTTTTAACAGGCTATGCCCCGACAATCGATGTTCCGATCATGAAGGCATTCATTCCGAATATTTATGTTTCGGTCGTCATGGTTAAAGGCCGGATTTCAGAAAAGAGTGAGGATGGGAACAGCGATAGTGGTAAACCACGTGTCAAAGTCGGTTACATCGAACTGCCAGTTATTGCCGCGTCGAAAAAACTGGATGTCGCTGTAACCCTCGACAAGGAAAAAGCATCACCCGGCGATGAGGTAAAGGTATCTGTCGATGTTAAAGATGCCGCTGGCAAGGGAACCGCTAGTGAAGTGGCAATTATGGCAGTTGATACGGGCCAGCTCATTCTAACCGGTTATAAAACACCCAACCCCTACTCGACATTCTACGCAAAATTGGGTCTGGGCGTAGATACAACCGATAGTCGAATCCACCTTATTGGACGACGAAGCTACGGTGAAAAGGGTGAATCCGATGGTGGCGGTGGCGGCGCCGATGGACTCCGTTCGAAATTTTTACCGGTTGCCTATTGGAATCCGAATGTCGTCACAAAGACAGACGGGACAGCAACGATTACATTTAAACTCCCCGACAACCTGACGACATTTAAGGTGATGGCGGTGGCAGGGACCGTCGACCAATTTGGTAGCGGTGATGCTGAGGTCATTTCGAGTCTCCCCTTCATGCTGAAGGGCCGTCTTCCCTACTTCTCCGCCGTTGGCGATACGTTTCGGGCAGGCGTTGTTGTTCATAACTATACCGAAAAATCATTGAGCGGCACACTGATAACAACGGCCAAGGGAATCGAAGTCAAAAGTAATGACACCCAACCATTTAATGTCCCTGCACGATCCAAACAGGAGATTCTCTTTGAGTATCAGGGAAATAAACCAGGTCCGGCTAAACTAACCTTCTCCGCAGAAACGCCAGAGGGTTCGGACGGATTGGAACTTCCCTTTCAGGTTAAAATTATGCAGCCCAAGGAGGTCTTTGCAACTTATGGTGAAACATTGGAGAAAGCGACAGAGATGTTGGAGCCGATCACCGATGTCTTTAGCAATTTTGGGGGACTGGATACCAGTGTCTCATCGACAGCTCTGACGGGGCTGACCGATGCCACACTCTACTTGATCGACTACCCATATGAATGTCTGGAACAAAAAATTTCTAAGGCGATAGGCAAGATGATCTATCGGGAAATTGCTGGAATCTTTAATACCGACAAGGAAAAAATCGCAAAGTATAAGAGTGAGATCGAAAATCTTCTCTTCGATCTCTATACATATCAAAAATGGAGTGGTGGTTTTAGTTTTTGGACAGATCTTCCAGCCTTTCCCTATCTCTCAATCTATGCCACCCATTTCATGACACTGGCGATCGAAAATGGCTACGATGTCGACGAAGCAGTCTACACTAAGGCAAAAAAGTATATCCGGGAGATCCTGCCCTGGAAGCACTCTGCCGAGGGATATTCCGAGGAATATCTCAATTCACTCAAGGCATATGTTCTCTATGTCCTGGCACTTGCGGCAGAACCGGAGATACAATACCATGAGACACTCTATGAGGCTCGAAAGACGCTCTCTATCGCATCTCGGGCACAATTGATGATTGCCATTGCACTAAATGGTGGAACGAAGGATCAGATTAAGGATTTCACACAGTTCATTAATAACCATTTGGCCATCACTGCCGCAGAGGCCCACATCGAAATCAATAAAGGTCAAGGTGAGTGGCAGCTTCAGAGTTCAAAATATACAGACGCCTATATCCTTCTGGCTATGATGGCTACGAGTAGTGACTATCCTCTCCTACCCAAGATGGCGCGTTATCTTCTCAACAATTCCAAGAAGGGATATTGGGATAGCACACATACGACGGCGGCCGTTCTGAATGCGCTCTTTAAATATATTAAAGTGAATGAAAAAGAGGTTCCCGACTTTACGGCAACAGTTATGCTTGGCAAGAACCAACTTCTTTCGCATGATTTTAAGGGACGAACATCTGAGAAGGCTGAAAAGAATTTACCGATCACCGACCTAATGAATCTTACGGGGCCGACCGAACTGGTCTTTAACAAACTGGGTGATGGTCGCCTCTATTACCGAACGCGACTGACGTATGCATCGACAATTACACCGCTCCCACCGCTTGAAGAGGGTTTTACAATATTCAAGAAGCTGGCCCATTATGACAAATCCAAGAATGGCGAGCCTTTCAGACGTGGCGACATCGTTCGTGTTCAACTCGATTTTGTCCTTCCGGCATCGCGTAACTATATTGTTATTAACGATGGGCTCCCTGCTGGTCTCGAGGCGATTAATTTCTCGCTCAAGACGGCCAAGCAACATCTAAAGGTCGACGACGCAAAAGGGATCCGGATTGATCATATCGAAATCTATGGAAACAAGGTCTTGGTCTTTTCAGATTATCTCCCAGCGGGATCGTATCAATTCGAATATCTCGCTTCGGCATCGACGAAGGGAACCTTTACTATACCACCGGCACAGATTGAAGAAATGTATCATCCCGAGACTTTCGGCAGGACGATGACGAGTACGATTGAGATTGAGTAATGGATAGATTTTACAAATATATCTTGGCTTCTTTGGCGATCACTTCGGTCGTCCTATTCATCCTCTTCGAAACCTGGTTCGCCTTCTTCGCCATCCCCGACACGATTCATGACACAACGTCGATCCAATTACGCGAGGTCCTAGATAGAAATGGCGTACCCCTTCGCGAAGCCCTTTCTGAGAGGGATGGCCGCGGACGCTGGATTCCACTGGATCAGATCAGCTCCGCAATGATTACCGCAACCGTGATGGCTGAAGACCAACGTTTCTATAGTCATCTCGGTGTGGACCTCCTTGCGGTGGCCCGTGCGCTCAAGACCAATATCCAACATGGGAGGATTGTCTCTGGTGGATCGACAATCACACAGCAGCTCGTTCGAATCCTTGATCCCCGGCCCCGCACCTATCTATCAAAATTTATCGAGGCACTCATTGCCATCCGCATCGAACTTTCATACACAAAGAACGATATTCTCAAACAATATTTGAACCGCGCACCATATGGTGGTCATATTGTAGGTGTCGAGGCAGCATCGCGGATCTATTTTCAAAAACCGGCGCGTGATCTTTCACCTTCAGAGGCCGCATACCTCGCGATCATTCCACGAGCGCCGACATTCCTAAATCCCCATCGTAATTCCGAGCAACTTATCGGTCGTCAACGATTACTTCTCGAACAGCTCTTCAATGAAACAAAACTGTCGAAGGGTGAATTTGAACGAGCCACTTTTAATCAACCCAATATTGCATCCAAGGATTTTCCATTTCGCGCCCCCCATTTTTCGGAGTGGGTTTTGAGGCTCACCACCGAGCGATCGGTAAAAACCTCTCTGGACTTCAAACTTCAGCGTCGCGTCGAAGAGATTATTCGAGGACACCTTCAAACACTTGATCAAAAGAATGTGACGAATGCGGCTGCGATTATCCTCGATAACGCCACCGGTGAAATCTTAGCGATGGCCGGCTCGGGTAATTATTCGAATCGGGGCCGTGACGGCAATGTCAATGGTGCATTGGCTCTACGCCAACCCGGATCCGCCCTCAAACCCTTTACGTATGCCCTTGCACTGGAGAATGGCTGGACAACCTCTACGATCATCCCCGATATCGAACGCCATTTCCCGACCGAGCATGGCGACTACTCGCCGAGAAATTATGATGGACGCTTTCGTGGGCCAGTCCGTCTTCGAATGGCGCTGGCCAACTCACTTAACGTGCCAGCCGTCTATCTTTTGTCGAAACTTGGCGCTGAAAATCTTCTTCATCTTCTGAAAGATCTCGGCTTTTCGCACCTTGAAGAATCGATTGGCCATTATGGACTAGGGCTCACGCTTGGCAATGGTGAGGTCACACTCCTCGAACTTGCTGGTGCCTTTTCTGCGCTTGCACGCGGTGGCAACTATCTTTCTCCCTCGCCATTTCTTAAGGAGACTGTTTCAAGGGGGGACAATGTCCTTTCAGGCGAAACATCATATATAATCTCTGATATTCTTTCGGATGATAACGCCAGGAGAATGGGTTTTGGTGAGGAGAGCCCATTAAATCTCCCCTTCCGTGTGGCCGCAAAAACGGGAACATCAAAAAACTTTCGCGACAACTGGACGATTGGTTACACACCGGAGATTACGGTCGCCGTTTGGGCCGGCAATTTTGATGGTGCAGGAATGCGTGGTGTTTCGGGGATTAGCGGCGCGGGTCCGATTTTTAAGGATCTCTTTCAAATGGTAGCTGAGAGTCGGGATTTCTCGTGGTTCGATGAACCTGAGACGATTGTTCACCAGACCATCTGTCCCTTTTCGGGAAGACGATTGTCTAATGATTGCCACACAGGAATTGATGAAATCTTCGTCTCGGATCACCGCCCTCATGACAATTGCGACTTTCATGTAACGCAGACGATCGACACTCGAAACGGCCTTCTTGCAGGTAATCAATGTGATGCCGAATGGACTGAAATGGAATCATTCATTTATCTTCCACATATTTATTATAATTGGGCTACGACACACCAGGTACGACTTGCTCCCGAACGCTATTCTCCATTGTGTCCTGCTCAGGTTATAGATTCCAAACGAAAAATCGTTGCAACTCGCATCACCCATCCGAATGACAAATCGACGTATGCGATCGACCCCTATATCCCTCTCAGGTTGCAACGACTCGATCTTCAGGCTGAGGGCTCAAGCGCAATAGATTGGTTTATTGATGATAAAAAAATAGCGTCAACTACTACCCCACACTCCACGTCATGGCAACTGACACCCGGCCGCCACACCATCTCCATCGCCTCACGTAACAGCGATCAACAAGACGCCATCCGGATTCAGGTTTATGAGTAATTCTCCCCAAAATGGTGACACCGGACCTCGGGAATCATATCGTTAATCTTCTAACTTGTTGTAATTACTGGATAATATATCTCTGTAATCTGGCATGAGTTTTGCTTACTTATACGTCGCTGAGAGGTAGACCATTGGAGGTATATATATGTTACGGTCTATTTATCTCGGCATTTTCTTGATCATACTCCTGATATCCCCTACAACTTTCTCGGCGTCACCCAAAACGTCCGCTCTTGATGAGGCGATCAGCGCTATGCAGGAGCTTGATCCTGAAATCTCGGACATTCACGCACTCGAAAAGATTATCACATCGATGGCAATCTACTTTGACATGAAAGATGCCGGTATACTTAGCGAATGGCGGAGTGCACGTAAGATTTGTATCAAGGGAATCGAAGAAGAGAAGCTTTTCAAGTGCGCAACTCTCTCGATACTTTTTCAGAATGCTTATGGCAACTTTTTCTCGTCTCAGAATAATGTCACAACCAATCCAGATAAATTTGACAATGCCCATTTCACCGGGGCCATTGTCCTCTTGGAACATTATTATAAGAAAATGAAACCCTCGCTTCGGGATTCAATTCCTATTCTTGCACAGATTGTCATGGCCAAGGAAAAGGGATGGAGTGGTATGCATTATGTTGAATCAGATCACGGCAGTGGAAATATATGTTCTCCGAAGGGTTTGGCCAATCATTTTTCTGGCACGCCAGGTGGTGGCGTTACCGATCCAACGCCTGGAGGTGGAACAGATTCGTTCAGTGGTGGCGGTTTTAATCCGATGGGGGGACCTGAGGCAGCGGCATTTAATCAGGCTACAATGAATGCCGATATCGTCGCATGTCCACTCAATTTCTCGGCCATGGGCGGTGGAGTTGGTGGCGATGGTGGCGGTGAAACAACAGATGGTGACGATGATCCTCATCAACAGCTGAATCCGTCGCCAACCCCGACACCCGAATCACCCGACAAGGACGAAAGTGGACCACCTGACACCCCATCCACTGACCTCGGTGATCTATCGGGACCATCACCACTTGATGGAGCTAATAATTCTTTAAACCTAAAAAAAATCTTTAATGATATCCGCAAACAGAATTTTGATGGGGGGAGCGTGGAGGCCGGGAAGGTTGGCGGAAAGTATGCACCTAGTGGAGTTGGCATCAACTTTAAAATCTCTTTTTCACCCCGACCAAACGGTCCGGATTTTTATAGCGCCTGCACCGGTTCAGGGGCACTCTCATATATTGCGTCGTGTTCAGCCTCGAGCGGCAATGACAATAACTTTTGTGGAAATGGGAATAATTCCCCTGTTTCCATGCCAGATCCCAACTATCCGGACGGCGACGACTGTGGTGGCGGCGGACCAGGTTATTTTATGGACAACAAGACACCGATCGTTAACTGGGGGCCCGGTGGCCCTCCAAGCAGCGGCGAAAATGGTGGGACCCCATCCGATCCATGTGAACCCGATCCGGTATCAGGGCTGCCAAAAAATCCTCAGGCCTGCTGCGCCAAAGACCCAAGCACTCCCGGCTGCGGCCCAAACCCAGTAGACACCGATTTGGTGACGTTTCCGCACCTCTAAATGACTGTAAAATAAAGTGAATTTAATGCTATTTTGAATTTTTCGACATGATTGATACGGACTAATGTCGATTTTTCAAGAAACACGCAATATTCACCTTATGAATCAATGAGTTACAGGGGCGGAAACGTCACCTATTTATATGATGATTATGAAAAAGTACACATTTTGATGGGCAAACCGGAGATGTACATCCGCCCTGCACCCGGGAGGTGTACACAAAATGTAGACAATTTTGTAAACAGATTCTTGCCTTTCTCTGATTTTCATGTGATAATGGGATTATGAAAACAAAGAAAAAAAACAGAGAAAACGGGGAATCAGGCAAGAATGGGATCGTGGCCCAGTCAGCCAGTCCAGACCACAAATGTACACAGATTTAATGACAATGTCGTGACGAATAAAGAGTACATGCGGTATGCGCTGTTGAAGGCCACGGGCAGCCAAAGAGTTGCCCATTAATCCTTCGCGGGAGGGGAGCCATGGTTAGCGGATTCATAACAACGAAGCACATCCTAAGACATCCGGTAACACTGATCAAGGCGGTTGGCGTACGTGGTTATTTCCACATGATCCGGAACTGCCTCGACAATAAACCCCACTGCTTCCTCGAGATGATGTTTCAGGAACAGGACGATATATCAACAATTTCAGATAGTTGTGACAACAAACCGACGGGTCGTACACATAATGTAGACACAATTAAAGAAAGCGGCTTGTTTGGGTATGGGGGTTATGGGATAATATAGGCTATGGAAACAAAGAATAAAAAAGAGGGATTGGAGATCACACGGTATACGGACTATGTCCCCTATATCGCTGATCTCATTAAGCACAAGCGTGAGGTGAGTGGTTTCTCGTTTCGCGTCTTCTGTCGGAAATCGGGCTTTAAGTCTCCGACGTATCTGAAGTGGGTCGTCGACGGTGTCAGGCCGATCTCGCTCAAGAGTGTTCATAAATTTATCTCAGGCCTATCATTAGATAAGCGTGAGGCTCAATACTTCACACTGATGGTTAATTATAAAGAGGCCAAGGATGCACAGACGAAGCGTTTCTATTACGAACAGATGCTCGCATGGCAACATCGTCGCATTGGTGCCATGACGAAGGATGCCTACGAATACTTAAGTCATTGGTACTATGTCGCGATTCGTGAATTGATCTCGTCTCCTGACTTCAAGGATGATCCTCGATGGATTCGTGATCGCCTAGGGAGTGAACTCACACTCTGGGAGATCAAGAATGGTCTCGAGGTTTTGGAACGACTCAAACTGATCAAGAAAAATGGTAAGGGCTATGAGCAAACGAGTAAGAACCTTTATACGGAAGAAGAGGTTGAGTCACTGGCTGCGTTTAATTATCACGCCGAAATGTTGGAGCTCGCGCAGCAGGTTCTCAATAAACGAAAAGCGACTGAACGTGATTTCCAGTCATTGGTCGCCATGGTCGATGGTCGCACGTATAAGGATCTTCGGAAAAAGATCGAGGGATTTAAGCTTGAATTGGTCGAATATCTTCAGCAGCAAGAGAGAGAAAAAGAAGAAAGGCGCACCCCGGAGGAGCTTTACGCACTCAACATTCAGCTAATGCCCCTCTCTGCGCGCCGAAAGGGGGAGTCATGAGGATCTCCAAATCTATTCTGGTCTTGGTTATGCTGACGGTTCTCGCAGCCTGTGGAACAAGCGGTATTAGCACCGTCGGAAACCCCAACGGTAACGAAGATGGCTTCGAGATGGCCAGCGGCAAGTACGCCTTTTACAGCGCCGCCAATGACACAACACCGGTGATCACGGCCTCGGCCGATACATCGCTCTCGGTTCGGGATCTCTCGACGGAGCTTTCGATGAAGGTCTCAACTGGATGGGAATCTGGCAATCCGGCATATGAGATTTTCAATCTACTGAGAGAATTCGATAACGACATACATCAGGGCGTTCTCGATATGTCGAATCTCTACCGTGTCCTCTGGGAGGCAGGCGAGCAATACGATACTGCTGCCGAATCGGATCAATTAGTAGACCTCGAGGAAACTGAAGGAGAGGCAAAACAGATTGCCTCACCATTTGATTTTGGAACCACTGCGAAAGAGTATACACATTTCTATGAATATCTCAGTGAAAGCGAGGATGATTACAGTTCACATGCCGCCTTTAAGAACGATGATGGAACAACTCATGCCTTGCTCACATGGGTCTGGGATGGATCGAGTGAGGCAGAAAATGCCCAAATCGGCTACGGCGTTATAGAGGGAAGCTTTAATGGTACAACTGGTGCTTTGGAATTGAATATGGTTCAGTTGGTCGATTACGTTGACAGTGATCGCGATTACTGTCTGAGAACGTATGTCACCGGAAATAGCCTGACGCATACTTTCACGATCAAGGCCGGAAAGACCGGAACGGGTGATGGCGATTATACGATTAGTATGCTGGGAACCGGCGTCTCTGAGAGCGAGAGTGACAGCGACTACTTCCTGTTAAAGATATTTGATAACGGCAATTTCGCATCGGATGAAGATGGAAAATATTATCAGATTTCATCGAATCCGTCTGAGGACGATCTGAGCGCCCTTTCACATCTTGGATATGATGTCGGTGACGACGAAGTACCTGATGCAAACAACTATGCTGCTACACTTGACGCCATGACACCCATTGCGATGGATAAGTCTGATCATGCGTTATCGATAGATGATTTTACAGGTGGCACGGTGGCACTCAGTTACGAATAAAAGACCCGCGACGTTTACCCCTCCCTAACCGACGTTGCGCTTATCCCCCCGCAGAAAATCTGTGGGGGGTTTCCTTATGAGCGAATCATGATTTCACGGACGACGTGATTCGAAAAGAGGATCCCTTTTTCAGAGAGACGCAGTGTCTCTTGATCCTGAACCAGAAAGCCCTCGTCGATGAGTTGATCAATGGCGCCTTTGTAGTCACCGGGAATTTCCACTGTTGGCAAACCATTCATCTTTCTGAGACCTGTGAACAAGCGATCGATATCCTGGGAGGGTTCAATATTCCTTCCCCACTCACGGCTTAGATAGTTGTTCAGATTGAGCGTATTTGACCAACGTTCCTCACGTTCCGAGTCATAGCTGTGGGCGGATGCACCGAGACCCAGGTAACTTCGATCTGACCAGTAGGCCAGGTTATGACGGCACTCAAAGCCAGGGCGTGAATAGTTTGAGATCTCATAATGATTGTAGCCATGGTGCTTCAAGAAGTTTTGAATCAGGAGAAAGGATTCGCCGTCATCGTCGGGCCGAATATCCTTGTCATCAAAAAGGAGTGTCCCCTCTTCGTATGTCAGTTCATAACAAGATAGGTGATCGGGCGAAAAGGTGAGTGCCTTTTCGAGGTTGTACCGATTCTCAACCAGTGCCTGGCCCGGAATACCGTAAATCAGGTCAAGGCTGAGATTATTGAAAATATCGCGTGCCGAATTCAAGACCGAAATGGCCTGCTTTGCATCGTGGATACGGCCCAGATAGTGAAGATCGTTATCATTAAATGATTGAACGCCGACCGACAACCGATTGATCCCGGCGGCCCAAAAAGAGGCCAGTTTATCACGATCGACGGTCTCTGGATTCGCCTCCATCGTAATCTCTGGATTGTCTGAGACGGAAAAGATCTTCTGAACCTTGGAAAGAATCGTCTCGACCTG
>CAYWXY010000082.1:0-11124 GCA_964462555.1 uncultured Pseudomonadota bacterium | reverse complement strand
CTCCGGTCTCCGCCAAAGGCGGATCCGCCTCCGGCGGAAAGCCGGAGGATGACGTCATCTTGTCCCTACAGTTGTTCGCGGTGGATATGTTCGGCAATTCGTGTGGCGGCCGCCATGATGGTGACCTGTGGATTAACACCAAGTGATGTTGGAAAGATAGACCCATCGGCCACATAGACATTATCCATTCCATAGAGCCTGCCGTTTGGATCAAGGGCTGCTTCTCGTGGATTCGCCCCCATCCGACACGTCCCTAATGGATGAAAGGCCTGAAGATCGATATCCTTTGGCTTGATTCGTTTTTTATAGAGGGCGTCGGGGCCTTCTTCTTGTGTAATGACCGGCACCTTATAGATGCATGGAAAGACCTTTTTGGCACCGGCGGCAAAGAAAACCCGGCTGAGGAATGCCAGTCCCCTCAGATATTTTGGAAAATCGTAATCATTAATCGAATACCAGACTGAGGCGCGACCACCCGGCAGGCGGAAGACACGACCATGGCTCGTATCCGATATGATCAGGCCGAAGCTCGCCAATCGATTATAGTTCGCCAAGATGTCAGAGTGCATATCGCCCGGCGCCATCAGGCTCGACGCAATATAGGCCGGCGGCAGAAAAATCTGCTCCAGCTTGATCCCTTCGGCCTCCAGGGCATCAACATGAAAACCTTGTGGTATACCATTCCACGACTTCACCTCTTCATCGAAGAGACCCACGACCTTTGCGGCCGGGTGAAGTGTCAAATTATGTCCGATCGAACGCGAGAGATCAGGAAGCTTGGAACCCTTGAGAAAAACCGGTGTATGAATCGTCCCACACGCAACAACAAAAACCTTGGCATTAACAAAGAGTCGACCGACCTTCTTTTTTGTCTCGGGGTGAATAAATGTCGCCACAATCCGTCTCGCCTGTCCCTTATCATAAACCAATCGCTCTGCCCGACAATGGGTGTAGACCTTCGCCCCCGCCTCTACCGCAGCTGGTATAAAGCTGATATCCGAGCTCTGTTTCGCACCGGTCGGACAACCGAAACAACAAACACCGCTCCCATCACATTTTGGCGCATCGCGAGGGATTGTCTCTCCCTTGAGTGAAAGTTTGTCGAGCCCTCTTCTAAAGACATCTGTATTTCGACTGATCGCACTCGATCTTGGTTTCTCGACATGCAGGATTTTTTCAACCTTTTCGAAATAGCCTCTCAGTTTCTCGGGACTCCATTTGGAGAGGCCAAAATCATACTCCCAACGTTTCAGCACATGATCCGGGCAACGAAAACAACTCCCAGAATTAATGACGGTCGTTCCCCCGACACAACATCCGAGCGGAATCAAGATATTGGGCCACCCAAATGTCGCTAGAAGTCCACCATTGCGATAGAGTCTCCGTGTCATCTCGACGGCATCCCGACCATACTGATCGGTGTAGTGCATGCCGCCCTCCTCCAAGATGACAACGCTTCGCCCATTCTCGGCCAACTCTTTTGCCGCCGCGGCTCCCCCCGCACCCGAACCGACAACGACGGCATCGACCGAGATCTCATGTTCTCCCTCAAGAGGATCTCCAAAAAGCCCCTCAAGTTGTGGCCGTTCTTTCGAACTCGGCACCTTAAACGATGGCGTATATCCACATTCGTTCGCCACCTCCGGAACCGTATAATAATTGATATTAATGAGTGATTCGATGAAACGGGCAATCAGACGTTTGGGACTCCACCAGGTCCGGTGCCAGGCGCCGACATATTCCTTGCGCTGCTTGGCATTCATCCGGGTAAAGAATTTCATCCGAAGCTTATAGAAAGGACCGCCAAACTCCATTAAAAAAAGAAAGATCCGGTAGGTCCAGCGATAATCGACCCGCAAAAAGCCGAGATGCTCATCGACACGTTCGGCAATATCAATATCTTTCACGCTCCGGGTAAAGGGGCCCCGAGGGTGAGGAATGATTGTCCCAGCAATCGCTTCCACGATCCGCTTTTCATATTTTGTGAAAAAGCTACGTCCCACTTTTTTTACCGCTCCTCACTAGCGCCTTCTCCATATGATCGGTCAACTCCGCCGATCGAATATAGCCACCAAAGATTGTGAGGTCACCATAGAGATCACCATCTGGTGACAAGAAGAGGATTGTCGGCCAACCCTGAACTCGATATTTCTCGACCCACTCCTCATTTTCATGTGTCACATATGTCGTATCTATTTTTATCGATTGGAAGCGCTCTGACAACTCAACCACCTCCGGTGATTTCAAAACAAAGGCATCCAGAATCTTGCAAGGAGGACACCACTTGGCCGTAAAGAGAACCATCTTGGGCTTTGACTGGTCTTGAAAGACGACTTGTCCCGACTCTTGCCATGCGATCGGATGATCTGCACGCGTCATAAAGAGGGCCGTATAGGGAACCAGGCTATGCAGATAATAGAGGGCTGCTCCGATCAAAAGTAGGCCGATAAATTTCTTCGCCCATTTCATCCGGGCCTTTTTCAGGCGACCAATTATCGTTCCGTACCAGGTACCGGCCATCAGGATTACGACGCCTAGCCCCAACCCATAGACCAAGAGAAGAAAGAAACCGGTACTCGGTCGATGCGCTGTTGCAGCATAGACCAAGAGCGCCCCAACGACCGGCCCCACACAGGGAGTCGCCAAAAGTCCCATCGATATGCCGGCGAAAAAGGCGCCACGAACACCACCGCCTCCACCCAATTTACTTAGTGCATTCCGAAAACTGAGAGGGAGCTGAAACGTGTAGATCCCAAGGAGTGACAATCCCATCGCAGTGAAAAAGAAGATGACAAAAAGGAGAAAGAGTCGACTCTGGAAGAGAAATCCGAGTCCTGTCCCAAGCGCCGCGGCCGCAATACCCAAGGCCGCATAAGTGACCGACATCCCGAGGACCAGTGCCAGCGAGAGTCTTAGATTCGACTTCCACGTTGTTTTTGGGTTAACACCAATAATGAGCATCGTCACCGGTATGAGCGGTAGGATGCAGGGGGTGAAACTACTTAAGATACCACCTAAAAAGGCTATCAGAAACAACCATTTAAGATCGAAACTTAAAACGTTATCTGAGCCTTTTCCCTTGAAGAGATCAAAGAGGGATGAGAAGCCACGCTTCATACCTCGACTCTTGGCCTGAGCCTTCAGGTCCTCCGAAACATCCCCAGCATAGACCGACCAATCAATATCCTGGTTGACCGGCCGCAGGCAAACCTTGTCGGTACACCCTTGGTAGTGGAGAATGGCGCTCATTTCATAAATTCCGTCCTCCATTTCGGGAGGAACTAACAATTCAACTGAAATCGTACTTCCCGAGAGAAAGACATCGATCGTTCCGGTGCCAAGGGGATCCTCTTTCTTCGCCGGCTTCGGATAATCAACACGAAGAACACGAATACCCTCGAGCGCAACAAACTCCAGATCGGTTTTGTCGACATAGACAAACCAACCGGCCGGCATTCGAAACTCAACAGTCGTTGTAATCGTCTTTCCGATTTCAACCTTTAGGGGATCCGGATTCCATGTCACCTCAATTTCCGAGGATGGAATAGCCGCAAAAGCAGGAATAGAGAGCATTACAAGGACTATGAAGATCCATTTTTTAATCATGATGGCTCCAACTATACGAAACCACCCATCATTCGTCAACTTGTATAAGAGCTTTACCGATTGAACTTTCGGATTAAATCGGTTACAAATAAGGAATGAAAGAGATTAACCACCATACATTGAAGTCGGCGTTTAACATCGCCCGCAAGCGCGGTGCACACGCAGTTATCATCCATGTGGATCCACTGGATAGCCTGATCTTTGAGGACAAGTGGCCCTGGAAATTCGACCTCTTCCTTGTCAGCAAGAAGAAGAAGTGGGATCTCTCCAGCTCCAGCAAGAAGTCCTTAGCCCCCAGGGTCAAAGATGTCATCGTGGTTCCGCGCATTCCATTGACACGGTCATCGCTCATGAAACTGGCCGTTCTTCTGGCCCTCTCCAGCGGCCGCATCAATCAGGGAGACAAGATTGTCTGTGTCGTTGGCAATACCGATCAAGGCCACCTCGATTCGATTCAATTTATTGACACCTCGAATGAGACCGAAATCATTACCGGCAAAAGTTCGACGAACCTATCCGAAGATGTCAATCCAGAGGTCTTTCAGGCCATTCTGAATCTTGGCATTGAGCTCTCAGACAAGGGACGTGAAGGAAAGCCAGTGGGAACCATTTTTGTTGTCGGGGATGAAGAGAAGGTCATGCAGCTCTCCAAACAGATGATTATTAACCCCTTCAAGGGCTACGACGAAGAGGAACGTAACATTCTGAACGCCGCCATGAAGGAAACCCTTAGAGAATTCAGTGCTATGGACGGTGCCTTTGTCATTAGCGGTACCGGTATCGCCCTGACCGCGGGGCGGTTCCTGAATGCGGCCGGCGACGAAACCAAGCTACAACGGGGTCTGGGAAGCCGACACATCGCAGCCGCAGGAATTACGGCCTTGACAAAAGCCATCGCTTTCGTTATCAGCGAGTCCTCCGGTGATCTCCGGATCTTCAAGGGTGGCAAACTCTTGATGGAATTTGAAAAAGCAACGATTCGAAAATAGTGAGGAATGATTTATGGCAAAGGAAGCGAACGATTTCAGTGTTGATATTCGGGCCCTCAAGCTCAACATGGAGCGGGGCGCAATTACGGAAAAAGAATACAAAAACTATCTCAAGTCTCTCCCGGATCTTAAGGACCAGCTCGAAGAGGTCCCGGCGTATGAAGAACCGAACGATGATGAATTCGGCACCAATTCGAATGATCTTACTTTTTCGGTTGAATAAACTCTGTCCGGATACTTTGGACCACTTCCCTCTTCACATCACTCATTGAAATGTTGTCACTGGTGAGTTCTTTAACTATCGAGGTGACGCCGTATTCCCGAATTCCACAAGGAATAATGTGGTGGTAGTGTTCCATGTTTGGATCGACGTTCAGCGCCATACCATGCATTGATATCCCCTTTGAAACATGGAGTCCGATAGCCGCGATTTTTCGATCTTCAATCCATATCCCTGGATATTTTTCTTTGCGTGATGGCGCCAGATTAAAGCGCCTGAGTGTCTGGATACATATCTCTTCAATCTGGTTCACGAAGATTTTGACGCCCGTTGAGATATTCTGAACATCGACAATATAATAAACAACCAGCTGACCAGGACCATGGTACGTGATCCGCCCTCCCCGTTCGACAGACACAATATCGATCCCTGCCTCTTCAATACGCTCACGTAATGAAAGAAAGTCGGAATCACACTCCTGTTTACCGAGTGTGAAGACAGGGGGATGCTCACAGAGGAGAACGGTGTCTTCAATTTCCCCCTTCTCACGCTGTGATCGCATTTCGTGTTGGAGGGTCAAGGCTTCCCGGTAGGGGATTGTTCCCAGATCTTTGATATGAAGGTGATGAGACATGATAGATGAATTACTTACTTTGTTGATCAACCAGGTCGATACCGATCTTGAGGTAGCGCATTGTCGCAACGAGTATCAGGACCGATGCGACCAAGATCGACCCATATGTGATGTCGCCGATCGGATATTTCCAGATTGTTCCGTGCGGCCAAACAACATAGATTAATGCGAAAGTTCCGGCCACCGTCTCTCCGAGTGTTGCAAATTTCGATGAGAGGATTGCCCTCACCTTGTAGTCTATCTTTTTAACCCTGACATAGATAAATCCCGCCGTAACCACGGCGTCCCGAATGAGGATGATCCCAATAAACCAAACCGGCATTACCTCGGGGGCCGCAATAGCCAACGTGATAAAGACCGTCAGCATACAGGCCTTATCGGCGATCGGATCAAGGAGGGCCCCAAATTGGCTCTTTTCCTTTAGGAGACGCGCCACTGACCCATCAATCATATCGGACAAAGCACCCAGGCAGTAGATCGCCAGGGCCAACTCGTAATATTTCAATACAAAGAAGAGGACAAAGAACGGAATACAGATCATCCGGAAGGCGGTGAGTGAATTGGCAATCCCAAATTTTCGAATGCTGAATTCCATAAGGGTTTGGAATCTAAAGTAAATGTGAATTCAGGTCAACAAAAATTAAAATCAGATGATATAGCGGGCATACCGACCACGCTGCTTCTGATTCAGATCGACATGGACCAGTAAATGGGTATCTTTCTCTTCAACACGAACCACGTGGCCATGCCGATAGAGATCGTCCAAGATCCGGGTATCCCGATATGGAACTCTCATCACCACATGGGAAAAGAACTCAAGGAGGACTTCGTCCATCCGCTCCTTGAGCGTATCAATACCACTCCCCTTCAGGGCCGAGATTTCCACGACCTCAGCATCCGGCCGAAGGGTTCGAACGGCCACATCACATTTATTATAGACCTTGAGCGTTGGCATGTCGCTGAGGCCCAGTTCATCCAGGACATTGTGGACGGTCTGTATCTGTTCCTCGGCATCGGGCGATGAAATGTCTATAAGGTGAAGCAACAGATCGGAACGACGAACCTCTTCAAAGGTTGCCTTAAAAGCCTCTACCAACTGGTGGGGTAGTCTCCGTATAAAACCAACGGTATCGGCGAGTAAGATCTCTCGACCACTCTTTAACTTGAGCTGACGAATTGTCGGATCGAGCGTTGCAAAGAGCTTATCTTCGACGAAGACGGTGGCACCGGTCATCTGGTTAAGGAGCGTCGACTTTCCCGCATTGGTATAACCGACGAGGGAGACGGTTGGAATCGGGACCCCTTCGCGTTTTCGGCGGTGGAGTTCTCGATGTTTCTGGACCTTTCCTATCTCCTTTTTCAGACGTGTGATCCTCTCGCGGATCCGTCGACGATCGACCTCAAGTTTCGTCTCACCCGGGCCGCGGTTTCCGATATAACCGGCCTGCTGTGAGAGCGCGAGTCCAACACCCTTGAGACGCGGCAGGCGATACTCGACCTGGGCCAACTCGACCTGGAGCTTACCCTCTTTCGTTTGGGCCCGCTTTGCAAAGATATCGAGAATGAGTGCCGTTCGATCGATCACCTTCACGCCGAGAGCCTCGTTCAGGTTTCGGTTCTGTGCTGGTGAAAGCTCGTCATCGAAGACGACGGTTTGGATCTCTTCATCGCTGAGAAGATTTTGAATCTCGTCGACCTTCCCCTTCCCAATAAGCGTCGCTGCGCTCGGCTGTTTAAGATCCTGAAAAGCGCGCGCAACAACCTGACCATCGGCCGTGTCGACAAGTGCCTCGAGTTCCTTGAGTGAAGCTTCGGAATACTCCCGTGACATACCTGGCCGCTGAATACCAACGGTCAGGACTCTCTCAGCCTCTTTGGGAATTGTAATGAGTTCAGCCATATAAACCTTATAAGCACCGGGGAGCTTAGAATCTAAGCTCCCGGTGCTTATAAGGTACGTAACATACCGCTGGAAGCGGGTCAAAAGAATTGATTAGGGCCTGTCGGCCTTTCGCTCGACCGTCATGGCCACGAACGCCGCACGAATCTGTGGAATTTCAAGAATTCTCTCAAGGTCTGCCTCTGGAATTTTCAGAAGCTCCACATCCGAACCGGCAGTGACCGTTGCGCTCCTGGGTTGACCTGTAATCGCCGCCATTTCGCCAATGACAGCCCCTTCGCCCACATCGATCCACTTAGTAAATGGACTGCCCGGCTCTTTAATGACAACCTCACCCCTTCGCACAATGTAGACATCCCTCGATCTCTCCCCCTCCTGAAGAATAGTCTCATCCTTTCTAAATGAAACCGACTCGACGTGGAGAAGAATCCGATCCCAGGCATCAGCATCCAGATCTCTCAATATTGGTTTCTCCGATTTTATTCCTGCCATGGCCTCACGCAGAACGGCCAGGTCGACCCACTGCTGAATAATCCCAGCACTTTTCAAAAGGCTGGTGACACGATCACCCGAAAAAACCGCCACGCGCGTTGGCCTGGTCGCAATAACGGTAGCGTTTCTCGGCTCACGGGTTGCGACCGCCGTCTCACCAAAAATTCCACTTCGACGAACTGCCAGTGGCTCCGTTTCGTCTTCCCTAATTATTGCTACCTCACCATCGATCACGAGATATATCTGGTCGCCCAGACTCCCCTCTTCAATAATGACCTCACCCTCTGCAAAACTGGCGATATTTCCGATTCGTGCTAACTGATCAATTTCACCAGTTGAGAGACGCTCGGCAAAATCGGGGACGCGCATCAATGATTGATGAATGACCAAGTGTTTTCGATCGAGGGATGTTGGCCGTTTCCACTGCATTAGATCGGCCAGTGATATCGCCGCGCCAACCCCCTCACCCAGATATGGAAGACCTGCCTCCTCAACCTTTCCTGGCGCCTCATGATACGCCAGAAGGAGACTTCCAAACCGGAAAATCTGAGCGCTGTACATTGTCCTTAACAATTCAACGGTCGGATGGAGGGGACCCACACCGGCATCAACGATTGAAATGGCACCATTGATAAGACCAAAGAGTGGCTGCGTTGTGACCGTGAATGCCCGGACCATATCGGAGATAATCGGCCGACCCGTCGCCTCATCATTTTTTCCGACTAAATCCCAGACCTTCGTTGGATCGAACTGTGTATCTCCAGAAAAACTAACCACGACACGAGCACCCGGACGTCCTGGTTTATCGCTATAGAGCGTGTAGCCCACGGCCGGAATCGAATGAAAACTGTGGTTCCAAATAAACCATAAACCATTCACACTCTGCCACGGCTCCATCATCCGGAGGGGATGTGAATCCCACATGGAACGTATCACATCTCTCTCAACCTGTCCGAGCGTCATCGCGTGATACATATCGACAAATTGTTGCTCAACAACGGGTGCTGCTGCAAACGACACACGGTGCGGCATCCGACTGATCAACCGCGCCGCCCCCGCCGCATGATCAATATGGGCATGCGTCAAGACAATCTCATCAATAACATCAAGGGGGACGCCATTGTCTTCCATCCATTCGATAACGTCGGCTGGTGGATCATACACGATCGCCCGCCCATCGCGGACAACCATATGCCCAGATGTTCCCTCTTTTGTAAAAAGGCTCCCCGAGTGAAACGGAATGAGCCCCGGTTCTCCATCGACAAAAATACGTTGGCGCAAAGCGATGGCAGATGGTGACAATGGTTCCGACATCTCTCGAGGAATCGATGGTGCCGGATAGTCGGCCAGATTGAGATTCCCAACATAGGCGCCATCTTCGTAGATGGAATAGACTCTATTTCCACGATCAACGAGCGTCACACCCTGAAACTCCAAAACACCGGCGGCATCAAACGTATGATGTTCAATCATCGAATCCAGTGGAAAGCCCTCCCACGATTTTGTCTCCTCAAGAAGATGGGGAAAGCCGGGTGTCTCTTTGCCGGCCGGATAGCTCATCGCCACATTGTCGTCTGCAAGAGTAGCTGGATCGGGACCACTGTAGGAGTTTCTCACGATAATCTCTGCAAAGGGCGCCATCCGATGACTAACGGCCACCGGTGTCTTCTCCTTCATCCCAGACAGGATAAAGAACGTGAGATACATCGGCCCCTCTTGCTCGGCACGATGGCGTCCCTGCGCGATGTCAATCATTGGCCGATCTTCAATGACCCATAACTTCACAACACCCTCAATGCCAAAAAAATCATTTTGACTCCCAACAATTGTGCGAAAAACGATATTCCCCGTCCCGCCTTTAAAGACGACCGCACCATGCTTGGTAACGACGATACTCTCAGGCTGAACGGGATGCATTTGATTTGGATCCAAATGATATTTTCCTGAAGTGGTGGAAGGAGTAGCGGCACCGGGTGGTGGTGTATCTTTTCCATCGAGGAGAAAACGCTCTCCGGTACGAAGTGTATCACCCGGCTTGCGACTCTCTCCCCCGAGACCATCTAGAAACGCTGCCAGACCGGTTGTCGATTCTGAAAGATCAGATAGATGAGTGACGCCAAAGGCGGCCAAGTCTCGTATCTCTGGATCTGCCATGATCGTATCGAGCGATGGCATTTGTAAGGGGCCCGGAACAACGACACCTAAGCCAATATCTTCAACATCCATTCCCTCCACGGCATCCATGTAGCCAGAAACCACACCGTCTATTTGAAGAAGTAGCGTTGGATCGATCGTGGCACCGTCTCCTTCGATCGGAACGACCAGTCCTGCCCCGATACCAGAAAGATTAATCAGACTTGCTGGATCGAGGTTTCGAACAACTGTACTATCGAGATCGAGTTTTAGGTCAGGAAGACGAAAAGGCAGGAATCTTGTCGGTAGGCGACCCGCTGCGGTCATAATACCTCCTTCTGTTATATTATTGGTATACCCGAGGACGTATAAAATCAAGGGCTATTCGTCCTCAATGAACGCCAGTGAACACTTTTTTTGTTTTTCAGGGGGTTATCAATCTACTTTAAAGGAAGTGGTCGAGAATTCCTAGGCCTGGAAACGGGTGATATTGTGGCCAAAGACCTTCTCCAAGACCTTCACCAGCTCCAGACTCGGGGCCACATAGAGTTTTTTCGGAAGTGACATAACGGTCTCACTCTTCTCTGGGATCGAGAGGTGGAGATAGGCCGGACAATCCCCAGGGTGCTGGGCCAAAACGGCCTTGAGCTGCATCAACTGTTTCTCACTCGTCTCAACGGCACTCAGGTGAAAATGGACACTCCCCGTGAGACGTGTCGGCAACTCCTGAACCGGGTAGGCCTCTTTGATGATGACCTTAACCGATTCCTCCCCTACCTCAGAGGTGCCGATAAAGAAAAGCGGCAACTCACCCTTTATCAGATGCTCCGCGTTCTTATAGACATCCGAAAAGATGATCGTCTCGACCGTTGCCGTCAGATCCTCCAGTGTGACAAAGGCCATCTTCTCACCACGGCGGGTCATGATCTCGCGCATGCCGGCCGCAACACCGGCAAATCGAACCTCACGCTTCGACCGCAGGTTGTTAATCGCGGCAATGGTATCGTTCGTATATTGGGAGAGCAGTTCTTCATATTGGGCGAGCGGATGGCCGGTCAGATAGAAACCGAGCGCCTCTTTCTCTAATGTCAGAACCTGATGCTCCGTCCATTCCTCAACAGCATCAACACTTCGCTCGATATAGGTCTCT
>CAYWXY010000081.1:10393-11193 GCA_964462555.1 uncultured Pseudomonadota bacterium | reverse complement strand
ATAAACTCGAAGAGGATGGTTCGATTTTTCAGTCGACGATGGATTCCGAGGCCATCATGCACCTGATTGCACTTTCTCAGAAGAAGACATTTAAGGATCGAATCGTTGACGCACTGGGACAGGTGGAGGGGGCTTACTCCTTGGTCTTTCTTGACGAAAAGAATCTGATTGCTGTCCGCGATCAATATGGCTTTCGTCCACTTGTTTTAGGTAAACTCGACAAGGCTTATGTTGTGGCATCTGAGACGTGTGCTCTGGATCTCGTGGGGGCCACGTATGAACGTGACGTGGAGCCGGGCGAGGTCTTGGTCATTAATGAGAAGGGGTTGAAATCATATCGTCCATTCGAGAGACCAAAGAAAGATTGTCACTGTATCTTTGAGCTGATCTATTTTGCGAGGCCTGACAGTATGGCCTTTGGTCATAGCGTTTATGAAACGCGTAAAGGGTTTGGTAGGCAGTTGGCGCGTGAACATCCCATCGATGCTGACCTCGTTGTGCCTGTTCCCGACTCGGGTGTGCCGGCGTCGATCGGTTACGCCGAGGAGAGCGGCATCCCCTTTCAGTTGGGGCTGGTTCGGAATCACTATGTGGGTCGGACATTTATTGAACCTGAAAGTGAGATCCGTCACTTTGGTGTTAAGATCAAGTTGAATCCGGTAAAGGGATATTTGGAGGGAAAACGAGTGGTCGTTGTTGACGATTCGATTGTTCGGGGAACCACGAGTAAGAAAATCGTGACGATGCTCCGAAAGGCAGGGGCGAAGGAGGTCCATGTTCGGATTTCGTCGCCACCGACC
>CAYWXY010000081.1:2810-10383 GCA_964462555.1 uncultured Pseudomonadota bacterium | reverse complement strand
CCTGGTACAGGCTGAGGATCTCGGCCAGGAATTCTTCGTCGCCACCGACCTGTTGGCCCTGTTTTTATGGAATCGATACGCCGACACGTGAAGAGTTGATTGCTTCGACGAAAAATCTCTCCCAGATCAAACGCTTTATTGGTGCGGATTCCCTGGGATACCTCAGCCATGATGGTCTCTACTGGTTTGAGAAAGAGAGCAGGGGTGAGTGGTATTGCGATGCCTGTTTTACGGGTAATTATGTCACGAAGCTTGTCGACGCACCGCATATTGAGAAACTCGTTAGTGGTAAGTTATAAGCTGTAAGTTGTAAGGAGCAAAGATGTACGAGTATTTTCAATTTTATTCCCCAACAAAAGTGGTTTTTGGGATTGGCGTTTCGGAGGATTTTACCTCCGAACTTCAGACGCTCAGGGTAGGACGAACGTTGGTCGTCAGTGATCACGGTGTTCAGGCTGCAGGTCTGGTTGATCCCATTGTAGAAATGATCAAGGGAGCCGGTGGTGATGTGGTAGGCCCCTATCTTGATATTAAGAAGGATGCCCCGATTTCGGTCATTCATGACCTTGCTGACTTTGGTCGGAAGGGGAAGGCCGATTCTATTCTAGCACTGGGTGGCGGAAGCGTGATTGACAGCGCAAAGGCGGCTAATATTCTGATGACACACGGCGGAGACCTTCTTTCGGATTACGCCGGTGTTCAGACGATTCCGTCAAAGCTTCATCCGCTGATTGTTATTCCGACAACGGCGGGGACGGGTTCGGAGGTAACGTCGGCCGCTGTTGTTCTGGATCAGGACGCAGGCGTGAAACATTCCTTTATCGATGATTTTTTAAAGCCGACACTGGCCATTTTAGATCCATCGCTGACGCTTAAGATGCCGTCAAAACTGACGTCGGCGACGGGGATTGATGCCTTTTCACATGCGTTGGAGGCCTTTACGTCGCCCATGCGTTCGCCAATTTCTGATGGACTGGCGATAGAGTCTCTTCGTCTGATCAAGGAATTTCTGATCAAGGTATTGAAAGATCCGACCGATATGTATTTTCGTTCGGAGATGATGACGGCAGCAACAATTGCTGGGATGGCCTTTGATAATGCAATGGTGGGTGTCATACATGGCATCGCTCACTCGCTGGGCGGTAAAACCGGTCTTTCACATGGAGAGGCAATCTTTCTCGCGCTTCCGGTCGGCATTCTCTACAATATGGATGTTGCCAAGAAGCGGTATGCGGAGGTTGCGCGACGGCTCTTGATCAGTTCGCCCGATCTGGATGATGAGACGGCGGCAAAGGATCTTTGGGTATGGATCGAGCGCTTTCGTAAAGAGGTGACTGAGCATTCCCATCTGGCGATGACGTTTAAAGAGATGGGTGTTCAGCAGGATGTTTTAGAGAAGGTGGCTGAGGGTGCACAGAATGATGGCACTAGTTTTTATAATCCGCGTGAGGTTGTGGCGGAAGAGTTGTTGCCATTTCTAGACGGAAACTATGAATAATGATTTTCAATACGGTTTGGGTTACGATGCTCGTATCGTCTGTCGTTAAGGGGTAGCGACACCGTTAGACGGTAAACGATACGAGCCTCGACACCGAAACCGGAATATTTTTGGAGGCGTCATGACAACGTTTGGTAGTTCGGAAGAACTTCAAAAGGTACTGGGTGGTTTTTTTGAGGAGCTAGTGGAGGTTGAGGATATTCGCAACTCTCTCCTGAAGGGTGGAATGGTCATCCGCTTTGATTATGAACAGCCCTCTCTTTCGATTACGATTGATAGCCGAAATAATAATATCGACTTTCTATATGATGATAAGGAGATGAAACCTGATGTCGAAATGAAGATGAAGGCCGACATTGCCCATAAATTCTGGATGGGTCAGGTCAACCTGATGATGGCGATTGCGCGTCGTCAGATTATCGCAAAGGGACAGATTCCGAAGGTTCTGAAGCTTCTTCCGGTGGTGAAACCGGCGTACAAGCTCTATCCTGACTACCTGAAACGCCACAATTTCGGTTCAAAATAGTTAATATATCAGCTGAGATAAGCTCTCTAATAACTTGAAAAATAAAGAAATATTTGGCCTGCGCTCTTGTGGTTTATGCGGTGCGTCTGTGCGCAGAAATTATTTAGCAACTTTAGGCGAATGGGGCCGATAAAGGGGCTGACATGCGTGACATATATAAAATAGCGGCGATTGTTCTCGTTCTGATGATGTACGGCTGTTCGGAAATGCAGTCCTTTAGCAATTATCGGAAAGAGACCTATTCGGCGACCCGTGTGACTGGGAATCGGGTGAAGACCGTGCAAATACTCAACGAATCAGAGACGGATGTTCAGCATATTATGAGCGTTGGTTTCTGGGCAAACAGTAATGAGCAGGGTCACTTTCAGGTGACGAAGGTCAGCGTGGGTTCTGAGCAGGTAGGGCAGAAGGATATTTTTGTTCCGCCGATGGGGGTTTTGAATCTTGAAATTACGTATGCTCCATTGAATCTGGATACGACTGAGGCGACATTCAACGGTTGGTTAACGACTGCCGATGATCGCTTTGATCCGATCGTTTTGGATGAGAGTTTTAGTGGCGGTATTGAATCATCGAAGATTGCTAAGCGCGCAGGGACTCGAAGTGCGGTTGTCTCGATGAGTCAGGTTATGAATGCGAAGGCTAGCACTGATGAGGAAATAGATATGTCTTCGGAAGCCGATGATGAAGAGTCTGAAGGTATTGAGGAAGTCGAAGAGACTGTTGAGCTTGATGAATCGATTCCTGCTCCGACAATAATGGAGTATGAGCCGGCGATTCATCGCGCGATGTTGATTGTTGCATTTGATAAGCCCAGGGGAGGCTATTCGAATATTGAATTGGTGGGTGGTGCGGTTCCGGGACCGAATGGTGAAGAGACTGCAGTCGGAATGGGCGGTCTGAGTGGCGGTGACTGTGAGGCCTCTGGAACGACGATGTGTTTTACTGGAACTTTTTCGATCGATCTTCCCGGTGTGATGACCGGGGGCGCAGCGGAAGTTCCGATGGCGGCGCCGATCTCCTTTGAATTGGACGAGACGTCTCTGAAGCTCGATATGAATGAGTTTCCTCCTGTTCTTATTGCGCTTAAAGGTAATGGACCGGGCGAACCTCTTGAGGGTCAACCGATTGATGAGCTTTCGATTATTATCAGTGGATCGCCGGATGTTGTGGGCGTTGGAACATTTGATGGTAGCGTTCTTTCGATGACCGAGGTTGGTTTCCGAATTCGTGTCGTGATGGGCGGTATCACATACGAGGAGATTACTCCGGGACTTGCTGCGGCTGTCGATTTTACAATTGATAATCTGGAAGCGGTTACGGATGAGCCCTTTGATGGTAGCAAGATTATATTTGGTTTCGAGACAACTCTATCTCAAAACCCCTCCGGCAACGGGCTTTTCGACAGCTTTCTTGGTGGTATTCGAGTTGTCGTGAAATTTTCCGGTATGCTGGACCTCCCCTAAAAAACTCGTTAAATGGTTTTGGTTTCGATACTCGTGTCGTTATACGGTTTGGGTTTCGTCTAATATAGGCGTTACCGTTTGACGTAACCGATACGGGCATCGAGACCTCAACCGATCAACGATACTCATTGACATTTCAAAAGAGTTATGTCTTTTTAGCCCGCATGGATACAATCAAATACGATTTTTCGAATCTCTTTGCCGACGCTATTGGCGACGAGGCGGGACTCACCCAAAACGATATTACGTCATTTACTGACCATGCCAAGGCGGCGCATGAAAGGCTTTCGGCGACGCGTGATCGTGGCGAGGTCGGTTTCTATGATCTCCCTGACAATCTGGATCATGTAACCGGCATGCTGGATCTTGCCAAGAGGGTTGGGTCGAAACATGAGAACCTATTGGTCCTTGGTATTGGTGGATCAGCCTTGGGGCTTCGTTGTCTGAAGACCTCACTTCTTCCCTCAACATACAATGATTTACCGGCACGTGGCCGTAAGGGGTGTCCGAGACTTTATATCTGTGACAATATTGATCCCGACGGTTTTGATGCGGTTTTGGATTATTTGGACTGGAAACAGACGTGTGTCAACGTCATCAGCAAGTCGGGTCGAACGACTGAGACGATTTCTCAATTTTTTCTGGTTCGCGATATCTTGATCAAGAAATTTGGGCGTGAGCGTTGGCGGGATCATGTCATTATCACAACTGATCCGACAACCGGTCCGCTTCGTTCTATTGCAAAGGAAGAAGGGGTTGAGAGTTTTCCGGTGCCGGTCAATGTTGGTGGACGCTTTTCTGTCTTGAGTTCGGTGGGTCTATTGCCGGCGGCCTGTGTGGGGATTGACATTAAAGCCCTTTTGGCTGGTGCAGCCGACATGCGTGACAGGGCCAGCGTCTTTGATTTAGAGAAGAATCCTGTCTACATGAATGCCGTTGTTCACTATCTTTTTGACACCCTTAAAAATTCACGGATTTCGGTGATGATGCCTTACTCTGATAGCTTAGAAAGGTTCAGTGACTGGTATGCCCAGCTCTTGGCCGAGAGTTTGGGCAAGGAGAATAAGGGTCCGACGCCGGTTAAGGCCGTTGGAGTGACGGATCAACACTCCCAGCTTCAGCTCTACATGTCTGGTCCACGGGACAAGGTTATTACAATTATGGGTCTGGATGAATTCAAATCCGAGCGACAATTGTCGCCCGATATGCCTGAGCCATTTGAGTATCTCTCTGGACACTCTCTTCAGAGTGTTTTGAAGGCAGAAGAAGAGGCAACGGGACGTGCGTTGAAAGATGCCGGTCGTCCACATGTAAAAATTTCTCTCAAGAAATTGGATGAGTATCATATGGGGGGCCTCTTGATGGCCTATCAGATTCAGGTGGCCTATATGGGAATGCTCTATGGGATTAATCCCTTCAATCAGCCAGGTGTAGAATTAGGTAAGAAAATCACGAGAGAAATCCTATCAGCCTAACATTAGAGTCCAGAATATAGATTGATAGCTGAAGAATTAGATCTGGATGTTAAGATCTTAGATTCCTATTTTCTCAGCTTAATGACCATAGAATATGCCCTTGTCAGGAGATTCTTTACGTTCATTTCAACAGACGCTGATATGTAACCGTAAGCTGATATGATATCAATTGCTGATGATGTTTCAGATATTGAGGCGAGTGAGATATCAAAGAAGCGATTTCTCTCCTTGATACTTCGGCGACCATTCCCTTCACTGAGGTTAAGTATTGCACTGGATAAAGCTCGTTTGAGTTGATCCTCAATATAGGCATTTCCCCTGGGTAATCTGTTCAATATCGATGGCACGATCCTTGCGGCATCGAGTAGCAATCCATAACATTTCAATTTATTGTGATTCATAAATATCTCCTTTAACTGGATGAAGGCTTCATTGCCTCCCCACATTTTTGAGGAGGCAATGAAGCCCCCATCCCAGAAAGGAGTAATCATGTTAAATCACAAAAAATTGAAATGCTACGAAATGGCCCTGTATGTGGCAAGGAGCGTGCCATCGATAACCCGCTCATGGCCAAGAGGAACTGGTTATTTAATTGATCAACTCAGGAGAGCAGTAAGCAGTATTGTGCTTAACATCGCTGAAGGAAATGGTCGCAATCAACCAAAGGAGCGAATGCGATTCTTTGCGATTGCCAGGGCATCCGCTGCAGAGTCATCGTCGATCATGGACATAGCCGAGGCCCTAAAATATATCGATAATCGAACCTATGAGGAGATTCAGGATAAGCTTCTTCAAATTGTTAAGATACTCTACAAACTTCGATGAATCGACAAATCGTAGTCCTAATCGTAATCGCCATCGATAATCGTATATCCTCAATTAGACTCGTTCGACATATTGGCCAGTTTCGGTATCAACGCGAATGGTATCTCCGGCTTCGACAAAGGCAGGGACACGAATTGTCATTCCGGTCTCGAGTGTGGCATTTTTGGTTTGTGCTGAAGCGGTGGCACGTTTAACGGAAGGATCGGCCTCGGTAACCTTAAGATCAACGTTTTTAGGAAACTCCACACCAACCGGATTTCCTTCAAAGAGATCGACCGTGATCTTATGATTGGGTAACATATAATTGACACCATCACCCAGCATATCGGCCGTCATCTGGATCTGCTCATATGTTTCCGTATCCATAAAATGGTAAAATTCACCATCTTCATATAGATATTCCATTGTCCGTTGGTCCAGATGGGCCTTTTCGACCTTATCTTGAGCATTGTATCTGGCCTCAGCCTGATTGCCCAAACGAAGATTTCTGAGTTGCGCACGGACAAAGGCATTGCCCTTTCCAGGCGTCACGTGATCGGTTTTCATAACGCGAAAAAGTTCTCCATCTCTCACGATTATCATTCCGGGTCTCAACTGAATAGCATTGATCATAGTCTTTTCCTCCTGTTTGCAGGGCAGCTTTATCCCCTATATATCGTTGAAAATCAAGGAGAGATTCAGAAGGGTTGGGAGGGAATGGGATGGTTTCGGAGGGGCTGGGAGGAAGGAATCCCGTTCTACCCCCTCCCAAACCCTCCAATCCCTTCCAAAACCATTCCACTTCCAACAAAAAGCCCCGCTAATACTGGATTAGCGGGGCTTCGATTTATTCACTCAATAATTATTCTTCTTCAGTATCTTTCTCTTCTAGAGAAATAACTGTCTCACCGAGAGCATCAACGACGTAGCTACCTTCAATGGAAAGACCCGCGTCACCCATTGACGATTCATTGAAGTCGATGTTGAAGGCGCCAGCATTAATCACAACACTATTACCTGTGTCATTGTTGAACTGGTGAACTTCTACCTGCCCTGCGGCAACATCTTTCCAATTTGCTGATGTTCCAACACACTCGCCGTCGCAGCCATTGTACGAGACGTCACAAATATGAAATGCTGCATCGTCAACCTGTTTCAACGTAAATTTAAGTTGATCGACTGTTTTCATGATAGAATATTCGGTAGTAAAAACACCCTTTTTAAAGGCGATGATTTTGACTTCACTGACATCTTCCGTTGTCCAACCACTGTTAACTAGCTGAGCAACATCTGGAACGAAGGAAACGGTGATAGCACTATTGTTTTCACAAGGAGTTTCATCAATGGAATAGTCTTTGATCTTTTCACCACCATCAACCGATGGTTCGCCTTGCTCAATCTCTGCACCCAAGTTTTCCAATACATCTTGGGGTGGAGCATCGTAATGATCTTTAAATGCTTCGCAACCTTGAAAAATAAATGCTGATACGATGACTAAAACAATGGCAATCCTTCTCATAATTCCTCCTTAAAAATTAGTTTTTACGCTCCCAAGTGGTTGTCGGCCTGGAGGCCAAAAAGTTGCGTCTTTTTTCAAGAAATAATGAGATTTTTACTGGTCGTAACTGCCTGTAATTACTTACTATTTACGTCTCTTGCGTTTTTTTACGGCCTCTTCATAAATGAAGCTGGCATCTGGAAGATATTTCTTGAGTTGTTTGGCTCGAATGCCACTCGATGGATGTGATGCATAGATACTGCTTTGATCACCCTTTCTCTTCGCTGCGCGTATCCAAAGCCTAAC
>CAYWXY010000081.1:0-2800 GCA_964462555.1 uncultured Pseudomonadota bacterium | reverse complement strand
AGCTCTCGGATCATAACCGGCCTTAGCCATATAGAAAAGCCCAACACGATCAGCCTCCAATTCATTCTTTCGACTATAGGACGGAATAAAGACATTCATTCCCTCGATAAAGATGTCTTGAAATACATCCCCGCCAACCGCCGAATGAGCACTAATGATCGATGAAGCAACTGAACCGATGGCAAGTATGGTTGTATTACGACTGATTGCCTCCGTCACGTGTCGCGCAGTTGCATGCGCCATCTCATGGGCAATCACGGCCGCCAGCTCATCTTCGTTTCCCTTTTTTACGAGCCCCTTTTTAGGATCCCAAAGCCCCTCATAGACCATCATCTTTCCACCGGGCGCACACCACGCATTGACAACGTCAACATCTGCAAGATGAACTTCATACGGAAATTTCGGATAGTGCGAGACGGAGGCAATATTTTTTACAATTTCCCTGATTTGTTTGAGCTGTTTTTTATTCGGTTTAGTATCGTATTTTTTCTTGGCTTTTTTGAGGGATTTGAGCTGAGACTTCATGACATATGAGCCCAGCTTAGCATCACTATCGACGGAATAGAGGTTGTATGTCTTTTTCCCGGTAATCAGATCGCGAGCACACCCCGAAAGACAAATCGCCGCACTGATAAGCAGCAGTGCAGCGATTGTAATTCGTTTTGTCCTCATTTGGACTAATTATTTGCTAGTTTTCTTCTTTGCCGTTGTTGTTTTCTTCTTAGCTGGAGCTTTTTTCACAGCAGGCGCCTTCTTTGCAGGCTTAGCCTTCTTTGTCTCAGTCTTCTTTGTAGCCTTTTTGGCCGGGGCCTTTCCGCCGGAGGCGGATCCGCCTTTGGCGGACTTTGGTGCAGCCTTGGCCTTCGACTTGGTCTTGCCCTCTGTCGACTTTGTTACTTTCTTGGCCTCAGCTGAAAGATATTCAATAATTGCCATGGCCGCATTATCACCATGACGATATCCAAGCTTCAAAACACGTGTGTAACCACCAGCTCGGCTTTTGTAACGATCAACAAGTGTCGTAAAGAGCTTTTGGAGTGCGGCACGATCCTTCAGGACCATCATAGCCTCTCGTCTAGCAGCAACGGTATTCTTTTTGGCAAGGGTCACCATTCGATCGGCCCAACGACGAAGTTCTTTCGCCTTTGGCAATGTCGTCTCAATCCGATCATGTAAAATCAGACTGGTCACCATATTTCTGAACATAGCCTTCTTGTGAGCGGTCGTACGACCGAGTTTTTTTCCAGCAACGCGATGTCTCATTTTATTCTCCTAGTGCTAATAAACTATTCAATATCTTTTGGGCGATATTTCTCAGCATCATTCACATTAAAGCCGTCAAGCTGCATGCCGAGCGACAGCCCCATACTTGTCAGAATTTCTTTAATCTCATTGAGCGATTTCCGACCAAAATTCTTGGTCTTAAGCATTTCGCTCTCGCTCTTTTGGCAAAGCTCACCAATATATTTAATATTGGCATTCTGTAGACAGTTCGCTGAACGGACCGAAAGTTCCAGCTCATCAACCTTGCGATAGAGATTCGGATTGAGCTTGGACTCTTCTTCAACTTCTTCAACCTCTTCCGGCTCATACGACTCATCAAAATTAATGAAGACCTGCAATTGGTCCTTCAAAATCTTGGCTGAATATGCAAGCGCGTCATCGGGCTTAGCGGAACCGTCCGTCCAAACCTCGACGACCAGACGATCATAATCCGTGCGCTGCCCAACACGAGCATTCGTCACATTATAACTAACCTTCACGATCGGCGAAAAGATCGAGTCAATTGGAATGGCACCGATGGGCATATCGTCGCTTTTGTTCCTGTCAGCAGGAACGTATCCTTTACCCATCTTGACAACCATTTCAATTTTTAGTTTTCCGCTTGGACCGAGGCTGGCTATATGAAGATCTGGGTTTAAGATCTCTATATTCTGTGTCGTCTTGATATCCGCAGCCGTTACATCCTTCTCACCACTCTCATCAAGCGTAATAGTTTCAACACTATCGCCATGATGCTTTAACTTTAGCTGTTTGATGTTCAAAATGATATTGGCAACATCCTCTCGGACACCTGGTACCGTGGAAAACTCGTGAAGAACGCCGTCCATTTTCACCGACGTCACGGCAGCCCCCTGCAAGGATGAGAGGAGAATACGGCGAATCGAATTTCCGAGCGTCATACCATATCCTCTTTCCAGAGGTTTGGCCTCAAACTTCCCATAGCGATCGGTCAATGTTCCCTGATCAACTTCTAGAAATCTGGGACGAACTAGACTCCGCCAATTTCTGTACATATTGCCTCCGTTCTTAACAAAATAATGTTACTTTGAATACAATTCAACGATCAATTGTTCCTGGATCGGCATCGTCATTTGCTCACGTGTTGGGAATGCCGTAACACGAGCCTGACACTTATCCTTTTCAAGGGCCAACCACTCCGGAACACGGCGTCTTTCAACCGCTTCCATGGCCTCATTGATCATTTTCGACTTCCGGCTTCTCTCTTTCACGGTCACCAGATCGCCGCTCTTCACTAGATAGGAGGGAATATCAACACCCTTCCCATTGACCAAAAAGTGACCATGCTTAACCAGCTGACGGGCCTGATTTCTAGAATTCGCAAATCCCATCCGATAAACCATGTTATCGAGTCGACGTTCCAAGAGAATCAACAGATTATCACCGGTGACACCCTTCATCTTCTCAGCCATTCTGAAATATTTCCTGAACTGCTTTTCAAGAACACCGTAGATTCTTCTGACTTTTTGTTTTTCACGAAGCTGAGCACCGTAATCGG
>CAYWXY010000080.1:0-11262 GCA_964462555.1 uncultured Pseudomonadota bacterium | reverse complement strand
GGATATTCGCATCTCATGGTCTTGATCCGCCTTATTCATACGGCAAATTTCGATCCACTTTTCTTTGAACTCGATCGCCTTCTCTTCTTCGGTTTTTCGCCCACGCGCGTCCTTCTCGAGATCAAGGCCTGGTGGATTTCGGAGATCATGTTCTTTAGCTATGCAAGTTTCTACGTTGCCTTTTGCCTGATGATTGCACTCGCCTTTCTCAAAAAGAATCTCGAGATGCTTCGCCGTCTCGTCCTCGGAATTTTGGTGATCTACATAATTGGAATGGCTCTCTACTATCTCTTTCCTTCGGTTGGACCACTATTTACATCGCCCAATCTCTATGCCCACACATCCAATAAATATCAGGGAATTCTTTGGGGAGGTCATCTGGCCATACAGGCGAATCCTGCCACGTTTCAGGCGGGACCTTATCTCGGAGTGGCTGCCTTTCCAAGCCTCCACGGAGCGCACTTCCTCTTTCTCATGCTGATGGCCTATCGTTACACACGCCCACTCACATGGGTCTACGTTCCCTGGATCGTCCTGCTCTATCTCTCAACAATCTATCTTGGATGGCATTATGTTGTCGATCTTGTTGCCGGTGCGGCAATGGCACTCGTTACCTTTTGGGCCGTCCAGAGATTGATCCCTGAACAATCATATACTGACGAATAGCACGAAGTTCATCGTGAATTCGACTCGGAAGAAGGAAGGGTGACTCTGTTTTTTCTGGTGGAATTGGACTTAACGTATGGATGCCGGCGCGGAAGGCGACTTCCTCTGGAATTAGGACCAGTTCATCATATGGTCCGCCGAACTGTTGTTGATTAATGTCGATGAGATAGTATCGCTTGCCTAGCTTAACGACTGCAATACGGTGCCAATTATCTCTTCCCATCCGAAAAACGGCTGCGTCGAATTTGCCAAGGGCCTGGATCCTGTTGTAAATGAGATCAATGATCGCAGGTTTTTGGGAGATTTCGATTGCCTCGGGAGCCAATAAGATGCCGTCAAGGATTGAGGGGTCATGACCTTCTTTGTAAAGCACAATGCGGTCAAGGATTTTCTTGGCGCCATTCAGATTGATTCCGGTTCCCTCAACGAGTTTCGTCAGGATGTCCCCAAATTCATAATCGAAGAGCTTCTTGTGTGTTGAAAAGCGGAGGGTCTCGGTCATAAATGCCTCGAAGCCCTTGGCACGGAAAACACGCACAACGCGCCTGGCCGAGTCGTTGCAATGAGCGCATCTCTTCCCATGATCATATTCGCTTCCGCGGTCAAAGAGACGTTCGGCGCTTCGAAATGCCATTAAGAATTCTCGAAGGGGGTCAAGCAGTTTTGCCTCAGGGAGGTTTGGGTCGAGTTCAAACTCTGGGAAGAGATCGGTTACCTTGTCACCCAATATCTTGCGCAGCTCGGCCGCACGTGTTGGATTGGGAATTAAGAGAGGCTCTCCCCTAATAAAATCAAAGTCGAAGGGAGTTAAGTGACCCCTCAACTCGGGATGAAGGAGCTCGAGCCGTGCAATTTTATAGGCAAGTTGGTCACGTATGGGAAGGTCGGCACTAGTCAGTCGGGGGGAGGCGAAAATGACATTCACCCAGTGGTCGACTGCCGAACCTATTGTTTCGGAGAGACGTGGCTGCTCACCAAATCGTTGGTCGAGCTCGGGGACTTTGTGCCGGCGCATATTATCGGGGAGCGTTGCTGAGGCGCGATAACCAAAGTGCAACATGATATACGTTTCAAGACTCTGAAAGCCACGGGACTTGACTTGCTGATCAAAATAGATGAGGGCATGTTCGTGCGTTTCGACCTTGGTATGCATACTTGCTGCAACTGAAAATAGATAGCTCATCATTTTCTCAGGGTTAGGCGGCGTATAGGTTAATAGTGACCCAGCGTCATACATTGAATGGACAGCTTTGCTGATCACCCGGTGGAGACCCTCGCCACGAAGGGAGGGTATTTTTGTAGTGCCGATACCTATCGGTAAAATCGGAAAGAATGATGTAACAGATCCAGCCATGAGTGATGTGATGCCGGCGGCAAGGAGCGACGAAATTTCTGCAACGTGGGGTGCCAATGGAAGAAGCCGATGAACCCACGGTAATGTCGAGGCAATGGCTCGATCGAAGGTCTGACGAAGATTTAGTGTCGGTTGTTTGCTAGCCACTGACAGTATTGATGGATCAACGATGACATCGGTATAGAGTGCAGCCACAGATGATTGGTCGAGGGCGAGGAGGCTCTCTGGAAGTGATGGGGTGGCAATTTTGTCGACGAATTGATCACCATTAACTAGAAGATCTGCCGTCGCGGGGACGAGTTTAAGCCCATCCAATGTACGCACTGCCCCAAGACGGAGATCCACTACATCGAGATCAACGACCTTCGGCAGACGAGACAGGGCTCCCGGTTTTGCAACACCACCCATAAAACACCTGTAAATTCAGCAAGTTATAAATTATACGTTCTTCTCCCTCGGACAATAGCATTATCGACGACATAAATAAAAAGTTGCGTTGAAAAAAAGTATTGACAGAGATGGCCTAGTGTACTAGTACATAAGTACATTATGGAGAGTGATTGGAAAAAAGAGATGCACGCACTTATTGCCTCGGTAAAAAACAAGAAGGAGGCCGAGGAGCTGCTAACGAGTCTACTGACGCCAATGGAATACGATGAAATTATTCGGCGATGGCAAATTTTAAAAGGGCTCATTGAAGGAGAAAGTCAACGGTCGATCAGAGATCGACTCAAGATATCAATCGCCACTGTCACACGTGGCTCGAGGGAACTGAAATATGGTAACGGAATGTTACAAAAATTTTATAATCGTCTATCCCCGGGCCGAAGTGTGTCTAAATAGTTTACCCCCAATATGGTCCTCCTCTATCTGGTGGCTGGTCCATCCAGCCTAAAATTTGATTATTAGAAACAGTATATTAACGAAGCGCCGTCATTGCGAATGAGTGGAGCGAGTGAAGCAATCCAGTGAGTGTATTCGTGAGATTGCCACGCCGTGACGAGAGTTCTTCAAAGTGTCGAGGGTTAGCCCCGGCTCGCAATGACTATAATTCTAAAAAAAAGGAGGACACAATGTCCAGAATTGAAACTGTAAAAGATCAAATTCAACAAATTGCAAAGAGATATACCGAAAACAAAGGCCAGACGAAACCGGAGCTGACTGTGAAAGACTTCCTGGCCGAGGCAGCACTATCCCGAATGATGCAGCCGTGTAATACGGCTCGAGACTTCACCGGAATGGCTCGGTGTGCTGAAGACACAAAAGCAATATTCTACTCTGATCCTGACAGATATATTGATAGGTATCTCACCATTGATACCAAGGAGAACAAGTTCAATCAGTATATGCGTATAGCGAAGCTTAGAAAGGTTGAGGATCAGACAAGGGTTGCACTTGCGCATCAAAAGTCCACTGAACCTTGTAATAGTGAATCCGAATATGCTCAGAAAATGGATGCCATCGATCGGCATTATGATCAGTGTTTTAATACCATTCTAAGAGGCTATTACAATGATACGCCTCAATTTATCACTGACACATTGCTTACGGTATATGGTTGCATGGAATAGGGTGACGTTTCACCGATAAGTTCTGCCGGAAGAAGGGCCGTGGTCCTAGTGACCACGGCCCTCCATCCAGCCTAATAAACCAGTGTATCTAGTCGTACGTTTAACTTTAATTGATTAAAAAAAAGGAGGACACAATGTCCAGAATTGAAACTGTAAAGGAATATATTCAAAAAATAGCAAATACATATACTGAAACCAAAGGGCAAGCAGAGCCAGAACTAACCGTGAAAGATTTTCTGGCCAAAGCAACATTAGCCGAGATGATGCGACCGTGCGACACGGCCCGTGATTTTACTGGGACGGTTCGCTGTGCTGAGCGAACAAAGGCCCGTTTTGCCAAAAGTCCCGACTATTATATCGATAGGTACTTAGGTGTCAGGAGGTTGCATCCAGATCCAGATCCGCTAGGGCTAACGGCTCGAGCAGCCCCTTATCGCGAACGCTCGAACAGGATGAAACTGAGAAAGGCAGAGGATCAGACAAGGGTTGCACTTGAGTATCGAGAGTCCTCTGAGCCTTGTAACAGTGAATCTGAATATGCTCAGAAAATGGATGCCATCGATCGGCATTATGATCAGTGTTTTAATACCATTCTAAGAGGCTATTACAATGATACGCCTCAATTTATCACTGACACATTGCTTACGGTATATGGTTGCATGGAATAGGGTGACGTTTCACCGATAAGTTCTGCCGGAAGAAGGGTCGTGGTCCTAGTGACCACGACCCTATTCTATTGACTTATCCGTCCAAAGTAGGGATAATATTGCCACTATGTCGTTCGTTAATGAAAATACCAAAGAGATCAATTGCAAAATCGTCTATTATGGTCCTCCCCAGGGTGGAAAATCGACATCCCTCAAGGCGATTTATAATGAAATCAAGAAAGCGGCGAAAGGCGAGCTGATTTCGCTTACGTCTGAAAAAGACCACACGCTCTATTTCGATTTTGTGCCGCTGACGTTGGGGAAATTGGGTGACTACACCATTCGCCTTCACCTCTACACCGTTCCGGGAGAGGTTGCCTACGATGCTAATCGCAAGATTATCTCAAAGGGTGTCGATGGCGTTGTCTTTGTTGCCGACTCTCAGCTCGAAAAGTTAGAGCACAATCTCGCTAGCCTCAAAGAACTCCGTGATATTTTAAGTGCCGAGGGGTTTGACTGGCATGAGTTGCCGACGGTCTTTCAGTACAATAAACGCGATCTCGCAAATGCCGTTTCATCTGATGAACTCCGAACGATCTTGAATCCCCAGGAGGCGCCCGATTTCGAAACCGTGGCCACCAAGGGGGAGGGTGTCTACGAAGTCCTCAAAACGATCGGTTACCAAGTCCTGATGGATCTTAAAGAGGAAGGCTAAAAACGTCGTTCATTTCTGGTCACCTTGGTCAATAATCATCCAAATTTAGAGAGCGATTCCCCTGTAGCGCAGTAATGTCGCGTCAAAATTTTGGCACGATCATTGAAGTGATCTCCCTAAAAGGAGGTTGCGATGGACTATACGATACAACAGATCACAGGGCGCTTCATGAATTTTGATGAGACGACGCTCAGACAGATTCGGTCAGACTTGAAGGCGATTCTTAAAAAGTGGGGTGCCATGGGGCCAGAGGATTTCCCAGATATACCAGTCGAACCCATGCCGCTATGGGCGGAGGTAGAATTTCTCGACAATATCGTTCAGTTTGAACTGGAGAATAACCCGTTCTTACATTCAGAACTGCAGAACTGAATGACAGACGGTTTGGGTTACGATGCTCGTATGGGTTACGTTGAAGGGTTTCGTTATGAAAAAGAAAATAACCAGCTTTAGCGACCTTGAAGTATATAATAGTTCGTATGGTGCAATGATGCGAGTTATGAAGGTCATTCTGCCGACATTACCCAATAGTGAAAAGTATGACCTGCGTGACCAAATGAGCAGGGCCTGTAAGGCTGTTCCAAGACTTATCGCTGAGGGATATGCAAAACGTCATCAAAAAGCTGGATTTATCAAGTATCTGGATGATGCGATGGCTGAATCTAACGAAATGATAGTTAGTCTATGCCAAGTAAAAGATTTATATGCTCAAAAAGAGAATATAAATGAATGTGAAAAGCTGATTGATTTGTATGACAAAACAACCCGGCAATTATATAAACTCAGCACAGCTTGGGCGTGTTTCAAAAATCGAAAAACGTAACCGACGAACGATACGAGCTTCGAAACCTCAACCCTGCAACGAATTACTTAGGGACTTTTTCCCAGTCTTTAAGGAATTTTTCGAGGCCGATGTCGGTCAACGGATGTTTGGCGAGCTGCTTAATAACGTTAAATGGAATCGTGACAACATCGGCACCAATCAAGGCGGCATCACGAACATGAACTGGGTTTCGAACGCTCGCGACCAGGATCTCGGTATCGAAGCCGTAGTTATCATAGATCGCGCGAATCTGTTCGATCAAATCCATTCCGACATTTGCAATATCATCCAAACGACCAATGAATGGACTGATGTACGTCGCTCCGGCCTTTGCGGCTAGAAGAGCCTGTGTGGGTGAAAAGCAAAGGGTCACATTGGTGCGAATATTTTCTTCCGAAAGTTTTTTGGTAACCACAAGTCCAGCCTCGGTCAAGGGGACCTTAATCACAACATTTGGTGAAAATTCGGCCAGTTTCTTTGCCTCTGCCATCATTCCATCGACGTCGGTCGCTGTTACTTCAAGACTAATCGGACCATTGACCTCGGCGACGATGTCCTTGACCACGCTGGTAAAATCACGGCCGGTTTTCGCCATAAGCGATGGGTTGGTCGTAACGCCATCCAGAATTCCCATGGCATTGGCTTCACGAATTTCATTAATATCGGCGGTATCGATAAAAAATTTCATTAATTTCCTCCATCTGTTTTTGGATTATCAAAGGCCTGACGGCATTTTTCGCTGCAGAAGAATTGCTCCTTATATGTAATCGCCTGATCCTTTGCAATATATAGTTTGCAAACCGGATCCTGGACTAACTCGCTCATTTTCCCCTGTTCTCCCTCCTTGGGGACGCCTCGGCCAAGGTAGTCATTTTTGACACGTTCATAGCGGTTCATCGTCCATTTCCAGAGCCAGTAGACGACACCGGCGATAATGATGAAGGTGATAAAACGAATCATGATTTCTGTTCCAGTCTCTCTAGGAGTTCCTGGGCCGTCTCTTTGACCACAGGATGAATAATGTTCGGATCTATATCACATAACGGTTTCAAGACAAATACTCTTTTGATCATTTCAGGATGAGGAATTTGAAGGGTGGGCAAGTCGACAACGATATCGTCGTAGAGGAGAATGTCGAGATCAATAATGCGTGGCGCCCATCGGGCTTGACTGTGGGGGCGGCCCATCTCCTTCTCAATACCTTGAAGTTTTTCAAGAAGGTCTTCAGGATTAAGAGATGTCTCAATCTGAACAACGCTATTAATAAAGTCGGGATCATCTTCGCTCTTGCCAAGGGCCGGGTTGTCGAACCATTCCGATTTCTTGAGGATCGTAGTTTCTGATATATTGTTGATATATTGAAGGGCCGTTTGGCAATGTTCAATCCGATCACCGAGGTTGGAGCCGAGAGCAAGGAAGACAATATGTTTAGCCGGAGTCATCATGCCGATTTCATACGAACGGTTGCCTCTTTAATTCGTTCCGTTGGAGAAGTGAGTGAAAAGCGGATGTAGGAATCGCCAACATTACCAAAGCCGCCCCCTGGCGTGGCCACAATGCCAAGTTTGGTAAGGAGATGGTTGGCATATTCCTTGGACGTTTGTCCATCGGGGAGATGGCTCCAGACATAAAAAGTAGAGCTGGTTTTAAAGTAGGGAAGACCCATCTCATCGAGACCACTATGAAGAATTTTCCGGCGTTCGCGGTAGACCTCCAAAGTTTTTGAGAGGTCGGACATGCACTCATTGAGACCTACAGCACCAGCTGCCTGCAAGGCCGTGAACTGTCCCGAATCAACGGCCGTTTTATACTTTCCAAGTGATGCAATGATTTCTGGATTGCCCGCAGCGAAGCCGAGTCGCCAACCACAGATATTGAAGGTCTTGGAGAGAGAATAAAACTCAATAGCAACGTCTTTTGCACCCGGGATCGAAAGGATGCTCGGTTGTTTGTCGCCCTCAAGACAGATATCGATATAGGCGGCGTCCTGGCAGATGATAAAATTGTGTTTATGGGCCAGGTCAATAGCCTCCTTAAAGAATTCCTTCGTTGCGACGGCAGAGGTTGGATTGTTGGGATAGTTGAGAACCAGCAACTTGGCTGACTCAAGATCCTTTTCGGAGACATCTTTAAAGTCGGGGAGGAAGCCGTTTGCTTCGGTCAGTGGAATATGAATCGGTCTCGCTCCCGCAAGAAGCATCGATTGGAGGTGAACGGGATAACAAGGATCGGTAATCAAAACGGTGTCGCCACTATTAAGAACAGCCTGCGGAAGATGAGAGAGTCCCTCTTTGGAACCGATCAGTGTCAGGATCTCACTTTCCGCGTTGACATTGACAGAGTGATATTTCTTGAGCCACGTGGAGACGACATCTCTGAAAAAATTGGCGCCATTGTAGGCCGGATATTGATGATATTCTGGCGTGGCGAGTGCCTCTTTGAGAGTCTCGATCATTCGCGGAGGCGGAGGCAGGTCAGGGTCCCCAATTCCAAGATTGATGACATCCACGCCATTGGCGATGAGCTCCTGTTTCTTTTGATCGAGTTCGGCGAAAAGGTATTTTGGTAATTGGTCTAATCGTTTGGAACGCGTTTGAAGTGTCATAAAATATCCTTAGCTATTTTTAAAGAGGACATCCTGCATATCATAAAGCCCGGCGGGCTTGTCGGAGATCCACTCCGCGGCTGTTAGGGCACCCTCGGCAAAGATGGTGCGGTTTTCTGCAAAATGAGAGAGTTCAATTCGTTCGTTGGGTCCATTGAATGATACGATATGATCACCAACAATCTCTCCCTCACGGATCGCCTGAACCGTGATTGGCTTATCACTAAGAAAAGGAGTGGGGCCGTCACTGCATGTCACGTCAGTTTCAGGATCAAGGTTTCGTTCCTCGGCCACAAGTCTCACAATTTCTTTGGCTGTGCCACTTGGTGCATCCTTTTTGTGGATATGATGACGTTCGAGTATTGCAATAGGATAATCATCACCAAGTGTCTTTGCGGCAATTTTCGAGAGACGCCAGAGAAGATTGACGCCGATCGACATGTTGGGCGCCTTGAAGATCGGAATTGTTTTGGCTGCACTCTGAATCATGGCCATTTGGTCATCGGTATGACCCGTCGTTCCGATGACAAGAGGCTTCTTTGTCTTCAGAGCAGTTTCCAATAATTGAGGAAGGCTTCCGGCCAGACTGAAGTCGATGATAACATCAGCATCGACGGTTGCATCGTGAAGGTCGGGCTGAATCGGGACGCCCACATTGTCAATTCCAGCAACTTCACCGGCATCCTTACCACAATTAGGAGCGGCAGCAACATCTACGGCGCCGACCAGTTTCATTTTAGGGTTTTGGACAAGTTGTTGGAGAATTGTTGTTCCCATCCGTCCAGCCGCACCATGAATCGCAATCTTTAACATTTGTTTACCTTTTCCATTCTTTCGGTTTTGGTTTCGAAACTCGTATCGCCAGTCGTTTTTCGGTTATGTTCAAATAACCGTATGACGAAACCGATACGAGCATCGATGCCGCCACCGTCACTTAATCAATTCATATGATTTCAACACCTCTAATAACCTTTTTTTGTTTACAGGATCCATTGTAGTCAGAGGTAGTCGGAAATCCTCTTCACACCTTCCCATTAGCGAGAGACTGGTTTTTGCCGGTATCGGATTTGTTTCAATGAACATGGCATCATTAAGACTTGCCAAACGTTCTTGCAGGGCAATTGCCTTTTCCTTTTCTCCGTTCTGAAAAAGATTCCAGACATCGGCCGACAGGGAGGGTGCAACATTTCCGGTGACCGAAATTGCCCCCACACCACCGCGTTCGTAGATCTCTAGATTTTGGTCATCGTTACCAGAGAGAACTAAAAAATCATCCGGAACGAGCTGTATTGTTTTTTCAATCTGTTCAAGGTTTCCACTGGCCGCCTTAAGGCCGACAATATTAGTTATGTGTGACAGTTTTTCTACTGTCTCCGGAAGCATGTTCACTGCCGTTCGCCCAGGGACATTATATAAGATGATGGGAGTCTGGACTGCCTTCGCAATCGCCGTAAAATGTTCGACCAGACCCTGCTGTGGAGGCTTGTTGTAGTAGGGGGTCACCTGAAGTAATATGTCAGCCCCTGCCTCCGTCACGATCTTTGCGAGTTCAATGGCCTTGTTCGTTGCGTTGGTCCCGGCCCCGGCGACCACTGGAACGCGGCCTGCAGAAGTTTCTTTTACGATGCGAACAACGTTAGAATATTCTTCGGGGTTGAGTGTGGCTCCTTCTCCGGTTGTGCCGCAGGGGACAAGACCGTGAACGCCTTCATCGATTAGCCAGGCGGCATGATTGCGAAGTGCCCCCTCATCAATGCCACCATTCTTGAAAGGTGTAATCATTGCAACACAAAGACCTTTAAGCATAACGACTCCTTTGTCATTTAGACGATAGAGATCTTCTAATGCAGCTAGGGGTAAAGATCAAATGGTTTTGTTGAAGCTATATTTCGGTTTCGCCGATGAATGAGATCTCTGCTGGGCCCGTCAGAAGAACATGTGAGGTTTTAACGTCCCAATCGACAAGCAGTTTGCCGCCCGGCTGATCCACGGTGACCTTGCGCCCAGTAAAGCCATTGAGGACGCTGGCAACTGCAGCTGCACAGGCACCACTGCCACAGCCATCGGTTTCGCCTGCACCGCGTTCCCAAACCCGCATTTTGATCTGTTCGCGGCCGGTGATTTGGACCACCTCGACATTGATTTTATTCGGAAAGGTGGGGAGAGTTTCGAGTATGGGACCATATGTCGAGAGTGGGAACTCATCCAGGTCTTCAGTAAAAATAACACAGTGTGGATTGCCGAGTGAAAGGCAGGTGATACGGAATTCCTTATTCTCAACCTTAAGCGGGCGATTGACAATGCGCCCACTTAAATTCACAGGAATTTCTTTTCCCTTCATGACTGGATCAGCCATGTCGACGCGAAAATTGCGTCCCAGCGATTTTACGATCTTTATGCCGCCCAGAGTTTCAAAGCTGATCTCCTTGGCTCGCGTCAGGCTCGAATGTTGAAGGAACTTCATTCCAGCGCGGAGTCCGTTGCCGCATGTCTCAGCTTCACTTCCATCGGGATTGAAAATCTGCATCCGAAATTGGGCCGTTCTCGACTTGCGGATCAAAAGGAGTTGGTCGGCACCGATTCCGTTTCGCCGATGGCAAAGTCGACGGGCCACTTTGGCTGGCGAGCTGATCGTCTTTTTGAGACAATCGATAACAATAAAATCATTTCCGCCACCATGAATCTTGACAAAAGGTCTCATTTTGGCACTTCTTTTCTTGACCATAGATTCCCCCTAAACAGGCTAACCTATTGAAATTACAAATAAAAACGCAAAATAGTGTAACAGGCTTTGGCGGGTTTGTCAAATGATATTGGACGTAGACGCCGGGGTCGGCGCCCCAAATTTTTAAAACCGGGGGGAAAAAGGGGGGGGGCCCCC
>CAYWXY010000079.1:0-11329 GCA_964462555.1 uncultured Pseudomonadota bacterium | reverse complement strand
CAGCAATACTATTGAATATGGTTGGAGCGACATGAGCGCACCCGACATGAATGTATCGGGAAAAGACTACGCAGGCGCCTCGGATAAATGGAAAATGCTCGCACTCGGAAAAAAGAGCGGCCTTACTTTAGAATTCTGGCCCCATGCAGACTTTCAGATCTCACCAGAATTCGGCATTAAAATGATGGCCATGCATCCGCTCGTAGACCGTAATGAAATGCAGGAATATGCCTTCAGTCCCCAGGGGATCGAAGTCTTTCTCGGTCTCAATATTGCTTATGGATCACCGAGTCACGTCCTAACCAAAGGACGAAAGTTATCCACCCTTGGCATCGCCCAATATTTTGGCCAAGAAGTTCATGGTTTCTTCTATGATCTCATCCTCTTCAACAATTTTAGCGGACCACAAAGTCGTGCAGAGAACGCCATCAACGAGGTCTTCCCGGGTCGGAACTCCGGTGATGCTGGCTCGAGTAGTTCCTGGATGCTCCCCTCGCTCAAGGCACTATCAACAACGATGGGTGCAACGGGACGAATTAAGCCGGTTAACTTTTACCTCCGTGCACCGGGTGGCTGGAAATATGGTGGCCTTGCCCTGGAGGCTGCCAAGGGAATCGGCTATACCGCGGCAGGTCTCGGGGGTGATCCTGAAGATGGTGAGCTTCTCAGCCCTGGAATCACAGCACTCGGTAATGTTGCAACAATGGGTCTCTCTGAATTAATCGACAAAGAGGAATACCTCTTTCTCTTTCCATTCCTTCTCGGTGGTGCAGAAATGATACTCGGCGGTCTTGCCGATGAAAACGGACCCTATCGTAAAGGATTGGTTATAGGAGGAACATCGCTTGCAGCCGGATGGGCGATGAATCCCGAACAGGGAACCAAAGATTTTATCGATGAAACCATCTACCACTATTCACCAGCCGCCTACGTTTACGCAAAGGGAACATCGGGTCTTGCTGGATCATATAGCGTACGGAATTATTTCAAAAACTCTCCCATGTTTGTCGGCTTTCAGTTAACTTCACCGACGCTCATGGTCGCTAACCTTGGCAATCTTGGTCTTAACTACGCAAGACCCGCAGAGGATGGTAACGGATTTGAAGATGCCGGCGTTGCGAACACGATGGCATCAACGATTGGTGTTGGACATACATTTGATCTAGGCAAAAAAGTCTATTTAAAGACCGATATCGGCGCAAGCCTCATCACACAATACGATGCCATCTCGACCAAACCAGGCGGGGCCATTACCGGCCGTCTGGATCTGGGAATCAAAGTTTCCGAAAAGATTTCAATTAACCTTGGCGCCGATGTTACCGGATACATGACCTTCGGCGACCGAGGAATCATGGCAACACCCAACATCGGTCTGATGTGGAATGATTAAGTAAATAGATTAACAGATCCGAGACAAAGATCGAGAATCGAGAGTTTAGAGAGGTGACCCTCCCCCTCGATTTACGATTAGGATTACGACTACGATTATGATTAACGATATGCAAATTGAAAAGATAGTAGTCTAAAATCCGACAATCCAGATCTAGATCTAATTCTAGTTCTTCTTCTTTAATCTAAAAATCTTAGAATCTAAATGATCGTAACTGATTCTTCGACTGGCTCGGTATGATATAGCCCGTGCGTCACAATATAGACCGCAACCGGCGTAGTAACACACTCATCATACTTCTCTCCCTCACTAATTCGACGCCGAATCTCCGTAGAACTGATATTGGTGATGGGAGAGCCGGCCCCCCGAGGAACTTCAATCAATGGCGTCATTGACGTGATTTCATCAAAATCTTTCCAATCTTGCTGCTCCAACGCTACGTCAGAACCAACAATCAAACCAAAACGCAAATTAGGATTCTGATCCTTGAGATATTGAATCGTCCGAACAGTGTGCGACACCCCCCCAAGCTCTCTTTCTATAGATAAAACCTTTACCTTTTCACCAAATTCCTGAAACGTAAAACGACTCATCGTGAGACGATCATCGAAAGGCTCCAGTGCTTTTCCGAAGGGATGCTGAAAACAGGGAATCACCCAAACCTCATCAAGCACACGATTACTGAAAAGATAGCGACAGATATCAATGTGACCGACATGGGGTGGATTAAAGGATCCACCAAAAAGCCCAACACGTCTCGTTTTCTGCTCAACCATTATACCCCCTGACCAAACACTTGTATCTTTCTCAGACTTTCTATATATTCACAAGATGAAATTTAAACAAGCCCTTGTTGTCTATAAACTGGTCACCCCCCCTTCTTCCCGCTCGCGCCTATCAAGTGGCCAAGCACTCCACCTGAAGACGCTTGATATGATATATCCTCTCTTCAGAAAATGGGGCATCTCCTTTGGGACCTGCCCGCTCAATCAGCTAAGAACAATCAAAAAGGATATCGACCTGGTCGTCACGGTTGGGGGCGATGGCACCGTCCTTCAGACCTCCCATTTCGTCCAGAATCAGCCGATTATGGGGATCAAGTCGTATGGCCGCGAAAGTATCGGCTATTTTTGTGCCGCCACAACCGATACGATGAACCTCTATCTCCAGTCACTCCTGAGTGGCCATATCAAGCCTCATAGACTCAACCGCCTTGATGTCAAGATTGGACGTCATAAGGCGATGGAGTCGGCACTCAATGACGTCCTCTTTTCACATGCCAGCCCCGCCGCCACAACTCGCTATAAACTGACGGTTGGAAAGAAAAGTGAGGTCCAGAGAAGTTCCGGCATCTGGATCTGCTCCGCTGCCGGCTCGACCGCAGCCGTCGCGGCCTCCGGAGGAAAACCCCTCCCACTCGGCTCCAGAAAGATGGAGTACGTCGTCCGAGAACCCTATTCTCCGTCTGTCCAATATAGTCTATTAAAGGGAATCCTGCCTGATGTCCGACAAATAAAAATCGAATCACAGACCGAAAATGGAATCATCTATATTGATGGCTCTCATATTCAATATCCCGCACCCAGGGGAACAAAGATCACCATCCAAGGATCAAAAAACCCGCTTAAGATATTCTGGAAAAAATAATCCTTATTGAACATATCTAATTATTGATCTTCTTAGTCATACATTAATCTGGAGACAGTCTGTTTGAAGATTATGACTAGGATTATGATAAAGACTAAGATTATCGAAGTTTATAGAGCATTTTAACAATCTGAAGCAATCTATCTTGTAGATCGGCATAGAGTTCATGAGGAAGATAATTAAGAGCATGAGCAACATCAAAGATTGAGGCGACCTCTGCAGCAGAACCCTGAGCAATCGTAAAAAATCGCCGGCGTTCACCTGCTCCTCTACGGCCATTTCCCTCGGCAATATTGAGAACGACGCTACTAATTGCCCGCCTGAGCTGATCAATCAAATAAGCCGTTCCTCTTGGCCAACTATTTGTAATCGTTGGCACATTCTTTGCTACATCGAGAGCCATACCGTAACATTTTAGCTTTTGATGATAGAACATAAGAAGACCTCCTGGGTTTTTGGTTTTTTGTATCCTCACCTGGCCGGGGATACAAAAAATCAAAAACCCAAAGGGAGGAATAAATGAATCATCAAAAACTTAAATGTTATAGATTACTCCTCGACATCGCAAAGAATGTGCCAACGATCTCAAAGATGCTTCCCCGGGGAACTTATTATATTGAAGATCAGTTCAAGCGTGCACTTGCTAGTGCTATTCTCAATTTGTCCGAGGGTAATGGTCGAAGCTCAGCAAAGGAGAGGCGGCGGTTTTTTACCATTTCACTTGCCTCGATAGCTGAAACGGCTGCATCGATAGATATCATCTCTGCCTATGGCTATCTATCTTCTGAAACCCAAATCGACTTAAAGAATAAACTAAGACATTCCTACGCGATGATCATGAAATTGAAGAGGCGAACCATCTAATTCCTGATTCTTATGCTAAATCTAATTCTTAATCTTAAAATCTTAATTCTATGGTTCACTGCAATTCGGCGGGAAATTCGGATTCGGATTCAAGTTGAGAAGTCGTCCCTTCTGGCAATTCCGCAGCAGCTTCTTCTTGAGGACCAAACTCCTGAAGCTTATTCTCAACCTTGCCCAATCGCTTATCAGCGTCATCATACGATTTCCGGGCATTATCCAAATGCGTTCCCAACTTGGAATAGACCTTTTGGAAACCCTTAAAATCTTTCTGCACCCGCCCCATCTTACCAAGCATCGCTTCAGTATGCTTCTCAATCTGCATCCCTCTGAGCCCAACCATAATCGTCATCAAATAGGCATAAAGCGTATTCGGCGAAACCGGAATCACCTTTTGCTGAAGGGCATAATTGAGAACCTCTCGACCCTCGCCACCAACATCCTCTTTCACAGCAACTTCATAATAAACATTCTCGGCCGGAATATACATCAGAGCAAAGTCGTAAGTCCCCTCATCGGTCCGAATATACTTTGCAACACCCTGAATATGCTTTTTGATGTCGTTAATAAACTGCCGACGCACCTGTTTTGGCACTTCACCCTCTGTTACCGCGATGTTTCGTTGAAAACTCTCGAGCGGAAATTTCGAATCGATCGGAACCATCTGATCACCGAGAAAGATGACTGCATCCACAGCCTCCCCACCCTTGAATCGATACTGAAGATCAAAGTGTTCCCGCGGTAGAATCTGAGCCAAAAGATCCCCTAGAAAGAGCTCACCAAAACCACCACGAAGCTTGGGTGCCTTCAAGATATTTTGGAGGTCATCAATTGAACGCGCGACATTGGTCATTTTTCCGAGTTCACGGTGAACATCCTTGATGACCTGGCCAGCCTTGTCGAGGCGTTCATTGACACTTGAATTCGTCTTGATAAGGACATCGGATTGGTGACGCATATGTTCGCCAAACTGATTCTGAAGATGACGCATCTCCTGACGAAGAGACTCGGTCGCCGTCGCAAAACCCTGTCTCATGTCTTCTTTTAAACGAGTAGCCTCTTCGTCTCTCTGCCGGTCCCGGCGGAGATATAGAAACAGCGCGGCCCCGAGAAAGACGGCACCTAAAATGACTGAAAATATGATGGTTTGCATGGCCGGACTATAGCCAAGCCCTGGATGGATGGCAAGGATTATTGATGTCAGGACTTGGCCGGCCCAAACATTTCTTTTAGAGATTGTCGAATCCTACGCATATAATGGATTCTTGCCTTTGCACCTCTAACCGCTGATTTCCATGAATTATATGCTTTTTGCCCCTGGGGCAATTCGTCATCCTTAATAAGTCCACTATTTAACTTCAAGAGAACGTTCGGAGGTAGATCATTCAGTTTGTAGTCTTCGAAACCTGCGTTTGCCTGCGCCAAGCCTGTCTCATATCGCTTAAACCACAAATCCACTTTTACATTAATCTTTGCCAAAACCCTCCCTGTCGACTTCGTCGCGCCCAACTTATTGAGTCGAGCCACGATAGGCCGTAGCAACTCAAGGTTTTCGGCACTAAAATCATTATCAGAAGACCAATGCAGGACGTGATCTACGACAGAATTTAACAGATGATCTAATTTTGCAATTTGCTTACCCCTTGGCAGTCGGCGAATCAATTCCATATACCTTGCCACATCCACTACGAAATTATCTTTTTCACGACCTTTTCCAAAGACTTCCTGAGAATATAATTTAGCTGCATAATCATTTAATTTGCCAATCTTACAATAATCCAACGTCTTGGCCGCCTGATACTGATGAGAGAGAACTTTTTCCATATATTTTATGGCCGTTTTTCTCTTGCCAGCACGCGATGCCATCCGACTCCAGTCCATATAAACGTCGGCCAGTTGTATATTGACAACTTCATTTTCAGGATCGACCGAATGGGCCCACTCATAGAGCAATCGAGCCTGTTTAAATAATGGCCTTTCTTTATACCATAACACCTTGGCATTTGGAGCCTTGCTAGCAACCTCATAAACAAATTTACTACCCTTGTTGATCTGGGCTGCCCGATTAATAATTATTACAGACAAATATTGGCGCATCGAAACAGGCTTAACAAATAGATGATGGGGAAGATAGTTGTCGAGCGAGTTGTAATCATAGTGCATAGCCTTGGTATCTCCAACCCAGTCAACAGATGCACAAACATGCCCCTTTACCGAACCCTCCTCATTATTACCTAAGAAGATCGAACTATTCTGATCATAGACGTAAATAGGTTTCGCTCGCGCTCCTGCCAAAGACATCGCGGCCAGTAAAAAATTTGTCTTTTCAGTGCATGCGCCTGTTTGATTATCTATCACCTTATTTACATCCAATATCTCATCATGATTCTTGCCAGCATATTGCTTCCATGTCGTATCTTTTGTATAACCGATATTAAATCCATCCGGGCCCGCCATCCACTGAACAAATGCGGCAATATATTCCTGCGCCGCCTTGCGATACTCCGGAGAAACAGTTTTAATTGTTTTACCTGTTTTACTTATCTGACCGCCTGTCAATTGAGCGATATCTTCAGAACTAAAGGAAAAACCCTGAGCCTTATATTTATCACCGAATTCCTTCCTAAGGGCATCGAGTTTGGCTAATATTTTATCTCTATATTCCCGCTTGAGATTAAATGTGACCTTTTGAGAATAGATCTTCACGCCATCACCATGAACCAGCTGGTAGAAAAGAAGTTCTTCTTCCGTAATGAGTCCGTCATCATTTGTGTTAACGGCCGCGGCTAGTGTCTTATCAGACTTGACCTTCACGGCCAGTTTTCCTAACCACTTTTCTCCATCAGTTGAAAGCTCTGCCACCTTCACTTCCCCACTATCAACTTCCCCACTTCCCAACTTCGGAACTTCCCCACTCCCAGACTTCTGAGCTTCCGAACTACCTGGCTTCTGAGCTGCGGATCGATCAGCCAACTGTTCCTTCGGAGGATCGGACTTTCTTTCCATTCCCGGAGCCAATACCGCCAAAAATTCCTTGGCCTGACCAAAACTCCAATTCTTGGGAGCAACGATGGCCCAGACATCGGCCCAGCTCTTCAGCGGCCTCTTGATACCAAGACGCTTAATTTCACTCGCCCAAAACGTAGCAAGCTGTGTTTGATATTCCTTCATGGCCTCAGCCTTCAAATACTCCTTGGCCTCTGCAGTTGCCAAAGTTTTTGAATGAATACGACCCTGAGCCTTTAGATAGATCGATTTTGATTCTCCAAGGCCTAAACGAGTCATCTCTTTTCGCCAGAACTCCTTCAGCGGTTTTTCAAAGATGCCTCTCTTCGCAATCATATGATTAAAGATCTCACCTTTGTTATTCACGCCATCTGGTTTAATCAAGCTCTGAAGAATCTTATCGTCCATTGACATAAAATGTTTATAACGGCGACACATCCGCTCGGCATACTTTATCTCTGCCTGATCGGCGGCACTCAGTTTTGCCTGACCCTTGGGTGAACGCTTACCAGCCACAGGAGGCGTCCTCTCGGCCGCGGCCAGCGCCTTCTGAGCCTTCATAAACTGCGCCTTTCCAGAGAGCTTTTCCTTTGCCTTATCAATCGGTAACTTTTTCGATAGAAGATGACCTGATTCTGTCTCGATTTTAAACGGAAGTCCCTCTAAACCATGCTGTTTGACGAGACCGGCCCAGTATCTCGACAACAGGCCAAGATATTTCGCCTTCCTCTCTTCAAAACGGGCATAGATCGCGGGGAAATTATTTTTTCCATCACTTGAATTTAGGAGATCCTCAATATTATCCATTGTTATAATATTGGGATATCGGTCGCAGAGAAGGGTCGCGCTCTCGAGTTCGGCTCCATCGGGATCTGAATTTTTTGATTCGAATAGTGAAATCCCCCCCTTAAGTGAAGTAGATGTGTCGGCAACAGCCTTAGCCTCTAACTGTTTGGATCCTGTTCCCTTACCCTTTTGGGCCGGCAACTTTCCTCTACCCTTACCGGGATCACTGCTCCCTGTCCCACCACCTTTAGTATCACCCTTTGCAAGCGCCGGTTTACCAGCAAGACCAAGTCCCTTGGCAACGCGCGCAACAAATTTCTCTCCATATGTTTTATTTACCTTATCGAAGCCAAAGCGTTTGCCCATAATATAAATATTATCCCAGTTATCCCACTCCTTAAATGGTTTAAGAGCAGCCAATAACTTTAGACCATCCCTCAGGGCAACGGCCTGATCCTGCTTTTCAACATCAGGCAAATAAGTGAGCTTCGTATTAAAATCACCATCTGTTTTTTCAACCTTTATGATCGGTCTTCCAATCGTCTTTCCATCACCGGAAAAGTTTTTCACGAACTGGCGGATGACGTCGGGCGTATCGGCCGGCAAACCGTCACTCTTCACCAACGCAGGTGAAGCTGCTGATACCGTCCCCGGAACCGGAGCACCCCGCGCCTTGAGCAACTCTTCATATGTCAACTTTTGGGGTTCTGTGAGTCTAGTCTTCTCTGGCCCAACAACCAAGACGGTATCCTTTGGAAGTGCATTGATCAGCTTAATCAACTTCTCAGCATTCTTTCCCCTCTTAAGAAATTTACCGAGACCCTTGAGATATTTCTCTTTATCTGCAGGGTTTTTTAGATCCCCATATTTCTTGTAAGGTAAAATATGAATCTCGCGTCTCTCGGAATCTAGCTCGACTTTTCTCAGACCATTCCCATTTCCTTTTCCCTTAGGACCATTAATAAATCGACTCAAGCGACGAACATTTTTATCTTTCTCCCACGTTTTTGCCGCAGCGGCCTCTGTCTTTGGATCTGCCTTTTCTTCAACCGGTTTTTTGTCATCTGTTTTTTCAGCGGCTTCACTCGCCGAAGATGATCCTCCCGTTTTTTTCGAACCGCCACTCTTTCCACCACCATTACTATTGTTGTTTGTCTGTTCATTCGATTGATTCGACGGTTGATTGTTTCTCAGATAATCATAGTGATTCGGATTGTAACCCCCATAATAGGGATCAAAGCCATACGACGAACCATAGCCATGACCAAAATAGTTCGGACCGCCCCAGGCATATCCCGGATTACCATAACCAAAATAATAACCGAAGCCGGCCGGTCCACCCCAGAAACTCGACATGTAATTCGTCGGCGAATAGGTATAAAAAGTTCCCGGAGACCAACCCCCACCGGTCATATAGTTCGAGAAACCACCATACGAATAGCCGGTGTAGTAATTGACATCGGAGAGATAATTGGCAAGGCTCGCAAAGCCAGAACTACCGGTTGTATAGCCACCCGGCATCGCAGCGTACCCACCATAATTGTAACCATAGACAAACATCTGCTCTATCCCTTCGGCCTCAATAGAGAGGTCCAAGGGATAACAGAGCAATAATCGTACCAAATCAGTGGATTCTTGAGCCTATAACACTATGATTTTATTGGGTATTTTATTTTTTGGGCAAGTGATGCGCCGATGATTGGGGACTTAAGTCCTCGATTTCTATACGGAATCCCTATTCATTATAGACCCGCTATGCCCAGTATGAACCATAGCCCCAGTAGCCCGAGTAGTTGGAATACGAGTAATAGCTCCCGGCAGGTCCCCACGAATAGGAGTAGGAGCTATATCCCGGCCAGGTCGATCCACAATAGCCACTATTACAATAACCATTATAATGGATGACATCAGAAAGCGCCGAAAGTGGCGTCTGCGGGGCCCAGTAGCCGGGGTAACCGTAGCCATATGAAAAGGATACAAACATATCCATGTCTTATACGACTTTAGCGAAGATTTCAAGCAAATTCCATCACTCGGAATTATACATACGTAACCGATGGACGACAGACGATACGGGCATCGCAACCTAAACCGAAACCTATTTTTATGAGGAGGAACCCGATGTGAGTTCATCGAGCTTGTCGATCATGCGACCAATATCATAATTAGCCTTTGTTCCCCTGGACGTTTGTGTTTTCCGCTTCCATCCACTACCCTTTTTCACAAAGACCTTAGCCTTGTTGCCCACAACCACATATTTGAATTTATCATCTGCCGCAGCCGCGCCCCCGTGATAAGTGCTCCCATCCTTCGAATAGTAGGTTCCATCCGCTGCAGTTAGATCTATTGTAACTTTTCTAGTCGAGCTCGTCTTTTGCGAAATTGCCTTCGTCAAAAGATCGTTCATTCGTTCTTCTTCGGTTTCATTCTTCACGAACTGTAGGTACCAACCACCAACCGCCGAGGCTTTTTCTTTCTCACTCTTTCCTTCAACACTCTTAAGTTTTTTCCCAAGTCGGCGTTGAGCTATCGCGGATTTACCATTAAAAGCCCTGTCATAGATTTTCTGAGCCTCATCCTCTGTAAATCCCTTGGCAACAATATCTGAAACCGAAACACCCTTCACAGGTTCGCCACCCTTTTCGTTGGCCAAAGAAAGTGCCTTATCAAAATAATTATCAACAATTGAATCGTAGTCAGAACCAAACCGATCCTTGAGCATCTGTTGATAGGCCTCGAAAACGTTCTCTGCGGTCGATTCTTCCGGAACCCGATTTTCCCCCAGCTGCTGCATCAACTTTTCCGCAACATTCCGAGGAATATCCTTTGGTTTGTCGATACCCGGCGCCACCAACGCCAACAATTTCCTCTCTGTGTCAATCGAATCACCTTCAGACCTCCAAGCATCAATCTGAGCAAGAAATTCGCCACGCTTAACATCGGAATTATCACCATTCATCCAGTTATCAACTCGCTTGGCGAGCTCAATCAGATTCTGCTCACGTCCTTTAATATTAGAGTTCGATTCACTCTCTTCTTTTTCCCACTCACGAATCTGTTTGTTTCCCTGAGAATTATAGACTTTGCCCGGCTTCTTTTTATCACCAACAATGCCATCAAAATAATCGTTCGCACGATCACCAAGATTTCTTGGCGCAGCCTTTCCCTCGCCACCCTGCCCATTCTGCTGCGAGGCACGCTTTGCCCTTTGAGCCCCCAAATAATCATTGTAGGCCCTTTCACGTTGATTGAAAATCGCATTGATTCCCTGCGGCGTTGTTCCAAAACCGAATCAGCAAGACCTGCAACACCTCTCATACCTCTGGCAATAGGATTACCTCCATATGATGGACGTCCCCATCCCCACTGTCCCCATGAACCGGGCTGACGCCTAAATCCAGGACCACCACCAAACCCAAACCCAAACCCATAATAGGTTCCGATACCTGCATAACTACTACCGAACCCAAGCGAAAAGCCGCCAGTGCCACCACCGCCACCACTATAGATGTGTGCCGACATATTGGAAACAGGGCGCGCATAACTTCCCCAACCTATCTGGAAGCCACCCATACCCTGGCCATATGGACTAACCGGTGCAAACATTACAATCTACTCCTTCGTTAACACGACGACCCT
>CAYWXY010000078.1:0-11415 GCA_964462555.1 uncultured Pseudomonadota bacterium | reverse complement strand
CATTCATAAAGTCGAGATGACCGACAAAGGCCGCTTCGTCCCTTTTTGAATATTCGATCGTGTATCTGATGATTGACGAAGAACGAGGGACGTCAGCCAGAGGCTGATCCGCCTTCGGCGGAACGAACGATCTTTTGACAATGTGTGGTTTTATTTGTTTGAGATCACAAACGCCACAGCCAACACACTCTGTACGACTACAGTCGTGTGTCAATCCTTCTTCACGTGACCGCTTTCTCTCTTCTAATAAAAAATCTTTCTTTAAATCGCTAAAAAGATGATCCCAGGGAAGTTGCTCCCCTTCACTTCGTTCTCTCAGATAATCTTCTGGGTTGATATTGTGTTCTTCAAGAATCTTCATCCAGAGATCGAATTTCATATGATCATCCCAGGCATCAAATCGCGCACCATTTCGATGGGCGTCTATAATAACCTTCGACAATTCTCGGCCACCACGTGCAAAGATTCCTTCAAGGAGACTCATCTTCGCACGATGAAACTTGAGCTTAAGACCGGGCCCCCTAACACAATCCCGGAGACGCCCTTGTCGACGCCTTGTCTCGTCCAGTGAAAGTTGCGCCTCCCACTGGAATGGCGTGTGTGATTTTGGGATAAATGTTGAAACGTTAACTGTGATATTTGGGTACTTGTGATGACTTCTTCCGATCTTCACAACTTCTTTTGCCAGGTCAGCGATGGCATCAACATCTTCATCGGTCTCCGTTGGCAGGCCAATCATGAAATAGAGCTTGAGATTTTTCCAACCCGATGAAAAGATTCGCTCGACCGATTCGAGAAATTCTTCACGCGTATTCCCCTTATTAATGACACGTCTCAAACGATCGGTCGCCGCCTCGGGGGCCAACGTAAAACCGCCTTTCAACGATCTGGATAGCGCCTTAATAACGGCCTCCGAAAGACTCTCTGTTCGAAGCGAAGGTAATGCCATATGGACCCACTGATCACCAAAGGTCTGATCAAGATTTACAACCATATCGGGGAGCGGCTCATAGTCTCCGGCCGAGAGAGAAAGAAACGCACACTCTTCATAGCCGGTCGATGCAACGCGACTGGATGCATAGTCTGTGGTCATCTCTTCCGAGCGTTGACGGTCAGGGCGATAGACCATTCCGGCCTGACAGAAGCGGCAACCCCGCGTACAACCCCGCTGAATCTCAACGCCAACACGATCGTGAACGAGTTGAATATTTGGGACAACAAGACTTTTGGGAAGCATTGTGTGATTAATGTCTGCGAGTGTTCGGCGTCGAACATTCTTATCTGTTCCCAGTGATGGAATATAGAGACCGTCAATCTTTGACAGTTGTTCCAGCTTTTCACTTCGATTGAGTGACGCGGTCTTTGCATTTCCTATAACATTACTGATTTCGATGACCGCCTCTTCACCGTCACCGATCAATATGGCATCAAAAAAGTCGGCGACCGGTTCGGGATTAAAGGCCCCACAGCCACCGCCAATAACGATGGGGTCACCGTCACTACGATCCGCGGCCATTGGTGGCACACCCCCGAGATCTAGAATTGAAACGATATTGGTGTAGGTTAGTTCATAGGGAATCGTGATCCCAATAAGATCGAAGTTACTGAGAGGCTTTCCACTCTCAACGCTCCAAAGCTGGGTCTTCTCTTTTTTGAGGAGTTCCTCCATGTCGGGCCACGGGGCATAGGCGCGGTCAGCCAGAATGCCGTCTTCTCCGTTCAGGATCGCGTAGAGGAGCTGAAGGCCCAAATGGCTCATCCCAATCTCGTAAGTATCTGGAAATACTAGGGTCCAGCGGACCTGGACCTCATCCCATCTCTTGTTAACGGCCCCAAATTCACCGCCGATATACCTGGCCGGTTTGGAGATCTGGAGGAGCTTTTTTCCGAGAGGATTCGCCATACGCGCGGCGTTATAGGGGATTTGCGGGTTTTATGCAAGGATTGAAGAGGCCAGCTATCCATGCTTGATCTCCCCTCCGAAACCTGCTAACATGAGAGTGTCGCATAAGTCGTATAAACAGGAGGTGTCATATGTATAAGAAGTCGTTAACGTTTTTTCTGGTCGTTCTAATGGCCTCGGCCCTCATGCTCAATTGTAGTAATGGTGGAGGAGCTAAAGATGAAACACCACCGGCAAATGGTGGCGCTACCGGAGACATCACACTCCCGACATCTGATTCTGGGTCGAATGCCATTATTGCAAAGGCTGCAGCCGCATCGACTATTGATCAAGGGTTTCATGCTGGCAGTATTCTACTCCTGGCCCAATTGATGCCAGAGATGGAAAAACCGGATAAGGGTGGTGCGGATCCTAAGAACACCGATAACGGTGATGATGATAGTAATGGTGGTGATAGTGACGACGACGGCGATAGCGATCCATTTGGTGATCTCAATGTAACTCCTGCCGTGGTCGATATCAACAGTTGCGTCATTGGCGAATACAAATATACCGATCTTTCGTGCCTCGATGAGGGAATTGAGCATTGTTCGGCAGACTTACAGAAAATTTTAGCAGCGAATACAGAGACAACATGCAATGTAACGCCAGCTATTATTTCCGCTGATTACATTACGGTTGATGCCTCTATCTCCAGTTCAGCCCTTTTGAAATTCAACTGCCCATTCTCTGACTTCCTCACAACGGCAGATGGAAAATGCAAAAATGGTTCAGAGGAAATGAAATCCTACACGATGACAGTTAATTTTGGGACTGACCCGGCAGTGATTGCGTACACCCTGAAAGATCCTGAGAGCCGTGATCTCCCCCTCGGCGACAAAACATATAGTGTCACACTCCCTTCCGGAGAGATCACCGTCAAGGTCAAGGGTGAAGGTATTTTTACGGCTATTGCAGGAGAGGGTTCGACAGAGCAAGCTCCTTCTTTCACGGATTGTAAGGAAAATGATTTTTCATTCACACTGAGTACCGACCTTAAAGAAATCTCTATTAAGGAGGGTGAATCAACCACCACGGCCAACACCAAGATCGATGATGTCCTCTTTGATGTGGAATCGGTTGCCTGCAATCCAACTTTAGATAACCCTGCTGCGACATTCACGATGAATAAGCCGCTTACTGTTTCGATAGGAGATGAAACATATAATTGTGGCGGAACGATTATCGACAACAACTATGACAAATTCTTCTGCGCAGTATCTGAATAGATTCAAGGAGAAACAATGAAGCCCCTCATTATTACGGTCGCATCGACCGGTGCGGAGACGACCAAAGAGATGAATTCCAATCTTCCGACGACACCGGAAGAACAGGCAAGTGACGCGGCCGAATGTGTAAAGGCCGGTGCGTCAGTCATCCACCTACATGTACGTGACGAAAAGGGCAAACCCTCCCAGTCGCTTGACCATTTCAAGGCATCGATCGAAGCAATTCGAGCAGCCTGTGACCCTGTTCCGATTATTCAGATCTCAACGGGCGGTGCCGTCGGTGAGGATATGGAGAAACGGATTGCACCGATTGTTCAGTTGAAACCCGAGATGTCGTCACTCAACATTAACTCAATGAACTTTGGTGATGATATCTTTTTGAATCATCCAAAAGACGTAGAAAAATTGGCCGGCCATATTAACGACCTTGGTGTCATTCCAGAAATCGAAGTTTACGATGCTGGCGATATTGAATTAGCTCAACGTCTTCAGAAAAAGGGAGTCCTTAAGGGACCGATTCATTATCAATTTGTTCTCGGTGTTTCCGGTGGACTTTCGGGCGAAGCCTACAACCTGATACACCTTGTTCGAATGATTAACCCTGAGGATTCGTGGGCCGTTGCGGGTGTCGGACGTTATGAAACACCGCTCGCCGTTATGGCGATTGTAATGGGTGGCTTTGTCCGCGTCGGCTTCGAAGACAATGTCTATTATCACAAGGGTGAACTCGCCACGGGTAACGCCCAGTTTGTTGAACGAGTCGCACGAATCGCCGGCGAGGTTGCGCGCCCGGTCGCCACACCAGACGAGGCCCGCAAAATCCTCGGCATCAGCTAATATTCAAAATCACTAATAATTTCATACTTGTTCAAGTCCTTAAATTTACTAAGAAAAAAGTAGCAACTTTTCCTCTTTTCTGACGATATACCATCTCGCAGCGGGCACTACCAGTTCGGGAGGACTATCGTGACGAACGACAAACGTAGTGTCTTTCTTACGTACAATGGTCTCAACACCATGATGCGTTACTTTGCATCGATTGCAGAACCCCACCAGACGATCGACGAAAAAGATCACGACATCTATGATGCCTTCGCGGATCCATCTGGATCAACCACCTATTCTAATGAAGAGATGTTGGCTGGGCTCTGTTTGATGTCGAATGAAGCCATCCAAAATGACGTCACGAAGTTGACACCGGACGTCTTTGAAAAGATGGTCGATGGTGATCCTGCCAAAATTTGTGGTGGAACTCCGGTCTTTGACCTTCTTCCCAAGCGTCTTCGGATCTGGAAGAGCGCTCAAGAGACAATGACAACCGATGGACCCAATATTCGATGGCCCAAACACCAAGACAAAGTCGCTTTCATTGTCAATGGTGATAGTCACGAAGAGAGACACTTCCATAACGTCCGCATGATGGTCAGCGCCCTTCTCTATTTCGGTTTTGAACCGCACGAAATTATTGTGGCTAGTGATGGCATTGACGACCTTCACCCTGACATCACGGTTATCTCTCCAAGTGAGGCCAACATTGAAATGGCTATCACTGAACGAGGAGCAGCACTCTCTAAAGATGGTCTCTTTTTCTTTTATTCGACGGGTCATGGTGATTTAATCGATGATGTTGCACAACTTGCCCTTCCCTATCGCAACACAATTAGCATCGAAAACATCTCCCACCTTCTGTCGGGCATTAATGGTCGTGCACTTGTCTCGATCGCCGATCAATGTTTTAGCGGCCACATGCCTGATATTCTTGTCGACAATGTTGGCGACAGAAAAGAAGTGGTTGCCATGGCACCCAATAGCGACAAGGTAACAACTGCTTGCGGTGCCTTTATCCCAAGCTTTGTGAAGGCTCTTGAGATGGGTTTCGATGTGAATGGCGATGGCGTAACCGACTTCGATGAAGCCTTTCAGTTTGCTCTTAAGGAATATAACTCAAAGATCGCCAAGCCGGGAAATGAAATTGTTGGATCGTATCGTCGATCGGTGAAGGCTGTTACAATGGCAAACCTGGAGGAAATTCTTTCACAAAAAGGACCGATGATTATCGATATTACGGCACCGTGGTGTGGGGCATGTCGATCGATGGAAAAGACGATCGACAATCTGAATGTCAATTACAGTAATGCCGTTACCCTCTATCGTATCTATGACGGAACATCTGAGGAGGGAGAAGCCATCCTTTCCAAGCTGGCACAACGTTTTCCCAATAGTTACACAAATTCCTATCCAACCATTCTCTATTTTTATGATGGCCAGCTAAAGGGTGTTCGCGTGGGCGCGGCCGAGATAGCTGAGCTCAAGGACGACTTTTCTACCTATATGGATGTTCACCCAAACCAGGAAATTGTCGACAGCCGTATTGCCGCCCTTCTTGAAATGAGTGATGGCGTTCCAGAAGAGTTCACGCTTAAATCTCTTGATGATGGTGTTCATACAGACCCTAAAATGATTGCCGCATTTTATCATGCCCTCCACAGTGACCAGTCATCAAAGATCATCAGCTCCATGGACTACATTCGAGAACATACTCGTTCCGGCGAATTACAGGCCGACAACGATATTGTCAAAATGATGGCACGCTATTTCCATGATCCCGAAGTCCGGGCCGCTGCTATTAAACTCACCATCTGGGCCTATCACCTTTCAACGGTTAGTTTCTTCTTAAAGGCACTCCAAGATCCCGCACCTATCGTTCGCCAGGCGGCACTTGAGTACATTTATACATCCAACTTATATTATCTTGAACAGTTGGATCTTGAATCCATAAGCCTCGGCGCCTATGAGGCAGCCATTGCAAATAAAGATTATGAGACGGCTGGCTCTGCCCTGCTTGTAATGGCAAACACCATTCGTCGAATGCCCCGGCAAAGCCCAAAGCGAGAAAAATATGAGAAAATTATCACAGATGCCGCCTTGGGTAACATCCATACTGACCTGAGGGCTAAAGCTATTCGTGCCCTCTCTTATTGCAGCAGCCCTATCGAAGTTTCGGAACAACTCATTTCCGAAGACTTTGACACCTTAACTGAAACGGCAAAGATTAATGTTTTAAAATTTGTTCATGGCTTTCTCGCCCCATACATGAAGCACTATGGGAGAAAACCTGAAACCCTTCCGAAGGTACAGAATATGGCTAGACAAGTTGCCTATCTTGCAACCGTTCATGGCGGCAAAGTAAGAAAAGAGGCCTTCAATATTCTTCGCTCCTATTTCACCTCTTACCCTGGTTATGCGGATGTTATTATCGCCCTCCTCGAGTCGGGGCAACTGAGCGAGGAAGAACGCGTTGATGCCGTTAAAACATTATCATCGGTTCATCAAGAGGTTCGAAAGTATCTCCCCAAGATACTTAATGATACTAATGAAGATGTTCGGAGCTTAGCCCTTCGAAAAATCTCTCCAATAATTCCTGGCGCACAAAATATTGTCTTTGAGGCTCTTAGTGACAAATCGCCCAAGATTCGACACAGCGCCCTTCAGGCCATCGGACGCTTCCGAGATCGTGAGATATTTGTGCCCTCCCTAATGAAGGCCGCTCAAGATGATCCAAGCTCTGACAATCGGGCACAGGCGATCAAGACCCTAATGTTTATTCCCAGGGTCCACCCAGAAGAAATTTTGGAAATGAGCCTAAAGGATCCCCATCCCAATTGTTATGCACGAGCTCTGAGTCTCTATATTCATCGCCACAGAAAGACAGATCGCGCAACATTGGTGGCGATTTTGAAGGAAAAATATCCAACCACAAGTGGTCGAAAGGCCTCCATTTATGTGAGTAATATGTCTCGGCTCATTCGCCAGGGCGATCTCGAACGATTGGCACACTATATGATTGAGGATGCCAAGGACGAATCGGTCATTCGGCATGTGTTTCGTGCCCTTGTACGCGCGGACATGGACCATGAACGAATCAAGGAACTCTTTGGTCACAGCCGAATGAAAGAGGTCTCATCTACGACTCGATTTGATGTGGCCCGCTCATATCTGAGCCGACTGAAGGCAACAGAGGATCGGTTTAGAAGTCAGAGAAAATGGGATAGCCAAAAGTTTGTTCAGGGAAAAATCACAGAGGTCGTTAGAGAAGTCTTTTCACAACTGGAATCTCATGAACAAATGCGCCTAATAAATCTTGTCACTCGTGAGTGGAACGATCTAAATATAAGTGGTTTATCACCGACCCTTCGATCCCATATGGAAAGCAATAAGATTCCCCTCGACAGCCGCATGGGCCTCTTGAGTCTCGAATTTATGGCGCTCAAAGAAGGTCGTGACCCCGAAAATGCTCCTTACTTTGTTAAGGCCCTCTATCACAGTGATTCGAGAATAAATCGCTTTGGAATCGTTGGCCTAAGAACTTCTAAAAACACATGGCTACATTCTGAACATCGAGATCGCGTCATGGAGTTTTTCACCAAAGACAACCCCTCACTTCAAGTAAGTGCACTTTATTACTTTGAACGTGTGAAAGACGATGGGCAAGATCTTTTGCCCCACGTTCTTCCCTTTGCCAAACACGATAGTCCTTTTCATGTTCGGTGCGCAATGAACTGTCTAAAAAATATCAAGTCAATCAATGAAATGATATTTGTTGCTGAAGACAATGTTGAGCATATCAATCTGTTGGTACGTGAAACAATTCCAAAAATGCTATACGGAGTAATTGATCAAAGGGTTGTTCCAATTCTCGAGAAGCTCGCGAAAGACCCTGAAACGCGAGTCTCTGATAACGCAAAACGATCCTTGACGTTCTACCACGATTACGTGAGTCGCAACTCACAACAACCTAGAAAAGGTCGGGGTGGCTGCGCCTGCGAAACCTGGCGTTAAACCTTAGTAACCTCCAAGGTTAACCTTGGAGGTTGAAAATGGTTAGACGAGCATTTTGAATTGGGAGACTTCTTCGGGGGCGCAGAATTCGAAGGCGGACATATTCGGGGCGGTGAGGGTTGATCTCTCGCCGCTCTTTTTATTTTTCACATCCATCTTAATCGTGGCAATTTTTGAATTGTAACAAAAACGACGGCCTCCGTCGGGGTCATGATATGTAATCCCGGCAATTTGTGACGGATCGGCAATTATTTCTCCCTGCAATTGAAAAGTTGAATTACTGAGCTTGAGCGGCCACTTATTCTTATTAAGAAAACGATTCAGCTGCCAATTGGCACCAAAGTCAAGAAAGCGATGCTTTTCGCCATCGATCGAAAGCCAACACATCGACATCCCAAAGGGCCCGCAGATCGGAACCCAGAGCCCCTCAAAGACCGCCTTCTCGTTCTCTTCGAACCCGTGCGAATGGACCCAGACCCATTTTTTGGAATGACGCGTCCCCCAGACATGACCCACATGGATCAGGGCATCGCTCAAGAAAAATTCCCCTTCATTCCAGCGAACAAATCCCCCACCCGTCGTCGCCCAATGAGGAGAAACCACCTTAGAACTTGGAAATGGCGTTTTATACCAAAGGTCAGGATAGTGGATGAAACATTCGTTGTCGGGAACCCATTGAATATCCCACTCAAGACCACGACCACCATGACGAATCTTCCCAGTCGCGTGAGAATTGGTCATAAAACCATCCTCAAGATAGAGGATGAAGCGATCTTTTTCATAACGAAAGTGATTGAGAGGAGAAATATGTTTCATCGCAACGGGACCGATGGCGCCTGACGGATCATACTGAATCGCCCAGAGTGCTGCATAAGGCGTGCCTCGCCCCTCCTTCGGAATCAGGATCGAATAACGAAACCACCAGGCCATCCCAGAAACGGGATCATTAACCTGAATATAATAGGCCTCGTAAAATCCCTCGCGAGTTCCGTCCCAGATGACACTATTTTTCTTTAGATCAATCATGCGTTAGATGACGCCCCCAACGAGATCATAGTCATAAGAGTCGCTGATTTCAACCCAATAAAACTTTCCTGGCTGAGCCTTTCCATCATTGATATAGACCACTCCATCAATATCAGGCGCCTGAAATTCTGCGCGCGATTCCAGGAGATAGTCCGTCTCAGCTGAAACACCTTCGACCAGTATCTTGATCTTTTGACCGACATATTTTTTGAGTCGCTTCTTAGAAATCTTCTTCTGCGCCCTCATAATTGCGCGCCGCCGGTCATTCTTTATCTTTTCCGGAAGATGACCCTTAAGACGCGCAGCACCCGTCCCCTCCTCCTCCGAATAGGCAAAGGCGCCAACGTGGTCAAAATAGCCCTCTTCAACAAATGCCAAAAGTTTCTTAAATTGTCTCTCCGTCTCACCCGGAAATCCGGTGATAATCGACGTTCGAAGGGCGATATCGGGCAATTCGGTTTTGATATCCTCAACAATCTTTCGAATCTTTTTTTCGGAACGACCCCGCCGCATCTTAAACAAAACCGAGTCATCAATATGTTGAATCGGCATGTCGATATAACGACAGATATCCCGTGACTCTTTCATCAGCCTCAAAAGCCCTTTACGAAACGTCTGGGGATAAGTGTAGAGAAGGCGAATCCACTTTTCTCCTGAGATCATGGATATCTTTTCCAGTAACGTCACAATATTGGAACCCTTCAGATCACGACCGTAACCAGTTGTGTCTTGGGCAATAATATTGAGCTCCTTTGCTCCGCCACTGATCAAAGCCTTGACCTCTTTAACGATATCAGACTCTTTTCGACTCCGATATTTTCCGCGCATCTTAGGAATCGAACAAAATGAACAGCCGTGAAAACAACCCTCCGCGATTTTGACGTAGACTGCGTGCGGACGTGTCGCAATCTTCCTCGGCGTCTTTGCTGTGTGGATGTACTCGGGAACACCGACTCGCATTCTCGTATTCTCGTATTCTCGTATTCTGGTTTTCTGGTTTGCTCCGCCGGAGGCGGATCCGCCTTTGGCGGATGGTGTTCTGGTCTTGTCCAATTGTTTGATGAATTGGGCGATACGGGGATAGTCGCCGGTTCCGACAAAAAGATCGACCTCGGGAAAAAGATCAATCAGCTCATCTTTATAGCGTTGCGGCAGGCAACCGGTCACAACAAGGTGCTTCGCTCTCCCCATCTCCTTAAATTGTGCCATCTCAAGAACCGCTTCAATAGATTCCCGCTTGGCATCCTCGATAAAACCGCAGGTGTTGACGATCAGGACCTCAGCCGCTCCGGGATCGGTCACGATCCGATACCCCGCTTTCTCGAGGAGCCCGAGCATCAGCTCAGAATCGACGAGATTCTTTGGACAACCGAGACTGATCATTCCTACCGTTTTGGGCATATCTTTGAATACCAGCTATTCATTGGCCGGGTCAATGATATATCGGTTTAGGTTTCGATGCTCGTATCGTCATACGTCTATCGGTTACGTTGTTGACTTTAAATTATCCTTCTATTAGTTTTGCCCTTTCAAGGAGGTTTTTATGACAATGGTAACGCCGGTTACAGCAGCTACAATGGTACTTCCCAATGTTGAGGTTGAACAACGTCGATTTATCACAAAGGTCTACGGCTGGATGGGCTTTGCCCTCCTCATCACTGCCTTTGTCGCACTCTTTGCAGTTTCTACACCGGCCATCATGCGCTTCATTCTCACTAACCAGTGGGTCTTTTTTGGACTCTTAATTGGTGAACTGGCCCTGGTCGGCTATCTCGTCATTGCGATCAAAAAGATGTCTGCCTTTACGGCAACGCTTGTCTTCCTGGGCTATGCCGCCCTCAACGGCTTAACCTTCTCTGTCATTTTTCTGATGTTTACGGCCGAGTCAATCGCATCGACCTTTTTTGTGACGGCTGGAACATTCGGTGCCATGAGCTTCTACGGCTATGTCACGAAACGTGACCTAACCAGCATTGGAAACCTCTGTTTCATGGCACTGATCGGCGTAATCATCGCATCAATTGTTAATATTTTCCTCAAAAGCCCTGCGCTCTATTGGATCACGACCTACATCGGCGTCATTGTCTTTGTGGGTTTGACCGCGTACGACACGCAGAAAATAAAACAGATGGGCGCAACGATGGCCGAGGGAACTGAACAGGAGCGCAAGGGTGCCGTTCGTGGCGCGTTGGCGCTTTATCTTGATTTTATTAACCTCTTCTTGATGCTTCTTCGAATCTTTGGCCGCAGGAGATAATCATGGGCTTCAATTGTGGCATTATCGGTCTACCGAATATCGGCAAATCGACGATATTCAATGCCAAGACTGCACAGCATGTTCCAGCTGAGGCCTATCCATTATGTACGAAAGATCACAAC
>CAYWXY010000077.1:4022-11454 GCA_964462555.1 uncultured Pseudomonadota bacterium | reverse complement strand
CAGCCTTCGGCTGACGTATCCACGGCGCCGACCCTCTCCTCGCTGTTCCGCAGTGTAATTTTTAGCCAAACGTTATGGCTCGTACGCGGCCCTCTGCGTCGTCCCGGGTACCCTTATTTACAACTAACCGTCTCACTGCAAGACCGAGTAGAAATCGGGAACTAAACTCTCTTAACGCTTTTCTCACATTACCGGGACCGATCGCCACCGCGGACGAAATCGGTCGCCCTCCGCTGATTGTCTTGGAGACCCTGGTATCTTCACGTCCCTCTCGTCAAACTTTTTCTTCGTCTGGCCTCATACCCACCGTTTCTCGTTCGTCGCACCGAGTGAGGAATGGCCTGTGACAAGACGGGGAGCTATGGTTTACTACCGACCGCTAATTAATCGCCGAGCGCATGAGACGGCTAAATATGATATTGGTTTTCTCGGGTTTCATAGCCGACGGAGAGGAGGATCCTGAAACCTGATTGAAAACCAAATCATATTTCGGCGTCGAGTAGCGAAGGCCATATAATAGATGGGCGGGAGGTATAAAGCATGGCGGACCGGCCAAGCAGGCCATTCCGAGTGAGGGTTATTCCCACTCGATGGTTGCGGGAGGCTTAGACGATACGTCGTAGACGACGCGGTTGATTCCCTTGACCTCGTTGATAATCCGATTCGAGATCTTTCCGAGAAGATCGTATGGAAGATGAACCCAGTCGGCGGTCATGCCGTCATGCGAATGGACGGCGCGGATGGCAACGACGTTCTCGTACGTCCGCTCGTCCCCCATTACGCCGACCGTCTTGACCGGAAGAAGAACGCAAAAGCTCTGCCAGATACGTGAATACCAGCCGGCCTCCTTGTTCTCACTGATGAAGATATGATCGGCCTCGCGCTGGGTATCACAACGTTCTTTCGTGATGTCGCCCAGAATGCGTACGGCCAAACCGGGTCCCGGGAAGGGCTGACGCCCGATCAGATCATCGGGAAGACCGAGTTCGCGACCCACCTCACGCACCTCATCCTTAAAGAGTTCCCTTAAAGGTTCAATCAACTTAAGCCCCATCTTCTCGGGGAGACCTCCCACATTGTGATGGGACTTGATAACGGCTGAAGGCCCCTTTACGGAGACGCTCTCAATGACATCGGGGTATAGGGTTCCCTGAACCAAAAACTTGACATTCTTTATCTTCTTCGACTCTTCCTCAAAGATGGCGATAAATTCTCGGCCGATCCGTTTGCGTTTTTCTTCGGGATCGTCGATGCCAGCAAGTAAGGAGAGAAAACGTTCCTCCGCATCGACATAAACCAGCGGGAAATGAAACCGACCCTTAAAGAGATCTTTCACACGCTCGGCCTCATTTTTTCTGAGAACACCATTATTGACAAAGATACAAGTCAAACGGTCCCCGACCGCCTTATGAACCAGCGCCGCGGCAACCGACGAGTCAACACCACCACTAAGCGCACAAATGACGTGACTCTCCCCCGCTTCCCCCTGAATCTCAGCGACCGTTCGCTCGATGAACGAAGCCATCGTCCAGGTCGGCTCGCATTCACATACATTGAAAATAAAATTTCCCAGGATCTCTTTTCCCAGTGGCGTATGCGTCACCTCGGGATGAAACTGAACGCCATATTGTTTCTTTTTATCGTGCGCAAAGGCAGCGATGGGCGAATTACCACTCTTGGCGATATCGTTAAAACCGTCCGGAAGTTCGAGGACACGGTCCCCATGACTCATCCAAACCGTCACAACATTTTCATCAATTCCTGCAAAGAGCGGCGAGGTTTTATCGATGGCAATCTCTGCACGACCATACTCCCTCTCCGAACTTGACTCCACCTTTCCGCCCGAGATAGCCGCGATCGATTGCATCCCATAACAAATACCCAGTATGGGAAAACCCAGCTCCAACACTTTTGGATCAAGTTCCGGCTTCTCATCGGTAGTGAGACTCGCTGGCGAACCAGAGAGAATGATTCCCGTTGGGTTGAAGGCCTTGATCTTTTCAAGACTATCGTTAAAGGGATGGATCTCGGAATAGACATGAAGCTCTCTCACCCGCCGAGCAATCAGCTGGGTATATTGAGATCCAAAGTCCAATATCAGTATTTTATTGCTCTTAGCCATTTTCACCTCAAATAACAAATTACAAATCTCAAATTACAAACAATATCCAAATCACAATTACCAAAACTTTGTGTTTTGAACATCGTTATTTTGGTATTGGAATTTGTTTGTGATTTGTTGCTTGTAATTTGTGGTTTTTCTATCATTTATTCTACTCTGTAATTCGGTGCCTCTTTCGTGACCATCACATCATGCACATGGGATTCCTTGAGACCGGCTGATGTGATCTGAATAAACCCACTCTTCTCCTTGAGCTCGGGAATCGTGGCACAGCCCGTATATCCCATTCCGGAACGAAGCCCACCGACAAATTGATAGATGATCTGATGCACAGATCCCTTATAGGGAACCTGGCCCTCAATTCCCTCGGGAACGAGTTTTTCGGAATCTTTGATATGTTCCTGACTGTAACGATCTTTACTGCCACCCGCCATGGCCCCAATTGATCCCATTCCGCGATACGATTTGTAAGAACGCCCCTGATAAATGACAACCTCTCCTGGGGCCTGATCCGTCCCGGCCAGAACCGAACCCATCATGACACAGTTAGCACCGGCAGCGATCGCCTTGACGACATCGCCCGAATATTGAACACCACCATCGGCGATGATTGGAATTCCCTTCTTGTCGGCCACCTTCCAACACGACGCAATTGCTGAAATCTGCGGCACGCCGACGCCGGCAACAATGCGCGTCGTGCAAATGGATCCTGGCCCCACACCGATCTTGACTGCATCAGCACCGGCCTTGATCAGGGCCTCGGTCCCTTCACCCGTCGCAACATTTCCACCAATTACCTCTAGATCCGAAAACTCACCCTTCACACTCCGAATCGTTTCAATAACACCGGTAGAATGACCATGAGCCGTGTCGACAACTATGACATCAACCCCAGCCTCCACCAGCTGTGAGACACGCTCAAGAGCTCCCTCACCGACACCAACCGCCGCCGCTACCCGAAGGCGCCCCATCTCATCCTTTGTGGCCTGGGGATACGTAATCTCGCTCTCCAGATCTTTGAGTGTCACCATCCCCTTCAAAACTCCGCTCTCATCGACAATTGGGAGTTTTTCGATCCGATTGTGATGCATCAGATCAAGGGCACTATCCTTGGAGATACCAGCCTCTGCGGTGATCATCTTTTCACGCGGCGTCATCAGATCTCTGACCTTCTGATCGTTTGAAAGGGCCGCACGCAGATCGCGGAGGGTCAAAATACCAACTAATTTGCCATTCTCAACAACAGGAAAACCAGAGACTTTGTGAAGCCCGCGTAGTCGCTCGGCCTCTGCCAGGTTATCCTCTGGATCAATCGTCACGGGATGTGACACCACACCACTCTCATATTTCTTAACCTTCTGGACCTTTTGCGCCTGCTCAGCCGCTGACATATTCCGATGAAGGACACCGATTGCACCCATCTGAGCCATGGCTATGGCCATCCGAGATCCTGTCACGGTATCCATCGCTGCCGAGAGGAAAGGCATCGAAAGCTTAATCTTTTTCGTGAGTTGCGTCTGAAGGTCGGCATCTTTCGGGAGGATCTTTGAGGCCGCCGGGACCAGCAAGACGTCGTTAAAGGTAAGACCCATCTTGTGATCGATATTTAACATGGCGGGAAGCTAGTCGATAGCCCCTGAAAAGTCAAGAGATTCCGGCTATATGTCCGACTCTCTGAACCAGAATGAAAATAGTTGGCCGCTGTTCGTCAGGACCAGAAGGCGCTCGTCCGAAAGGATCGGTGAACCATACGTTCCGCCACCCAAGTGACGTTCTGTCACAACATCCCCGGTCGCCTTATCGAGTAGATAAATTCGGTCACGCGTTGAAACGACAACCATATAGCTATTACCAACGGCCGGGGCCGATAGTTCAGGAACCTCGAGATCCTTTTCCCAGATGATATCACCATTCTCTGCATTCAGGGCATAGATCTTGCCTCTGGTCGTGGCATAGAGATTGCCAGCTGAATAGGTGATATTGTTGGGGGTACCGATCGTTTGAGACCAACGATCCTTTTTAGTCTTTGCATCGACCGAAACCAGGACCCCCTCCATACTGGAAAAGATCATTTGGCCATTAACTTGAAGCGGTGTGGCATCGATGTCGGTAAACTGACCACGTCCCGCGGCTAGTGGAATTGTTGAAATCTTCTTTCCACTCTCTTCGGCATAAACGACGACCACGCCGTCAGTATTCCCAACGTATATCTTTCCATCGATCAAAACAGGATCCGAAAAACCCTTGATCGTCAGAGAAGAGAATGGCATCGCACGCGATGCATTCCACTTGATTCCGCCTGTCGATTTGTCGAGGGCAAACACGCTATTATTTTGTGTCGCCACGAAAATCTTTGATGTGCCGACTGCCGGTTTCGTCATCACCTCTTCACCGATGTAGATGTTCCAGATGATCTCTCCGGTATCTGAATTGACGGCGTAGACCTTCCCCTTACCATCGCCGAAGAAGAGAGTGCCATTATCATAGGCCGGCTGTGACTCTACCGGACCATCAACCTTGAGTTCCCAGAGTTTCTTTCCCGAAACCAAATTAATAGAATAAAAGTAACCGCCATAGTCACCGATATAAACACGTTCGGAGACAACAAGTGGCGTCGCAAAATTAAGATTCTTAGTACTGGCGGTCTTGCCAGTCTTTAATTTACTGTTCCAGTCAACGTGAAAGGTCTTTTTTGCGGCCCATGCCGGAGACTGAATCAAAAGAAGAATGACGCCTAGCAACAATACTATTTTCCGGATGCTGATATCCATAAGATCTGCTCCTCTGCCTTCATCTTAATTTCGGGAGATATGTTTTCATCATTGATCAATTTTTGGTAGATTCCTTTGGCCTCAGCCATCTGCCCTATAAGCTCGAAAACCGAGGCAGCCTTTAACTTAAAAAGGTCTGCATTACTATTTGCTTTCTTGTCCGAGGCTTCGAGATAGAGTTTAGCCCCCTCTTCACCCTTTCCATTCTCAATATAGATTGGGACGATCGCTTCGACGGCCAGGTAATAGAGCGGTGAACGCCCAACCTTTCCAAGAACCGTCTCATACGTGGATATCGCCTTCTCAGCATCCCCTTTCCCTTGGTAGTAAGACCCCATCCACATCTCGGCTAAATGGGCCTCGTCATCTTTCGGATGCTGATCGATAAAGGCCATAACCTTATCGATCTTATCTTGACCGTTTGGCATCTTCATCATTTCATAATATTCGAGTTGGACGGCCGCGACCCGTTGTTGATGGATATGAGATCCAATCAATCCACCCGCAATCATGACACATAGAACGACACCAGCAACTGCTAATTTCTTCCAATTTTTTGTCGTCCAGAGCCAAAGGCGTGTACCCATGTCATTGGCCTGCCCTTCGAAATCTTTATGTCCGCTATTTATCAATTTTTTATATTGTGGAATAACTCCCTCCTTAATGGTTTATCGTTCGTGGTTCGTCGTAGTTGGTATCTATTATATGCTCCCTTATATTACAAGCTTTTCTCTTTAGCTGGCGGTGAACGCCATCCGCGACATTTCAGGAACCACGCAATCATCAACGTCATAACGATCCAACCGATTCCAACGGGACCGACAAAGAGCCAACTATATCCCGAATAGGAGTGCTGAATCAGATCAATGATCTCTAACACAATAACAAGGGCCAGGATGAGCGGCACCCAGATAACGATAGCATATTCCCAAATACGACTGATCATTGAAGTTGACCCACCCTCAATAATCTCATCGCCGGGACAAAAATCCTCATCCTTGGACCGACTCACGTGGGCCCGAATCCGATGGGTGCGATAGATCCAGCCAATAGCGATCGCCTCCATTAATCCCGCAATCAAAAGACCAAAATTGTTGATAACAAAGTCGACCATATCGAGCCAGTAGAGGCCTGCCCCTGTTGTAAAGACGAGGCCGCCCAGAAAACCAACAATTGCCATAATCGATGTTACTTTCATTCGGGACCAACCGAATTTATCAATAAAAGACGATGCCGTCGCTTCATAGATTGAAATCGATGACGTAATACCGGCAAAAAGAAGGGCCAAAAAGAAAAGGACACCAAAAACCTGCTTTCCAACTGGCAGAAGATTAATCGCCTCCGGATACGTCACGAACGCAAGCCCCGGACCACCGGTCACAACGTCACCAATCGGCGTCCCTGAGGTCTGGCTCATGTAGCCCAGAACCGCAAAAACAGCGAATCCAGCAAAAATTGCAAAACCGCTATCGGCAAATGATGTAATCAATGCACTTGTCTTGAGGTTCGTCTTTGGCGGAAGATAACTGGCATAGGCAATAATAATACCCATCGCAACAGAGAGACTAAAAAAGACCTGCGAAAAGGCGCTACTCCAAACACTGGCCTCCATAAGCTTTGAAAAGTCGGGAAAGAGGTAGGCTTTCACCCCTTCGACAGCACCAGGAAGCGTGAGACTCCAGACAACCAAAACAACAATAATGATAGCAAGGAGCGGTATCAAAATTTTAGTCGCCTTCTCAATTCCGCGACGCACCCCCCTGGAAACAACCAACCAATTGATAAACCAAATCATCGCCAAACCAATAATAATAGGCCAATTGAATTCGCCAAATTTATATGGACCCGAGGAGGTTCCAAGAAATGTTTTCTCAAAAAATTCGCCGGTATTGTCTCCCCAAGCGGTTGTGAATGAAAAACGCAAATAATTGGCGCACCATGACAAAACAACGCAGTAGTACATTTCGATTCCAACAAAGACATAGGTGATAATCCACCACCCTAAAAATTCCCAACGCCGCCCAATTCGTTGAAGGGCCATCGGCGCAGACGCTCTAAACTTATGCCCTAGCGCCAACTCCAAAACCATCAAAGGAATACCGACGGCAAAAAGAGCTAAAACATATGGAACTAAAAAGGCACCGCCACCGCTTTTATAGGCCACATAGGGAAACCGCCAGATATTACCCAGGCCAACGGCCGAACCAATAACGGCCAGCAAAAAGCCTGATCTTGTTTTCCAAGCTCCCCGGTTGCTACTCATTCTCCCTCCTTCGGCGCTGCAAATCGGCCACAATCTCAGTCGCAACCAATAAAATATTTGCCAAATAATAGATCCAGAGCGCTGTGAGTATCAGTGCGGTCAGCGACCCATAGATTAAATTATATTTTGTGAACGTCATCGTCAGGTACCATTGAAAGATATATTTTGCGATTGTTGAGGCCGCAGCGAAGATTAAAGCTCCGATAAACGCATATCGAAAATAGACCCGTTGATACGTCACGATCGTGACCGTGATCACATAGGCCAGCATGGCAA
>CAYWXY010000077.1:0-4012 GCA_964462555.1 uncultured Pseudomonadota bacterium | reverse complement strand
ACCGCAGGGTGATGGCGTTTTAACCAGGCCGAAACATAGGCCAGCATGGCAAAGATGATGAAAAAGCTCTTCCCGGTCAAATAGGAGCTAAAGGGGACCGAATAGCCGTACTGTTCAAAAAACTTCTGCACCAAGTTAATGGTAGAGGGAACAAAGAGCAATAGCATGATAATACACAGAACTCCGATGGCTAAGAGCCGTGATTTGAGGAAATGTCGACGTTTCTTGATATCGAAGATGATGTCAAAGGCACGCTCCATGCTCGAGAAGATAACCGTGGAAATAACGAGTAAGAAACTGATACCCCAGGCTCCCAGTGCGGACCTGCTCTGAACAAGATTATTGATGTTGGATTTGAGGATCTGGTCAACACCGGGAATCACATCAGTCACATTGTTAACAATCTCACCAACAATTGAGTGGGATCCCAGAACAAAACCCATGACCGAGACAAAAATCATCAGCAGCGGCAAAAGGGCAAGTATCGCAAAGAACGATATATTGGCCGAGAGGTTAAAAATGTCGTGTTTCCAACACGACTTCACGATGTCGACAACAAAACGTTTCATCTATTTTTTGGCTCGATATTTTACAACAAGTGGGATAACTGCTCCCCCCAATAATTTTCTGAGTCCGTTCAAAATAAACCGCCGATACGAAGTTTTGATCCCCTTCGGTTGATTCGTGAAGACAACAAAAACCGGCGGATTTACATCAACCTGAGTAATATATTTCAGTTTGACCTGTCTACCTTTATAATCCGGGGGCGGATGATAATCGGTCAACTCCAGTAAAAAGCGGTTCAGCTCGGATGTCGTTACACGCTTCGAACGTTCCACCGCAAATGTATTGGCCAGCGAATAGATCGTGTTACAATTTTCTCCGGTTTCTCCGGAAACACAGGAAATCGGGATGTCGCGGAGTTCTCCCAGTTGAAATCGCATTTCCTCAAGGAATTCTTTTTCACTCTCCTTTACGAGATCCCACTTGGTAACCAGGAGGGCCGTCGCCCGGTAACAGCCAAAGGCATGGGCAATGAGGCTCTGATCTTGGTGGGTTAACCCTTCGGGTCCATCCAGAACAACGAAAACAATGTCGGCATCATCAACGGCCCGAAGTGATTTAAGAATCGAAAATTTATCGATCTTATCGGTCGTTCGAGCCCTCTTCTTGATTCCGGCTGTATCGACGAAGATATAATGATTCCCTTCATATTCTATGTCGACATCGATTGTATCGCGCGTTGTCCCTGGCATATCGTGAGCCACGACACGTTCCTCCGATGCCAGGTGATTGATAATTGTCGATTTCCCAACATTAGGTCGTCCGATGATGGCAATACGAAGACCTGCCGGTTTTTCATCCTGCGCAGGTGCCTTCGGCAGATGTTTAATCACCTCATCCAAGAGGGCGTCAATATTGCGACCATGCTCGGCTGATACTGGGATCAAGTCGACACCCAACTCAGAAAGTTCAAGCATTTGATCTTCATTTTTCTCAGTGTCAACTTTGTTGGCAGCAAAGACGATTGGCTTGCCACTCTTCCGAAAGGTATCGACCACGAGATGATCTAGAGTCGTTGCCCCTTCTCGGCCGTCAAAGAGACAGATGACGACATCGGCCTCTTCCAGGGCCACGATACTCTGTTTATGGACCTCGGCCTCGACGGCATCGGTTTCATCAAATGAAAGACCGCCGGTATCGATCAGCGTAAAATCGACACCACACCAATCACCCTGGGCATAGTGGCGATCGCGCGTGACTCCCGGCATATCGCTCACGAGGGCTTTGCGTTTCCCGATCAATCGATTGAAAAGGGCCGACTTTCCTACATTGGGACGGCCCACAATAGCTACCACAGACATCTTCTACCTCATTTCAGAATTGTGGGGACCATATCGATTTTCATGAGTCATATCAATGATTTTCGGTATTTAATTGCAGATTATAGAATGCAGAGCTAGCACTAGATATAGAACTAGAATAGTGGATTTTAGACAACTATTTCCTCAGCTTACATATCATTGAATAGGCCCTTGTAAGTAAGTCTTTAATATTCACTTCACTCACCGCCGAAATGTAGCCATAAGCGGATATAATATCGATGGCACGCTCCTTGCGACATCGAGCAACAATCTGTAACATTTCAATTTCCTGTGATTCATAGATGAACCTCCCTTTCATGGATGGAGACTTCATTGCCTCCTCATAATTGTGGGAGGCAATGAAGTCTCCATCCACTGAAGGAGTAAAAATGTTTAATCACAAGAAATTGAAATGCTACGAATTGGCTCTGAATTTTGCAAGGAGCGTGCCATCGATCACGAAGAGTTGGCCTAGAGGAACAGCATATCTTGTTGACCAGCTAAGAAGAGCTGCGAGTAGTATCGTTTTAAATATTGCTGAGGGAAATGGCCGACGATTACCTCGAGAAAGAAGGAGGTTTTTTTCCATTGCTCAGGCTTCCGCTGCGGAAACAGCCTCAATTATGGATATAGCAGAGGCCTTGAAATATATCGACAATCCAATTTACAAACAGACGCAGGACCATCTTCTTCAAATTGTCAAAATCTTATACAAGCTTAAATAAATCGCTAATCACAAATCATAATCACAATCTTAATCGTCCATCGGTTGCATCAAGGCTCAAAAGTGCGCTTTGACTATACTTCAGCTATAATTTTCTGAACACCATCTAGTATTGACACTCCTTGCATAGTCTGTTAGCTCTCCGACATTCCTGGGGTGCGTGAGAACGCTGAGAGCCTCGAGCCAGAGGCAACCCACTGAACCTGATCCGGATAATGCCGGCGTAGGGAGGCCAAGTGATAACCGTTACGATTAACGACGAAACCCATCAATTTCCACAACCACTGCCACTCAGTGAACTCTTAAAATCGCTCAAGATTCCTCTCGAGGGAACGGCCGTTGCGGTCAATAGCAGCGTTGTCCCTCGTTTAAATCATGGGGATGTTCAAATTGTGGGGGGAGAGGTTTTGGAGATTATCAGGGCCGTTGGGGGTGGATGATGAATCCCCATCAACCCCTCCTAAACCTTCCAACACCTTCCGAACCCAGTTCAGTGGGATAGGAAGGGATTGAAAGGACTGGGAGGGGATAGGAAGAGAATCATTCTCATAAAAAGGAGGAAAGATGTCATACACAATTGGAAACTATACGTTTGAATCACGACTCATGGTCGGAACTGGCAAATACGCAACGTTTCAGCAAATGGAGGAAGCCCTCGAAGTCAGCGGCACCGACGTCGTCACCGTTGCTATTCGACGTGTCAAACTCGACGGCTCGCCCGAGGAGAATCTCCTCAACTTCATCGACCGCGAAAAATATACAATCCTTCCGAACACAGCTGGGTGTTACACCGTCAAGGATGCTATTCTCACGTCACAACTCGCACGTGAGGCCCTTGGTACCGACTGGGTCAAACTCGAAGTCATGGGAGACGAGAAAACCCTCTTTCCAGACAACGAAGGTCTCTTGGAGGCGGCACGTGAGCTGATCAAGGATGGTTTTACTGTCCTCCCCTATTGCCTGGATGATCCGATCGTCTGTAAGAAACTTGAGGATCTCGGTTGCGCAACGGTGATGCCACTGGCTGCACCGATCGGCTCGGGTCTTGGTATACGAAATCCCCATAATCTTGAGATAATTTTAGAACAGGCAAAGGTTCCAGTTATCGTCGATGCCGGCGTCGGCTGTGCTTCAGACGCCTCACGCGCCATGGAGCTGGGAGCGACGGCAGTCCTCATGAATACGGGCATTGCCGGCGCATCGGACCCGGTCAAGATGGCCAAGGCGATGCGCGCTGCTGTCGAAGCGGGTCGTCTTTCATATGAAGCTGGTCGAATTCCGATGAAACTTTATGCCAATGCATCAAGCCCAATTGAAGGCCTCGTCCGTTCGTAAAAGGGTGTCGACGCCCGTTTCGGTATCGTCAGTCGGTTACGTAACCGAAAACGAGAGACGATACGAGCATCGATACCAAAACCGATGC
>CAYWXY010000076.1:0-11487 GCA_964462555.1 uncultured Pseudomonadota bacterium | reverse complement strand
TTTGCGATCAACCATTCGGCAAGAAATCGGCCTGCCGATTCTCCCTCAACACTGTGTTCCATTTTCTGAACAATTAGCTGCGGATCTAATCCATATTGCGACGTCACGAGATCAATTTTTTCTGCCATAACAACTGCCAACTCTGAAAAAGTCATCATCTTTCCAGGATCATCCTTTGTGGCACGAACCAAGGGACGCACATCGGCAACACGACCATCCGGGAGAAAATAACGTCTGAAATAGTGAAGGTCATAACCATCCTGCAATTTCCAGACTATCTTGCTGGCCTCTTTCATCAGCTCATTCATATCGAGTTCAACATCTCGTATCTTCCTCATATAGCCATAACCCTCGATATTGATATTATGATCGGGTGTTATGACGATATCAACGCCCATAGCCCTAAAGAAGGCTGATGCACGTCTAAGCACATGAACGAAAAAATTATTTCTTGGTGCCCGAAGGTGCATCATAAAGAAGGCTTCACCCCCCACCTTCAGTGCATTAAAGATTTTTTGTAAAACATCGATTTGATCTTTGGAATAGATTGAACCATAAACCGAAACAATCCGGTCAAAGACTTTTCTCGGAAGCCGGACATCGTTCATGTCACCAGCGTCCATTTCGTAGTCAATGAGATGACGATCCTGATTTACACGTCCCATCTCTTGAGCCAGTGGAACCTTGCTGAAGGCTGCAATTGAAATATCGTCACCCAAACGATCCCTCAGGTTTGCCTCCAAATTTCCATCACCGATACCAATACCCAAGTAGCTAATCGAACCATATTGATCGACCGCTCCGTCCATGTTTTCGTGGATCAAGCCAAATGGTGTCATGAGTGTGTAGTAGCTTGAACCTTTGAGATCACGATGCGTATAGTAGGCCGCCTTCTGAGGTGGCATCGTATGACCGCTGAATGGATCGACCAATTCTCCCGATTCATTTCCCAAAAAGAAAAACCGAAAACTGTCGACCACGAGAGAAGTTGCAGGTTTGATGACACTGTTGAGAAGAAAGAGACCGGCCGTAAGAAAAAATGGACCCGTATTCGCTGAATCATCAAAAAATTTGGTGACGGTCTCGATAGGTTTCTCACGAAACAAAGGAGTCAACGATATGTCATCCATGCTACCCGTCGGCATCAATATGCCAAACTCTCTCGGAATCGCATCCACCCACTCGTCGGCTGCGGATTGAAAATCGATTAAGTCTGTCACGGCCTTAGGCAATGGAGAGGTCGTATCGGGAAGAGCTCCGATACCATCAAAAAGATAGGTAGCAGTGGAGGCATCGTATAGGGCGACACCTCTGAGCGGCAAGCTCACATTTAGAAGATCAGCAGATACAGTATTACCCCGAGAACCGACCCTGGCCATATTTCCGCCCACAACCATAGACACACTCCAGCCCCTTATATCTATTATCGTCTAAAAACCCAAAATGTTGCCCCCTTATTAAACCATTCGTAACCTACGGGGTTAACCCCGTAGGTTACGAAGGTTGGGGTGGGCAAAAAGAAACCCCGGAGAGGGGCGATCTCCGGGGTCCGCAGCAAAAGAGGCAAGCCACACAACACTTTAGCGTGACCTACCACTATAAATTATTATATCCCCATATGTCTTGGCGCTTCCTGATAAAATACGCAATGATTTTGAAGAGTTAGAAGAACCTGACCATATGCTCGGCTGGCTAACCGCGAAGGAATCACTTCCAGATACCTGGATCAACGGCAAAAGCCCACCTCTTTGACTTGAAAAAGAACCTGCCTGGGTGTAGGTCCCGAGCTCATCCCCATCGACGGCTGCAGATTTCATATTCCCCATATCAATCTCCTCCCACTCCCCACGAATAGGCGAGATCTGTATTAGCAAGAGAGATGCCAAAGATATCATTTTTTGAAAATTTATTAATATTTTTTACCCTTAAATATCAATAACTTATATGCCTCATCAAAAATGCCTGGCACCTCTGGCATCCGAACAAGAATTGAGCTGTTCATTTGTTCGGAATTTCGAACACACGGTGTTCATTTTTTTGAATATATGGGTATTTTTAGATTCATCTTGACAAGTGAACGATCGTTCACTAATATGACTTCTCGTGAAACCGAAACCGATAAAAGACAAAATCGAGGTACTGGCCAGGTTCTTCCGCGACAACAAGCGGCTCCCCTCCTATTCGGAGATGGCCACCCTCTTTAACTTTCGCTCTAAAAATGCCGTCTTCCGCCTGGTCCAGCGGCTGGTCGATGAAGGGTATCTCGACAAGGATAGTCGAGGCCACATTGTCCCCCTAGCCGGCCGCTTGGGCCTACCCCTTTTAGGTTATGTTCAGGCAGGTTTCCCCTCACCTGCCGAAGAGGAGCTCGTCGACACGTTGAGTCTCGACGACTACCTGATCGAACGGCCCACCGCATCGTTTCTCCTGAAGGTTACAGGAGATTCGATGATCGGTGCCGGCATCCATCAGGACGACCTGGCGATTATTGAACGAGGACCCGATCCCAAAAATGGCGACATCGTCCTTGCCGAGGTCGATCGTGAATGGACACTCAAATATTATGAACGACGCGGTCGAAATATCCGCCTTATCGCCGCCAATAAGAACTATCCCCCGATTGTGCCGGAACAAGAACTCAAAATCGCCGGCATATTAAAGGGTGTCGTAAGAAAGTATTAAAAAACGAGGGATCCCCGCTTTCGCGGGGATGACGGTAAGGAGTTTATGACGCTAATTACTCTCCATAATTGGCCGCGGGCTATTGCGCACATTGACGCCGACGCCTTCTTTGCAAGTGTCGAGCAGGCCATCCATCCGGAACTCAAGGGCAAACCAGTCGTCACCGGCGCCGAACGTGGCATCGTCTCGGCAGCAAGTTATGAGGCCAAAGCACTTGGCATAAAGCGCGGCGTTCCACTCCACGAGGTTAAAAAGATTTGTCCCGATTGCGTCTTCGTTCCGAGCGATTACGAAACCTACAGCATCTTTTCAAAACGAATCTTCTCGATCATCGGCCGGTTCACTCCCCAGATTGAAGAATATTCTATCGACGAGGCCTTCGCCGATCTCGGTGGCCTCCGCCGTCTTCACCGCGCATCCTATTATGACATCGGAAGAAAAATCCAACGAACGATCCATCGCGAACTGGATATCACTGTCTCAGTCGGCATCAGCACATCCAAGAGCCTCGCCAAGCTCTGCTCTAAATTCAGAAAACCGCGCGGCATCACCGCTGTCCCCGGGAGACGTCTTCACAATTTTCTCCCTCAGATCCCTATCCAAGATGTTTGGGGATTTGGTCCCAACACCACCGCACTCCTTAAGAAACATGGCATTCAAACGGCTCTCGACTTTGTTCGTCGACCACTCTCCTTTGCAGAAAAACTCCTAGGAAAGATCGGTAAAGAAATTTGGCTAGAGCTGACCGGAAACGCAATTTACAAACTTGAGACCGATCCCAAACGATCCTATGCATCGATCAGCAAAACCAAAACGTTCACACCACCATCCAATGAACCTCACTATCTCTTTGCTCAGGCCCTTCGAAACCTCGAATCGGCCTGCATCAAGGCACGGCGTCATAACCTGGTCGCCGGGGGACTCTCCCTCTATCTTAGAAGATCTGATTTCCGGCACGACGGCGAAGAGGCAAAACTAAGTTACGCCACAGCATCACCGCTCGAACTCACAAAGATTCTCAAGAAACTCTTTGTACGATCATTCCAAATGGGACGAGTCTATCGCTCGACCGGTGTGACCCTAACGCGCCTAAACGATGCATCGCTCAACCAACTTCCCCTCTTTGGCAATCCGCTCGAAATTATTGAAATGGAAAAACTGGGTGAAGCAATTGACGATGTCAACGCCCGCTATGGCAAACATACAATCTTTATGGGGGATGGACTCTATCTAAAGAAACAACATGAAGGACAACGCGGCCGAACAACCTGGCGAAAGGAAAACCTCCTCCCCGGCGAAACCCCGCGCCAACACATCAAAATCCCAATGGGGTTCAAATAAGTCTACTTTGTTGTGCGGCGGGCGAAGGTGCGGAAAGTCTCGTTAACCCTCTCAAGGGTGCCGAGCTGCTTTGTTATCTGAGCCTCTACCACACCAGCATCGATACCACCCTTCGGAAGATTGGATAAAATCTCCACACCCGAGGCCACCGTTGCAAGCGGCTTTGACGGTTCTCTGAGCTTCTGAAGAACATCGACAAAAGGCACACCCTCGACAACCGCCGGATATGGGTTCACACGAAAAACACGTTCCTTCGGAGTCAGATCGAGAACGGTCTTCGCGGGACCAAACGTATCAAGTGGCATCTCGCAAAAGAGCATCAACATTCCAGCCACTTCGCCGTTCCAAAGGCCAGTATCAATGCTTGCGTATGGTCTTCCCGCGGCATCGCTCTTCTCCACATAAAAAACATTGCCGCCACTCCGCTTGGCATAGGCCGTCATATCATATTTATTACCCCACGCATCATGCGTACTCATGATCAGAAAAACCGGATTAAAATGCGTAGCCCTGCCCGCAATTTTGGCCTGCGCTGGCTCTGCCTTGTTTTGCTGCGCCCCCTCCACGATCTGATTGGAGACCAGACCCGTGTTAGGATCGCGAACCGCAAAGGGCCCGCCCCCCGGCTCACCGGTATTTGGAACCACTCCGGCGACAACCAGTGGTCGATTGATCATATCAAAGATCATGCGCGCCTTATCAAGCACCGACGCTGGTTCATACACCTTCACATCCATCGGCGCCTTAAGCGTTCTGAAGACAAACCGAAAGGCCTCATTAACCAAGCCTGCATCGACCTCTCCGGCATCAATCGCACCCTTCAAATTTTCGGCCAACGCATAGACTCTCCTCAACATCTTCCCAAAGTAACCCATGAAGGCACGTTTCCATTGAAGGATCTCAGCATTCCCACCGGGAAGATTATCAACATTCTGAACCACAATAAACGAATTCGGCATCATCTCAAGATTCATGCTGAGGGCTCCATGCCCACTCTGCCGAAAGAGAAGGGACCCGTCAGGAAGGCGATGAAAATCCTTTCCGTCGAGACCTAGCGCAACGGTATCGGTCACCGGTTCTTGAATCGATAGCGATATCTGAATTTCCTGGCCACGCTTCCCGTATTCTTTCACGAAATAGTCGGCCAACTCAGCGGCCTTCGAAAGATGATCTGGAGAAACAGTAAAATGAAGCTTACCATTCGATAGTTGAATAGCCTCCTTAATATGTTCTTCCATCGCAATTCGCGGTTCTCCACCATCCAGATGAAAACTCAAAAAGAGTTTCGGCCAACCGGCGTAATTCAATCCATCCTTGGTCAAGAGATAACGAAGAGTATTCGTGATCTGTCCCGATGCAACATCACTCTCCAGATTAGCGCCCTTCTCAACCATCGTCGATTTCAGCTCATTATAAAAGGGGAACGTATCGAGCAATTTCCAAAAAGTTTGAAATCCTTTCAGGCTACTTAACTCATCTTGCTCAGCCGCCTCTAACTCTGTCTTCCTCTCAAGCTCCGCAACACGTCCATCAACATCCGCAACCGTCACAAGATCCGAATTATTTACAAAGTTTAATGCCTTAAACATCCGCGACGCCGCTCCCGAGGCCGGAACAAATTTCACAACACCTGGCTCAATCATCTCTTTCCAAACCGCCGTCAACTCCTCAAACTCTGCTGGTTCGATCCGCTTGATCCGATGGTTTTCAACCGTCGCCGGTTCTACGAGATCTAGATATTGTTTTCCTTGAAGGATTGCTTCCGTCTGTGCCACAACACGATTCATGTCGCGTCCGCTCTCAACGATCTGTCTCACATCATCTGGTTTTAATAATCCCATAAAAAAGGCCCCCACCATCGCAAGAATTGTTGGAACAAAATTTACATCTAGCTTATTGCCATCTTTCTGGGCAAGCCCAATCTTATCCCAGAGAAGTGGCCGCCCGTGAACAAACGAATCCCCTTCACCTCTCACTGGAACCTTTTGGCTTTTAGCCAAAAGATCAAAAACACGCCCACGTTGTGATGGAGATACAGACGCACTACCATTAGACATTTTATCAACTACCACTGCCGTCTCACTTTCCCGCCCCTAAGAGCTATCCAAAAAACCATATTGTCGCATAATATTCAAGGATTTATTTTTGTAAAATAAAAACAACAATTTGCCCGTTCTGTGTTCGAAATAGAACAAATATTCATGCAAAATCAAGACTTTATCAAAAATAAATTGCCATACCGCCCCTCATCTTATAGATAATCCCCCACCATGGAATCCTTTAACTGGTTATTATTACTTGGCGGTCTCGCCTTTTTCTTTTTTGGACTCAACAGTGCCAAGCATGGTCTTAAGATGACGGCCGGCGACCGACTCCGCGTCATCATGGGGAAGGTCACAAACAATCGCGTTATGGCGATTCTCCTGGGCGCCTTTATGACGATCACGCTCCAGAGCTCAAGCGCCACGACCGTCATTCTCGTAAGTTTCGCAGAGACACAACTCATCACACTCTTTCAGGCCATTGGCCTGATCCTCGGCGCTGACATCGGCACAACATTTGTTGTCATCCTCCTATCATTTAAAAAGATCACCGAGTATTCACTTCTTATTGTCGCGCTCGGCGTCTTAATGCAGATGATCAGTAGCAAGAAAAAAATCCTCTACACCAGTTACATCGTATTGGGATTTGGATTGATCTTCTACGGCATGCATATGATGTCGGAGGCCGCTTATCCACTCAGAGACAACCCAGCCGCCAGAGACATTTTCGCGTTCCTCGCCTCTCACCCCGGTTGGAATCTTCTCTTTGCGACAATCTTCACAGCGCTTATCCAAACATCAGCAGCAACCATTGCGATGGCGATTGCCCTCTCGTTTGCTGGCGTTTTAAGTTTTGAGGCGGCGATCCCGATCGTCCTCGGAGCTAACGTCGGCACCTGCATTACCGCCGGCCTCGCCTGCGTCAATTCTGGCACTGAAGGAAAACGTGTTGCACTGGCCCACGTCTTTATTAAAATTTTGGCCGTTGCCATTGTCTTTCCATTTATTGGTGCGTATGCAGACCTGATCAACCAGCTAACTGTTCATATCAGCGAAGTTCTTCCTGAGATTTCGACCAGCGTCAGCGGAAAGATCGCGATGACGCATTTGATCTTCAATCTTCTTCTGGCCGTTACGTTTGCGCCATTCATCACACCCATTGCTAGTGTGATCAAAAAAATCTTACCCCTGCACAAATCAGCGGAAGAAGAATTCCGACCACTCTACCTGGACAAGGCAGCACTCGAAACACCAACGCTCGCATTTGCACAGGCCAAGCGGGAAATCCTGAGAACCGCCAATCTTGCGGGCGACCTCCTCGCCGCAGCACTCAACATGTTCCAGCGCAACATTAATATAGATGAAGAAAGCGAACGGATTGGTTCTCTCGATGACAAGATCGACATCCTTGAAAAGGCGATTCGATTCTACTTTGCACGAATCTCCCAGAAATCGCTAACGGAGGAACAGGCTGACGCTGAGATTGGCTTATTAACGATCGCAGGTGACCTTGAAGATATCGGCGATATCATCTCAAAAGAAATGCTCCCGATGGCCGAAAAGAAATCCAAGAAGATGCGGATATTCTCCGAAGAGGGCTGGAATGAACTGGCCCATTTTCACAAATTAGTCACAGAGAATCACAATCTCATGATTTCAATGTTGGCCCAGCCTCACGAAGACATTGCACTCAAGGTCAAACGCCACGAAGAGTACATGACAACCGTTGAACAAGAGCTTAGACAATCGCATTTAAATCGTCTTCATGAAGGACGATATGAAACATTTGAAACTAGTTCGATCCACCTCGACATTCTGGCTAATTTGAGGTTAATTAACTTGAAGATTACAAAGATTGTCGAGACAGCAGAATTGATCAACTAAGCGAAAGGATGGTCGCATGAGAACACTAGCATCAATTGATTATATTATCATTGGCGTCTACGCAGTACTCTGCATGATTCTTGGCCTTTATTATACACGCCGGGCATCAAAGAACGTCAACGAATTCTTCCTCACAGGAAGAAGCATGCCGTGGTGGTTAATCGGCGTATCGATGGCCGCAACAAACTTTTCCATCGACACACCGCTCGCCATCACCAAATACGTCTACCGCGAAGGCATCGCCGGCGTCTGGTTCTTCTGGGCCTTTGCCATTACCGGTATCCTCGCGACCTTTTTCTTTGCATCACTCTGGCGGCGAGCAGAGGTCATGACCGATGCCGAAATTATCGAGCGCCGGTATAGCGGACCAACGGCCGCCTTCCTCCGTTCGTTTAAAGGTTGCTATTTTGGTATCATCATCAACTGCTTCGTGATGGGATGGGTCTTCCGTGCTGTCATCAAGGTCATGACCGGTCTTACAACACTCGACACGACAACAGTGATTATTATCGCCACGGTGGCCGTTGCCATCTATACGCTGGCGAGTGGTCTCTATGGCGTTCTCCTGACCGACTTTGCCCAATATGGCATCGCCCTAGTCGGCTCTTTCTTACTTGCCTATTTCTCGGTCAAAGATGTCGGTGGAATGGGAGCACTTCTCACCAAGCTACAAACAAACTTCGGCGCGGATAGCGGCGTCACCAATTTCATTCCAAGCCTGAAGGACTCCGCATGGATGCCCTTCTCGGTTTTCTTTGTCTATATTTGTATCCAGTGGTGGGCGCAGAAATATTCGGATGGCGGCGGTAAGCACATTCAGCGTCAGTCATCGGCAAAGAACGAAAAGCATGCCGTGATCGCAACCTTTTTCTTCACGATCATGAACTATGCTATTCAGGTCTGGCCCTGGATCATAACGGCCCTATGCGCCCTCGTGATCTTTGGACGTGACATCCCCGATCCAGAGATGAGTTATGTCATGATGATGGGTCGCGAATTGCCGCACGGCATCCTGGGCATTATGGTTGTCACGCTGATCGCTGCGTTCATGTCGACAATGTCGACCCACCTCAATCTTGGTGGCTCATACATGATCAACGATCTTTATCGCCGATTTATTAAATCGGATGGCGATGAAAAACATTATGTCTTCATGTCACGTATGGCCATTTTAGTTCTTCTGGGTCTCTCAATCATTCTGGCCCTCCAAATTAAGTCTATCGGAAGTGCATGGAAATTCATCCTCGCCTTCACCAGTGGTGCTGGTCTGACCTATGTTATCCGATGGTTCTGGTGGCGTGCCAATGCTTGGACCGAAATTGTCGGCATGTCAGTCTCCGGCATCGTTGCTATCATCGTTCATTTGGTTCGACCCGACTGGATATACTCAGCCAAGATCTTAACCATTGTCGGCATCTCAACGGCCGCGTGGCTGATCGTCACGCTGATGACGAAACCGGTCGATGAAGATCGTCTGGTTGAATTTGTGAAGAAGGTACAGCCTGGAACACCGGGATGGAAATATATCTACAGAAAATATAACATCCCCTATATTCCGTTTGGGAAAGATGCACTGATCAACTTCGTCATCGGTGTCATCTTCTTTCAGTGCATGAATTTTGGCATTGGCGCCACGATACTCCAGGAATATTCGCTCGGGATTCCGCTCTTAACAGCAGCGGTGATCACATTCGCATTCCTTCTCTGGAGGATCAATCATATCCGGAAGAAAAAGACAGAAGCTATCGATCTAAATGCACCGGACATTGAAGCAGTATAAATAAATGTCATTTCTGCATATCTCTATTTCAATAATGGGCTGATGATGCCATCGACATCGTAGTCGCCATCATTCAATCTTCCGATATTTTTGAGAAGGCTTTCTTTATCCGTTGCATTCGGAATGCTATCCCAATACGCCTGCTTCTCACGATCTGTATTCTTATAGACGAGGTCGTAGTAGGGACGATAGGCAGACTCTCCTACTGCCTGATTGGCCAACATCTTAATTTCCATTGAACGCGCCACCATCGATATTTCATCCGCATTCAGTGGAACATCATCTTCAAATTGACCGAACGAAGAGACGGTGTAATCCATAGACATCGCATCATTAATAGCGATAATCGGATAACTCTTAATGCCATCCTCCATAATCTCAAGATGCTTTGCCACACCCTCAACCTCGACACGCCAACCGGTCCGCCAGATCGATTTAGCCGGATAGCCAGCCTCTTCCTGAACTGCAGCTCCTAGCGGTCCCGCAACATCAAGGGATGTTGTCGCCCGACGAAAAACAACATGATTCGTCTCAGCCATAGCCTCCAACTGTTCGGATGCCTCTGTCACATCCTCAACAGAAAGATTGCTATCAATCAGGCGACCTTTATATGTCCCCTTTCCGAGCTTAATCGGTGTTAGCAAACCATCGATCCAGTCAGCAGCCATTCCTGTAAAGCGTTCCAAGAACTGACCGAGTGTTCCGGCCTGGTTAAACTTGGCACCGAGCGGTTTGAGCCAGATACCCAAATGAACCGTCTTTAAGAGACGATGGAACATCAGATAATCGTGCGCATCGAGATAACTTTTCCCCTTCGTGATAAAGGCAATCACCATATGAAAGGGGCCAACAGCGGCCAACGACACCAGACGACCATTCTTCACAAAATCCGGCTTAAAGAACGTCGACCGCGCCGTGTAATATTTATGGAAACGCGTGAGTGACGGAACCGCCGCTCGAACAACCGGAACATTTGTAAGAAGTTTGTAAATCGGATTTCCAGGCTTGGAATGCATCCCAGAAAAAAGGACTACCTGTCCCATTAAAACCCAGAAATATTCAATATGGAGCCAAACAATCTCAGACGGTTTCTTCGTGAAATATTTCCAGGGATCCGAGCCCTCCATACTAACAAGCATTCCCCACGTCATCGTCTTGAAGACCTCGGCAATCAGACCACCACCCAGCGTCGTAATCCCCATCATCTTACCAACCAAGAAGTTGGATCCCATCACAAAACCGGCCGCACCAGGTAGGGTATCAATATCCATATCAAAGAGACCCTCCTGATCCTCATCGTTATCAATGGCCAAAAAATCGGCGGCCGAATAATAGACACCGACCACATGTGCAAACTCAAAGAGCGGCATGAAATAGTCGCCAGCCACCATATATAAAAGTTCCTTTGCCCTCGCCAACTTTTTACTTTTCAGGATGGAGTTAACTCCTCTCCTTAACCTACCTGGCTCCTTGGCCACTTTCTCAGGGCCCCGAATAGCACGCCAAAGCGTGCTCAACATCGGTGGCGAATCCTCGATATATTGTCTAACCACCTCACGTTGAACCTCTTTCGTCGCCACCTTTACCCGATGCGTTGCAGTCAACCGTGGATTGGCCTCTCCAACCTTGCCCGCTGTCTTTAAAACATATCGACCCATCGACCTGAGGGGATACGTAAGGATAAAATTGAGTGTATGGACATTTCGTTTGAAGCGCTTACTAAATGGGAGCTTAGTACTATTCTCAGCCTTGAAAAGA
>CAYWXY010000075.1:0-11515 GCA_964462555.1 uncultured Pseudomonadota bacterium | reverse complement strand
GACCCCTGTCCTTACTGTGAGGGAAAGGGCTATCTGAAGAGCCCGACGACGATTTGTTATGAGATTTTTCGCGAAATTCGCCGCGAAGCCTCCGATATTAAAGGGAAACATATCGAGGTTTATGCCCATCCAACGGTCGCCAATGCCCTTTATGATGAGGAACGGCGCTATCTGGAAGAGCTCGAGGCCAGATACCGGAAACGGGTCACCGTCAAATCAGTCTCCGACTACCATCTGGAACAGTTTGATATTATTGACAAATAAGCGCTCCAACCCCCGGAACTTTAGGGGTTGACATCGGGCGGGCATTACGTTACATAACCCCGCCATTTTGCACCGGAATATTAAATGGTTAATGAGCGGTGTAACTGCGGCTAACCTTAATAATCTACATATTTCTTGGGGTTATTAAGGAAGCCTTGTAAATGGAGATTTAGAACTATCGAAGTGACAGAGATTTAGGAGGTTCGTCGTGTACGCAGTAATTAAAACCGGTGGCAAGCAGTATCGTGTCAGCAAAGGTGATGTCATCGCTATTGAAAAGCTCGAAGGTGATAAGGGCGGAAAATTGACATTTGAAGAAGTCCTTATGGTCGGTGGTTCAAAGGATATGAAAATTGGACGTCCCTTTATCGACGGTGCAACAGTGAACGGAACCATCGAAGACCAATTTAAAGATAAGAAGATTATCGTCTATAAGAAAAAGAAACGTAAAGGTTACGAAAAGCGTCAGGGACATCGTCAACAAAAGACAAAAGTCAAGATTACAGCGATTAACGCCTAATGTTGGGTTTTGGGTGTTGGTTTTTTCGAGCGAAGCGAGGTAAGTTATGGCACATAAGAAGGCAGGCGGTTCAACAAGAAATGGTCGTGATTCAAAAGGACAACGACGTGGCGTCAAGATTTATGGCGGTCAAGTTGTGAATGGCGGAGAGATCATTGTTCGTCAATGTGGCACGAAATTCTTCCCGGGTGACAACGTTGGGATGGGACGTGACTATTCAATCTTTGCGAAAACGGCTGGTACCGTGAAATATCATACCAGTGGAAAGAAAACGACAATCAGTATCCAAGCAGCATAAATGACTGATTCATAAAAATACAAGTTCAGCCCTCCGATTTTTTGGGGGGCTTTTTGTTTGGGGATCCATGAAATTTATCGACGAAGCAATCATAGAAGTAAAGGCTGGCGACGGTGGAAACGGCTGCATGAGTTTTCGCAGGGAGAAGTTTGTGCCGCGCGGTGGTCCTGATGGTGGTGATGGTGGTCGTGGTGGACATGTGGTTCTAAAGGCCGATGAGGGTCTCTCCACACTAATGGATCTTAAATACCGCCGGCACGTTCGCGCAGGCCGCGGGATGCACGGCAAGGGCAAACAGATGAACGGGGCCTCGGGTGAAGATATTGTTGTTAAGGTGCCTGTTGGGACCGTTGCCTACGACGAGAATACCGGTATTCGACTGGCCGATCTTGTTGAACATAAAGCTGAGGTGATTATTGCAACGGGTGGTCGCGGTGGTCGCGGCAATCCTCATTTTGCATCATCAACCAATCGCGCTCCACGAAAATGTGAAGCGGGAGGCGAGGGAGAAGTTAAAAAGGTTCATCTGGAACTCAAACTTCTTGCCGACGTTGCCTTGATTGGGCGGCCGAATGCCGGAAAGTCAACATTGATATCTGTGATTTCTGCTGCTCGGCCTAAAATTGCTGATTATCCATTTACGACGCTGACACCAACGCTTGGTGTCGTCTCGGTTGGAATGGGGAGTTCGTATACGGTTGCCGATATTCCAGGTTTGATTGAAGACGCTCACGAAGGTGCGGGACTCGGTATTCGCTTCTTGAAACATATCGAACGAACGCGTGTCCTGGTTCATTTGGTAGACTTAACCGATCCAGCCAACAAGAATCCTTATCTTTCATATGAATCGATTCGAAAAGAGCTGATGGCCTATGATCTGTCCCTCCTGGATCGTCCGGAGATTATTGTCCTGACCAAAATGGATCTCCCCGAGTCGGCTGAGAAAGCGGACGTTGTTGGACAGGTCTTTATTGACAAAGGGTTGGATGTGTTGAAAATATCATCGGTCACACATGAGGGCTTGGAAGATCTTAAACAAACAATTTATCAGAAATTATCTTCGATGGGAGCGGATGAATAAATGAGAGAGAGCGATACCAAACGTATAGCCAAGATGACGGCTAAGTCGGCCGCGGAGCTTAAGGCGGTTGATGTCAAGGTCTTGGATCTCGAAAATATATCCAGTTTTACTGATTTTTTTGTGATTTGCAGTGGAACATCTGACCGGCATGTCCAATCGATTGCTGATAGAATTCTGATGGACCAGAAAAAGAACAACAATATTGCCCTGGGCATTGAGGGACACGAAAAAGGTGAGTGGATTCTTATCGACTATGGTAGTGTTGTTGTTCACGTCTTCCATCCAGAGGTAAGGGAGTTTTACAATATTGAACGCCTCTGGGGGGATGCGGCCTTGCTTTCAATCAAAGGGGTGACAACTTGATCTCTTGATGAACAAGCGATCCACAATTTCGAATATCATCTATCCAACGCGATGTCTTTCCTGTTCTGAGAGTACGTCTCAGGCATTTCTATGTAAAACCTGTGAGTCTGGAATACATTATATCAGCGGTGAGGTTGTCTCTCCAAACCTGGATAACAAATCGAAACAATATTCTGTTGTGGCCTACGAAGGCCCAGTTTTAAATATCATTCATCACTTTAAGTATGAAAAGAGTCGCTCAGCGGATAGTATCGTTGATCAATGGGTGAGGCGAATTGTCGATCGGCTGGATCCATTTGATGCAATTGTCCCGGTTCCAGAGCACTGGTTTCGCTATCTTCGTCGGGGGTATAATCCAGCGGCAGAGATTGGTCGCATTCTCTCCAAACGGACCAGAAAGCCAGTTCTATGGAAAGCGTTGAGCAAGAGAAGACACACACGGAGACAGGTCGGGCTTTCATTTGAAGATCGCCAGGCCAATCTCAAAGGGGCGTTCCAAAGGCCTCGTTTCTTTGCTGATGAGGTTGAAGGGCGTCATCTTCTTCTCGTTGATGATGTGTTGACCAGTGGAACGACAGTGAATGAGTGTTTAACAGTTTTGCGTCGGTCAAAGGCGAGACAGGTCGACGTGTTGACACTGGCAAAAACAGTGTGATATATCAGCGTCATCCCTGCGAAGGCGGGGATCCCATGTAAATAACGGGAGATTCCCGCTTTTGCGGGAATGACGTTCGAGAGAGGGAACTAATGAACCCACTACAGACTGCAATCGAACTTGCAAAAGAGGCTGGCCAGATTCAGATGGAGAACCATGGTAAGGTTCACCAAGTGGAATTCAAGGGTGCAATCGATATCGTTACCGACATCGACAAGAAATGTGAGGCCCTCATTGTAGATCGTATTCAAAAAGACTTCCGAGGCGATGATATTCTTGCCGAAGAGGGAACGGGTCAGCGCAGTGATGCCAAACGTCGCTGGATTATTGATCCCGTAGATGGAACAACTAACTATTATCATGGCCACCCAATGTTTGGGCCATCCATCGCCCTCGAACAAAATGGTGAAATGGTTTTTGGTGTTGTCTACCTCCCCTTTATGGATGAACTCTTTGTCGCAGAGAAGGGTGCAGGGGCCGAGCTCAACGGAAAAAAGATCAATGTGTCGGTCGAGACCGAGCTAATCCGCTCTTTACTCGCCACCGGATTTGCGTATAATGTGATGGACGGAGAAAAGCGAAACAATCTCGATTATTTCACTCGTTTTTTGACAGAGTGTCAGGCGGCTCGCCGAGACGGTATGGCTGAGGGAGATCTCTGTTACGTAGCATGCGGTCGCTATGATGGTTTTTGGGAGCTCTTTTTGAAGCCGTGGGATGTTGCTGCAGGTACCGTGATTGTATGTGAAGCGGGCGGAATGGTGACTCGTTTCAGTGGTGATCCTGTTGATATTTATGCCGATGAGATTGTGGCCTCGAATGGTCACATCCATGAGCAGTTCCTGGCGGTCTTAAACCGGTAACACTTCCCGAGGGGGAACGATGAATTCAGAAATCGACTCCTACCAAAAAATACCAATAAACCCTTCAGAGATTTGCACACGTGCATTCGAACTAATGCAGGGAAAACAATACGATGAGGCCGAGAAGCTTCTCAATAAGATGCTTGGTCGTGTTGATGACAATGTGGCCGTTGGCCTCTTTCATTCCTCGCTCGGCGTTCTCTATAAATTGAAGGGGGAGCCGAAGGTAGCCTGGAAACATTATCAGCGGGCAGAAAAATTAATCCCTGATGATCCGGCTCTTAAAATTATCACTGCGCGGCTCTTGATTGAGCAGTTTGCCGAATATGATCAGGCAATCAAGAAGGTCAAGAAGGCAGCAGACCAGGTAAAGGCCAATCCGGTCTTTTCTCATCAGGTCCTTATAACGATGGGTCTAGCTTATCTTGCCAAGGGACAAAAGAAAAAGGCAACAGAGTTGCTTGTTGAGTCTATGGCCGATGATTTTCAAGGTTTCGTTACAACAAAAAATATCGATTTTACGTTGACCGAGATGCTTATTCGTCGAAGCACCGGGATTGATAAATGCAAAATGTTCCTGGAAAAGGCGAGAACCTTTGCGGAGTCACACCGCGAGCCGACGTGGGTGGAGCTGATCGATCGGATGCTTGAGGCATTTCCTAAAGAGGCATTATGATTTTCCCAACCAAACCCCTCATAGCCCTTTCTAACCCCTCCGAACCCATTTCAGTGGGTTGGGAAGGGGTGGAAAGGGTTGGAGAGGAGTAGGAAGGGAATGATTAAAATTGGAGACGTGATGGTAGAAAAGTCGATGAGCCTCATAGAAACCCACGCCCATCTCACATTCCCCGAATTTGACAAGGACCGAGACGAGGTTTTGAATCGTGCTTGGGAGGCTGGCGTAGAGGCGATTGTAACGATTGGCGCCGGTGATGGTCTAGACGGTAATCAGCGAGCAGTCGATTTTGCACAAAAACATGACCACATCTATGCAACGGTAGGGGTCCATCCCCACGATGCCGAGACGGTGGATACTGACGCCGCCATTGCAATCCTTAAAAAACTTTCCGATCATCCAAAGGTTGTTGCGATTGGAGAGATTGGCCTCGATTACTTCCGAAAGCACAGTTCCGAGGATTCTCAGCGGCAACTTTTTAGACGTCTTTTGGAGATGGCCTACGAAGTTAAAATGCCGGTCTCCATTCACGACCGTGATGCCCACCATGACATGATCTACATGCTTCGTGAGATGAGACATAATTTAAATGGCGGTATTTTCCATTGCTTTAGTGGCGATGTTAGTTTGGCCCAAGAAGTCATTGAGATGGGATTTTATATTGCAATTCCCGGCGTTGTAACTTTCAAGAAAGCCGATGTTATCAAAGAGGTTGTGAAGAATATATCGCTCGACCACATTGTTCTAGAGACGGACTGTCCTTATCTTGCGCCAGAACCACATCGTGGAAAACGAAATGAACCAGCCTATTTGGTACAAATTGCGGAAGAGATTGCAAAACTCACAGGCTTGAGCTCTTCCGACGTGGGCCGAATTACATCGATGAACGCGCGTCGTGCCTACAATTTGCCTGGAATGGTGCCATTGGCCCGGATCGCCTATCCGATCCGTCGCTCACTCTATCTTAATATTACAAATCGGTGTACGCTGGCCTGTACTTTTTGTCCGAAGCAGAGCGGCAGTTTTGAAGTCAAGGGACACAATCTTAAACTCAAAAATGAACCAAGTGTCGAAGATGTTTTTCGGGCTATCGGTGAATTCGAAGGGTACAACGAAGTTGTCTTTTGTGGTTATGGTGAACCAACACTTCGTTTGGAACTCCTAAAGGTTGTTGCCGGACGTATTAAAGAGCAGGGTGTTCGTGTTCGTCTTGATACCGATGGGTTGGTCAATCTCGTTCACGATCGGGACGTCTTGCCGGAGCTTAAGGGGTTGGTCGATGCGGTGAGTGTCAGCATGAATGCGCCGGATGCTCAGACATACAAAAAAATCTGTCCCAATAAATATGGTGATAAGGCCTTTTTCGCCATGCTCTCCTTTTTGGATCGCGCTTCTCAGTTTATTCCTGAAGTAACGGCCAGTGTGGTTGGCCTGCCTGATCTTAACGTCAGGGCCTGCGAAAAACTGGCCTCTCAAATGGGCGTCGACTTCCGTCTTCGGACGTATCAAGAACTTGGCTAGTCAGATCGGTTAAGGAACGGTGAAGAACAAAACCGTTCTCACAAAGGACCACCGTCTCCTTCATCGCCATAGCATTGCCGGAGCAGAAGACTTTGCCACAAACCCAGCATGTCCCCTATAAGGCCATTCTCCGACGAAGCGCCATCATCATGAAGCTCGTCACCTAAACCAATGGTTACGCGCAGCTTTGGCATAAAGTAATGTTGCAGACCGTGTCTGGACCTTTTTACATGTTTTTTACCATAAGTTTTTATATCCTCTCCCAACACTAATGTGCTGGGGTTTTCAATATCTTTACCCCCCATTTTCAAACAAATCGACCTCTTAACGTCCTTTGTACGCCTCTCTACGCAAATAAGGGTTGAATTTTTTCTGGTTTTTCCCCCACAAGGCACTCCCTGCCTCGGAAATTTAATATGCCCATCAGCAAATACTGGCTTTGCCCGCTTCAGGTGCTTCTCTATGAATTTATCAAGCGAAACGTTTTCAGCGACTTTCTTCCATGCCGCCTCAGCTTTACTTCCGCTATAAGTCAGTTTTTTCCCATCTGCCTTGACAAGAACATACTCATCGACCTTTCCGTCACCATCTTTATCAATAAACGTCCGCTCTGGTTGCAAACCAATCCTTGGATTGTAAAATTCTACCTTAAAAAACTTCATAACTCCTCCACAATACTACCATGATCTTAAAAAATCTAAATAAAATATCTGCCGAGATTTCATATCTGTTTCATCACCATATTGATCTTTTAAATTCACATTAGTCTTAATGTCGTTATACTCAAATAGCTTATTCATAGACACGCCTGAATTATAATTATTCATCATGGTTACCAGACCTGAATCGTTTTCCCACACAGAATATAGATAATCATACTCATCAAGGGCAATGGCCAGACTCGATATTTCCAAAAGGGCATTTTCTTCAATCAGTGTTTTTTGAAATGAGTAAGCCGGTGGATCGTTTGCCACGCGATAGACAAGATCCTTTGGATTATTTTCCATCACGTGCCAACCGGGCTCAACTTGCCAACCTCCCGGCGGCTCCCAACCACTTTCTCCAGGCTCCTCCACATAGTATTTTGTCTTTTTGTTAGTAAAATATATGTTATCTTTAGTTGCCTTGATATCGAAGGGATACGGTGGTGAAAGATAATTTATATAATCTGATTTTGCGCAATTCTCTGCCGTCTGGAACGACCCATCACTGTTTTTGACCGAGTCCTTGCAACTTCCACCAATGATCTTACAGGTACCATTCTCATTATATGATACAATATGGGAGTCTGATAGTACTTCTCCGCTTTCTTCATCAAGCCAAAATTTAGTGCCGACATCTGTGACAAAAAAGCCGCCTGGTGTAGTGGGGTCTGCAGTAATTCCACCCAGTCCGCCTGAATTGCAATGTGCCTGAAAGGCCGTCTCTTTGAATGGTTCAGTTGGATGTTCTGTATCAATAACATATATCCAAGGCGCTCTTCCACAGCCTGTTGGCGATTCATACTGTTCATTCACTGCCCACGCAATGTTTCCCTCCTTATCTATATCCAGACCAACAGAATTACCATCTTTTCCAGGAACGATCCTTTTTATTATTAAATTTGGCTGACAACTTCCATCATTAGTTGTTCTGCATTGCGGCTTATGATCATTCTCCCATGGATCTAGAGTAACATGAAAAAGGCTTGTGCTCTCTGAATAGAGACAATTCTGTGCATTGGGGTCGGTATATACCGCTCCTATATCATTTCGAGCCACGTAAATGCTTCCATCTTTTGCAGCTGCAACCGCCCCTATCTGACCTTTTTTCCAAAATGTACCAGACGAATATTCATATGCTTCAAAAGGCAGCTCCAAGAGTTCTCCCCCCGGCTTCACCTTGTAGACCTCGCCACCCCCACTTCCCACATATGCATCGTAAACATGCAGATACCCATGACCGGAAAGCATGTCCTTCCCCGGTGCCAATGCAATTGAACATGTCCAGTCATCAGGGTAGCAATATTTTTCTGGATCGTCCATGTCGACAGTGTGTATCCTTGCAATATATTTGACAAGTGCATTTCTAAAGTTTTTTGCCCACGTTGCGGGTTTTACGGCAGGATTATTCTTGTCTTCCATCGCCTTTTTTATCAACGGGCTGTTTTCCGCGTCTGCCAACTCGTGAGCCAATATCAGTGAAATAAATCCCGTTGCAAACGGGGCCGCAAGAGAACTGCCGCCCGGATAGGCTGCCGGAGCTAGAAAATCCGGATTTGCCATCATGGTATAAAGTGCAACGTGCGATTTTTTATTGATTGTGCCAGAGACCGGATCTGACATAGTTACCAACGACCTGGGCTGACTGGTCCACGGCTCATAAGAGCCCACCGAAATAACAAGGCCCGTAGCTGTAAAGGAATCCCAATACCATACAAGATCTTCGTATTTAGGTTCGGTTTCGTTGCGACTGTTGCCTATAGAATTCACAATCATAGTTGGCAACATAGGCTCCCCGGGGATATCCGGTTTCCCAAAATTCATTTTCTGTTTATCGTAGAGGTAGGTGAGTTGGTCTTTAAGATAGCTAACGTAATCATAGTAAGCTTCAGCATCATCACCGGTGCCCCAATATCTCCCCATCGAAAGATTTACAACATGACTCCCTGCTCTGAATGCATCATCAAAACCCTCTAAATAAAAATCTGTGTAAGAACCTTTAAGGCAATTATAGTATTTCAGTGAATGGTACGTCAGGGTAGAATGAGGTGCTACTCCTGTGAAATCGTCGTATGGATTTGGAGATTCAAGGGACGACATCGCCGATACATAAAAGGCGTGTGCCACTTCATTGCCAATCTCTTCCGCAGTATAATCTTCATCACACAAATAGGAAAGGCCGATGCCAGAAAAAATGGGCATCTCATTAAAATCATAAAAATACGTATCGGCGACACCATACGGATTATAAAAACCCGTATCTATCATGCTGATCCTTACCCCCTCACCCTTTTCAGGATAGAGAGTTTTGTGTGCAAGCGGAATATTGGCAGCATATGTAGCCGTTTTGTAAGACATGCCCATCTCAGACGGACTTACAAAAATTGGGTCATATATATACGGTTCAATTTTGTGCCCGATAGTAGTAGCATATTTTAAGTTGCCGCTGGATCTCAATTCACTTAAAACACTTCTCAAATTGGCTTTTGACGGGTTCTTCAAATACGAGATATAATGAGCCCTATCTGGATAATATATCTGTTTGATGAAGTGCTTATCATATTGTTTGAGTTCAACGTCTGGCAGTTTTCCAATTCTATAAGCTACAAGTATCCTATCTAGATCATAATTAAGATCCTCATTTTTGACCTGAGAACCCAGGCCTGATAATTTTTTATCAATGATGTATTTAATGCTGTTTACAGACCCACCTGGTTCAACATTTAAAATGCCTGAATTTGCATCACTCGGAATGTAACACCTTGCCATGCTTGACGACGTTACCTGACAACTCAGGGGGACGTCATTTAGTGAAAACGAGCTACTATCGTTAAAATTAACACCGTAGACCTTTACAACGCTTTCTGGAATGCCTTCCTCCGGGCTCACGTAACTAATTGCAACGTCGTTCGGATTATCGACAACCGCCACCGTCTTCTCCATACCAAGCCCATTACCCTTAAAATTACCCGCGTTATTTCCCATGATCGTTATCGTATACCTTCCCGCCTTCGCAAATGTAACACCATACTCAAATAGATTCGGACAGGACGCACAGCCTCCCTCCGGCTTTGGTAGGTCTATGATGACAGGTTCAACTGTAGCATCAACGGTGTTAACTGTTAACGTGGAATACTTTGTTACGTCATCAAAGCCCTTACCGCTCATATCTCCAGCGAATATTTCCATCTTTTCTGTCATGTTCTGGTCGTAAAAATCGGTAAATACAGTCACTTGCTCGCCCACAATGACGGGGTTCTTTTCTAATCTCACGTGAAGAAATTCCGGCGGAAGCGTACTAACATATGGAAGAAGTTGACAATCTTTACCATCTTCAGAAATGATCATCTTGCCGGTAGCGGGGTCCTTTGCACTCGCAATAGTGCTAAAACAAAAATCGCCATTCCATTCACTCGGGTTACGATATAGTCTAGAAGTTGCCTTGCCACTTGAATCCGTGACACCTATAGAGCTATTATCATCGGGCGTTCCACCCAGAGAAAAGCCAACCCTTATGCCGCTTCCAATATTGGTGCCCAATACTTCGGCTTCATGACCTTGCAAGTTTAAATCTGGCTGATCCAGTGAAATCTTCCTCTTCAATATTATCTTTTCAATCTTTACTCCCTGTAATTCTAAGGCATCTGCAAAGCATAATATTTTGACCGTGCCGACATCGCCTCCATTGTACTTCACGTCTATCTCTGTTTCTCCAAGTTTTTCAATACTGACTTCACCCTGGTTCACAGATACGATATCTGGAACGGATGGCAAGTATTCTGCATCTGCGCTTACATCTGCAGTCGTGCCATCAGAATATCTCACCATTACTTCTATTTTGGTCATGGGATTCTTATTGCTAAGTGCCAGTGTGTTAGGAAAGACTGCGGCACTGACAAAATCAACAGGCACGTTTACTTCAACGTTTATCGTGTCTGGACTACAAGCATCACTGCACAACGGATTGGTCACAGTTATCGTCGTACTTCCATTTTTTATATTTGGGCTCAAGAGACCATCGGGGCCAACAATAGCAACCTCGGGATTACTGCTTTCATACCGTGTGCCTGTAGCGTAGCTCGTCAGATCAACATCCGGCGCTCCGTCGTAGTGCCCCGTAACTTTTAGTGGAACAAGCTCATCTTTTCCGCTGATTGTTACATTTTTCACATCAACGCTTATGGATACAAGCTGTTTAGTGCTGACGGTTAATGTTTCTGAATAGGCCCATTCGCCTTCATATACACCGTTAATCTGCACCGTACCTCCAGAGAACGCCGTTACCTCGCCACTAGTCGTGACCCCTGCTATGTTATAATTTGACGTATCCCAATTCATTTCAGATGTAATATTTGTCTGTGGTGCTCCAGAACTCCAATTAGCAAGGGCTGAAAGCTGCACCTTCTTGCCAACTTCCATGACTGGCAATGTATCTGGTGTAATATCTATTGATTCAACATAATCGCCCTCCTCAACCTCTATATTTAACGATTCAGGCTGGTCTTCGAATATTGCGCTAATCACACCCGCACCTTTACAGTTTCCCTTAAACTTCCCTTCGGAGGTCATCTCT
>CAYWXY010000074.1:0-11562 GCA_964462555.1 uncultured Pseudomonadota bacterium | reverse complement strand
TCTTCATTTAAATACTCCACTGAAAATTAACCGACCCCTCAGATTATTCTATCATATCAAGTGCTTATGTTTCAAGTCTCAAGTTTTGAGACATATTGCCCCCTGACAGCCCATATACCAAGATTTCACCAATTGTTTCTTTTTTGAAACGGAATTACCCGATTTTAACAACATGCCACTGTTCCCCGCCGATAATACTATTGATGGCGGAGGTTTATAAAATCAAGTGTGTCCCCCAGGAGGATGCACGGAAAAACTGTGAGTATGACGATCCTGACGCGAAGAAAATGTTTTGGGAGTTCGGCGTATATCGGAGAGATCTTCGATCTACAAGCGATGGGGATATCAAAGAGATTAACCCCGCAACAATTGAAAAAGGGAAAGAGGGGATTGCGAAGGATGTTTTTGAGATGTGCAGCGTTGATACCGAGAAAGGTAAGATGCTGGATTCGAAATGTCTTGGGAGCTTATATTATAAATGTTTTGAGCGTAGAAATTCGACTAGCCTAGAAGAGTGTCCGGAGGTTCGTAGAAGTAAAACAGCTGATGAAGATAGTAAAACACCACGTGTTGAAAATTCTAAAACAGTAGCCCAGGTACCCAAGAAGGATCCAAACCAAGTAACGATAACAAGGATAAGGACATTGTGTAAGGAGAAAAACATTCGTCATGCAGAACGTCTTATACGGATGGGTCGTTCTATAGGCTATGATAATGTCGAGCTGGCCATTCATAAATTTATAAATCCTGAATATCCAGCCCCCAAGGGGCATGCAGAATTTGATGATACGGCTATTAACAATGACATGTGGCTCCGCATGGTCGAGAGATTACAGCCTTTGAAAAAGGATGTTCCGGCAGGAGTACGGCATGCTTATGGGAGTGTAAAAACTCTTGAAGTGTCGATGGGTATTGAGGGCTTCTCGTATGACGGCAAGGGAACGATGGTATGTGTCGATGTCTCCGACGGATATGCATTCTATCTAACAGCTGAACATGTCGTCAGTGGCAAGAAAAATCATTTTGAACATAATAGATTTATACCGGGTAGTGATCTATCGCTTGTAGCCGTTCCTTTAAGGGAACATATTCGTACTCCAAAGCCACTCAAGCTTGGCAGTAGACTGAAAGATGATGAAACTTTTTATTCCATAGGTTTTGGGGGTAACGGCAGACATCCTATAAATATGTCGTCCAACGCGCACTATGCAAAAATTAATGGTGTTGATAATAGAATTATTTATACTTCTGCGGCTTGTCCCGGAGATAGTGGAGGCGCAGTGGTTAATGAAAATGGCGGACTCGTTGGCATTATGCAGGCAGTTGGAGGAGCTGAGACCGTTAAGTCGAGATTTACGACACTCGCCTTTGGCGATATGGAACTTATTCAAGAATCTTTGGAGACCTTCCAGGAAGAGCTTAGAGAAGAGTAGGGAACCCAATTCTTGTTAAGCCGTTGGCAGTGTAAACTCAAAAGTCGTTCCCTTTTCGAGCTCGCTCGTTACATTGATTTGACCGCCAGCGGATTCAATGGCCATTCTAACAAGCGGAAGGCCCAGACCAGCACCTTCTACCTGTCCGGTAAAATTCTTCTCGACCTGATAAAATTTATCAAAGACCTTCTCATAATCCTCGGCTGGAATGCCTATACCATTGTCGGAAAACGAGACTGTAACAAATCCGTCTTTAGGGTTGGAGATCTTAATATCAATCTTTACAGTATCGTTATTGTTAAATTTAACGGCATTTTCAAAGAGATTGCCAATAATGTGATCAAAGTAAATCGTATTTATGTCCACCTTTGTGGTACTATCAGGGCAGTCAATATTTAATTCTATCTTCTTATTTTTTTCAATTTTAACCAATGGATCTGTGAGTCTGGGTAAGTACTCTGATAATACAATTGGTTCCTTTGGTAAATTCAATTCGTCTGAGGAGGCTGTAGTAAAGGCAATGAGTTTTTCTATTAACGCCATTAGTTTGAATGACTGTCCAGTAACAGAACTTACGATTTTCGTTTGCTCCTCATTAAGTTCTCCTATGACGCCCTCGGAAAGTAGGCCAGTGCCTGATGAAATGATAGTAAGAGGTGTTCTAAGTTTATGAGATATTAGACTAAGAAAATTTTGTTTTAGTACTTCCGATCTCATCTCCTCAGTAACGTCATTAAGGACCACTACTGTACTCGTAACATTGTTGTCTGGATCGGTTATATGATCCAATGAGCCCTTAAGATATAAAGGGCCGAATGCGTCAGTTTCCTCTCTATTGAGATCAAATGATTTATGGCTAACATTTGAGTCTTTCAGCTCATCTTCTGATACAGAGACCGAATAACCATCAAAAAGAGTTCCGTATAAGTCGGAGCCACTGGCTAGGCCACTCAGATAGTCTTTGGCAGATTCATTCGCCAGTGTTACATCACCGTCCGCATCGCATACCATGACTGCACCAGACATTTCATTAATCACGGACTCGAACTTTTTCTTTTCATCCAGTTCCCTGCGATAATAGCTCAGTTTTACGAGGGACTGAACGCGGGCCAACAATTCGGTTTTATCAAAGGGTTTGGAAATGAAGTCATCACAGCCGGCATCTAATGCCTTGACGCGATCCTCGACTTCACTCAGAGCTGTTACCATGACGATCGGTATGAGGCGGCTCTCGGGATCGTCACGAAGCCTTTTTAGAACCTCAAAACCATCCATTTTGGGCATCATGATGTCCAGGAGTATAATATCGGGTGGGGTTGTTTTGACACTTTCGAGTGCCTTGAATCCATCGTCGGCAAGAACCACTTCATACCCTCGAGGCGAGAGGATGGCATCTAAAAGCTTAAGATTCTTGGGTTCATCATCGACACACAATACTCGTGGCATCTTGTCGTTATCCATTGATAATTCTCCTCATGCTATCAGCGAATGTTCTCGTGTCAATCGGTTTGCCAAAAACAAGGCATCCAGTGTCTTCTAATTTTAACTTTTCTTCTTTGGTTACCGAGGCTGTTACAAAAACGACCTTTATATTTTTCGTCTTTTCATTTTTTTTCAATATCGCTTGGGCCTCTTGTCCATTCATGCCAGGTAGTTGATAGTCCATTATGATCAGGTCTGGCTGCTCCTCTTCAGCAATACGTATGCCCGTGGTGGCCTCTTCCGCTACTAGCACGTTGAAACCGGCCACCTCCAATATATCTCTCTCCAGCTTGATGTTTTTTGGTTCGTCTTCAATAATGAGGATTGTTTTTTTGTCCGACATCTTAGGTCTCCTTTTTTATTTTAAGTGGTATTGTAAAGGTAAAAGTGGTTCCCTTGCCTTTACCTTCTGAGGCGACATTTATCTTTCCGCCATGAAGTTCGACCATGTTCTTAACAAGTGAGAGGCCCAGCCCCGTTCCTTGTTGTTCTTTCGAATAAATGTTTTCCAACTGAGTGAACTCTTCAAAAACCTTTTTCCTTTCTTCATCCGAAATTCCGATACCCGAATCCCATACAGATATCTCGAAATGGTCATCCTTTTTGCTTGCCCGGATACCGATCTCTCCCCCGTCGGGGGTAAACTTTGTGGCATTTGAAAGGAGGTTGTAAATGATCTGCTTTATCTTTCTCTGGTCAGCCTCAACGTTTCCAACATCATCAGCGATATCCGTCGATATGTTGAAGCCGTGCTTCATTGCCTTTTCTTTTACCAAGACCAAACTTTCTTCAAGCAGGTTCTTGAGGTCAAAATTGGATAACAGGAGCTCCATTTTTCCGGCTTCAATTTTAGAGAGGTCAAGGATGTCATTGATGAGAGAGAGGAGATGCTTGCCACTACCGACAATATCACTCGCATAGTCCTTCTGTTTTTCGTTCATGGGTCCAAAGGTTTCATCTTCTAAAACCTCCGAAAAACCGATGATGGAATTGAGCGGGGTTCTGAGCTCGTGGGACATATTTGCAAGAAAGTCGCTCTTGGCCTGGCTGGCCCTCTCGGCTACTTCCTTTGATCTCTTGAGATCTTCCTCCATTTTCTTTCTTTCCGTAATATTGGTGGCCACTTGGACATAATGTGTTATTTTTTCTTCTGAGTCTCTTATGGGGGAGACGCTAGATGACCAATAGAAGATGTCGCCATTTTTTCTCTTGTTGATGAATTCCCCTTCCCAGGTATCCCCCGATTTTAGTGTAGACCAAAGCCCCTTGTAGAACTTTTCAGTGTGTTTGCCGGACTTCCAGATGTTCGGTTTGTTTCCGATGGTTTCTTCGCGGGTAAAACCGGTTTCACTTATAACGTGGGGATTGATAAATTCTATGACTGCATCATCATCGGTAATAATGATGGCCGATGTACTTTGCTCGATTGCAAGGTTTAGTTTTAGAAGTTTGTCTTCCAACTCTCTGCGCTCATGGATCTCCTTGTCTAGTTCATCGCGGGAGGTTGTTACTTTTTTGAGGTTGTCAACCATTCGGTCAAAAGTATTCGCAAATTGGCTAATCTCGTCCTTGCCAGTTAATCCTATTCGATAATCGAGGTGTCCCTCGCCTATGGCTTGAGCGCCTTGGCGAAGTTTATCAATCGGATTTGTAATTGATTTTGCAAAAAAGATCGCTAACACAGCGACAACCAGCAGTGTGAAGAGACCAATGATTCCCTTGATGAGACCCAATTTGTATAATGGTCCATATGCCTCTGAAACGTCTATCTTTGCGACCAGTCCCCAGTTGAGGAGTGGAATGTGTCGCCATACCGCAAGGATCTCTTTTCCTCGATAGTCGACAGAGATGCCGCTGCCATTAATTCCTTGCACAGCCTCCTGAATGGGGATGGCATCCTTGTTGCCGAGCTCCACTTTTCTCTTGAGGGCTGATGTGGGATCGTGTCGGAGCTTATTGATGAAGAGAGCTTCATTCTCAGTTCTGACACCAATAAGCGTTTCACCTGTTGCACCAAGGCCGGTGGTGTCTTGGATAAACTGATCGATGTGCTCCATGTCTTCTTCGAACGCGATGAGACCAATAGCATTTCCATTTAGATTGTAAGCGGCTCCCAGTGTCAAAATTTCTTTTTTGCCCGCATATTCAAAGACATCGGAGAAGGTGATTTCTTGTTTCGCTTGACTTAAGGATTCACTGTTCAGGTTGGGAAGGGGCTTGCCAAGTTCCATAGCCCTATGAATTTGGCTGGTGGCATACATAATTCGGCCATCAGGATCCGTCAACATGACATCGATATAATCATATGCCTCTTGAAAAGGGATGAGCTGTCTGTCTAGTGCCTGTAGGGATTTCTGAAAGGCTGGATCATTGGGGGTGTTAAAATTTTGAATCAGGACAGGCAAATTTGCCTTGATGATATAAAATGCCTGAGCCGCAAGCATGTCACTGCGACGTTCCTCAAAATAATGTGTAATGTTTTGAACCTTCAGGTCGGCGATGTGGAAAAGGTCCCTTAATTCAGCCTCTTTCATTTCCTGTGACGTATTAATAAAAGAGGTGATCGCAACAAATGCCATTGGCACAATGGAGAGCAGTAAAAAAGTGTAAAGCAACTTAGATTTAATAGACATTCTATCTCCCCCTTGAAATTACGATGTTCATGTACCGTGGTTAGCAACAAATACAGCTGACAATATATATGTTATTTTGAACCCATATTCAAGATATACTCTGTCTATGGAGAAACGCCATTTTTATGCCAATGGGTGAATTTTGGCCCGAAATCGAGGCTTTTACTCGGGTGCAAAAAATATGGTCGACTCTGGTGCCCTTCATTTGGTACACCTTGGGTATGAAGAAGCTTTTAATTTTATTCGTGATCGTCATGGCCATGGGCTGCAGATATTTTCAGCCAATGCCGAGTGAAGTTTCGCCGTTCAAGGAGCGGGCAGTGAGTCGTTTTGACGGCGACCTTCATGTGAAAATGGTAGCTCTTGGCGGAGAAGAGTCTAAGCAGGTTTTTTTTGGCGCCAATTTGTTCAGCAATAACATCCAACCGGTCTGGATTGAGATCATTAATATGAGCGCCAAGCCTTATTGGCTTTTTCCGATGAAAACCGACCCAAACTATTATTCACCAGCAGAGGTGGCCTATATCACGCGGTATTGGTTTTGGTCCAAGAGGAACAAACAACTAAACGATCAGTTTAAGGAATCGGCTCTCTCTAACTTTATACCTCCAAAAACGACAAAGTCAGGTTTTCTTTTTACGCAGGTTGATCCGGGTCTCAAATATATCGATGTGACCCTTCTTGGTTTGGATGGCTTCAAGAGTTTTCGCTCCGTCGTGGAGGTTCCTGGTATTCGTGCTGACTATCAGGAGGTCGATTTAGAAAACCTCTATTCAGCGGATGAGATCACGGAATGTGACGAGAAGGCGCTCCGCGAAGAGTTGAATAAACTTCCCTGTTGCACGACCAATAAGGATGGTTCACGCAATGGAGATCCCCTTAATCTGGTCTTTATCGGTGATCTGAATGCTGTTTTGACTGCCCTTATTGGGGGTGGTTGGGAGGTGACGGAGGAACTTTCGTTTCGTTCGGTGTGGCTGACGATTCGTTCGTTTCTTCTTCGTGAAGAATACCGTCATGCGCCGGTCAGCTCTCTCTATGTCTTCGGGAGGCCACAGGATGCGGCATTTCAGAAGGCGAGGGGAACGGTCAAGGAGCGAAATCACCTGCGCATTTGGCTAACACCGCTACGCTACAAGGATCAGCCGGTTTGGATTGGTCAGATCAGTCGTGACATTGGTGTGAAGTTTACTCTCAAGACCGGCTTCCTTACAACGCATGTGATTGATCCCGATGTTGACAGCGATCGGTTCTACCTGATTCAAACGGTTGCGACAGCGGAGGCGCTTTCGCAGCTCGGTTATGTAAAAGGTGTGGGGCCTGTAACCGTCGATGATGGGCGAAGCAACCTTGGCGGTGACGTCTATTTTACAGATGGTCTTCGTGCAGTTCTTCACTGTTCTGAGACGCCCGTATCGTTGTCTGATGTTCGTTTCTTCAACTGGGAATTTCCGCCAGATGTGGCGCCCTATGCCAAATGGGTCCGCTGAGATTTCCCCCTTTTAATCGCTCATGTTATCCAGTATTATACACGGAATTAACTCCCGGAGTTTGATTCCCGGGCCCGAGGCCTGAACTCCGGGAGTTGGTTAAAAGGGGGCATTATGGATAAGGGTGACGTCAAAAAGATCGGCTTGTTCGGTGCAACGGCCATTGTGGCGGGGAATATGATGGGTTCCGGCATTGCACTTCTTCCTTCCAACCTTGCCAGGATTGGTTCTATTTCACTCGTTGCGTGGCTTATTGTCGGGTTGGGCGCGTTGGCCCTGGCATACGTCTACGCAAAACTGGGTACCGAAAACCCGCAGGCGGGTGGTCCGGTGGCCTATGCCGGTGAGGTGGCACCAATACTTGGATTTCAAACCGGTGTTCTCTATTTCCATGCCAATTGGATTGGAAATTTGGCGATTGCCATCACCGGTATCGATTATCTTTCGGTCTTCTTTCCAGTACTGACGGACCCGATCATCGGCGGCATTGCAACGATCGGCGTCATTTGGGTCTTTACTGGGATCAATATGACCGGCGCCCATTGGATCGGACGACTGGTTTCGATCGGCGTTATTCTTCTAATCATCCCTGTCCTCATTACAGGAACATACGGTTGGCACTTTTTTGAACATAGTCACTTTTCTGCCAACTGGGTTGTAGGACATGACACACCATCGCATGCCATTATGGCGGCTATTTTACTTTGCATTTGGAGTTTTATCGGTGTTGAGAGTGCGTCGGTCGGTGCCGGCGTCGTGAAAAATCCGAAGCGAACGATTCCGGTCTCGACAATTGCCGGAACATGTATTGCCGGTGCTGTCTATATTCTTTCGTGTACCGTTATTTCGGGAATGTTTCCTGCCGAACTTGTCGCAGAATCGGGCGCGCCGTTTTCGCTCGCGGCGGGACATATGTTTGGAGATTGGGCACCGAAGATTGTTTCGGCCATTGTGGCATTTGCCTGCCTCTGTTCACTCGGTTCGTGGATGCTCCTAGTTTCGCAGGCTGGTGCTCGTGCGGCCCGTGACAGAACGTTGCCAAACATTTTTGGCAAAACAAATAAGGATGGTTTGCCTGTTAGTGGTCTTTTGTTGAGCGCCCTCTTTATGACCTGCCTGATGGTCTTTTTGATGATCATGTCGAGAAAGGAAAATACACAGCAAATTTTTGGTCATATTGCGGATATTGCTGTCCTGCTCACGTTGCCAGCCTATCTCTATTCGGCATTGCGCCTAATTAAGATGTATGGACTCCGAAATCGCAAGGCAATCCTGCCCATTATCGCGTCACTCATTGCATCGGTCTTCTGTTTTGTGGCCCTTGCCGGCGCAACACCGAGTTATCTGGTTGTTGCTGTCATCGTGATGCTCGGCACCTTCATCTTCTATGTCGGAAAGGACCGGAGGACGGCGTAATGAGTGAGGGTGATTTTTTTAAGGGTGAGATGGACTTCTTCTTTGAGCTTTTTGGTGACCTGCCCAAACAGGGGCCGGGGAGTCGGGAGAGTAGTCTTCGCGCGCTACATGCTATTCCAAACTATAAAGATGCAAAATATATTTTGGACGCTGGGTGTGGAACTGGGAGGCATACGATTCTCCTCGCCGAAGAGACGTCGGCAGCGATCACGGCCCTTGACCATTTCGATCAGCAGATTGAGGCCTTAAAGAAAAATATTGGAAAGAGTGACTTTTCTGATCGCATTGAGGTTGTTCAGGGGAGTATGGATGATCTCTCGTTTTCGAAGAATAAGTACGATCTGATCTGGTCGGAAAGCTCCATCTATAATGTTGGTTTTGAAAAGGGTCTTCGTTGCTGGAGGGACTACCTGGAGGATGGAGGTTGTGTTGCTGTTTCAGAGGCGGTCTGGTTCACAGAGAATCCATCCGAAGAGATAAAGGCGTTCTGGGATAAAATGTATCCTGATGTGCATATGGTCGAGAAAGTAATCGAAAGGATTGGGGGGTGTGGCTACCGGTTGCTCGATTATTTTTTGATGCCGAAGAGCGACTGGTGGGATGGGTTTTATGATATTCTCGAAGCGCGTGTTGCCACTTATTCTGAAAAGGAATTGAGGCCCGGTGTAAAAGAGATTTTACAAGGCGTCAAAGAAGAGATCGAGCTCTTCAAGAAGTATAACGACGAATATGGTTATGCCTTTTTTATAGGTCAAAAGGGATCATGAAGATCTTAGCCCTTCCCAGAATAGATATATCATAAAACAAAAAAACCGCCCGAAGGGGCGGTTTTTTTATATCGAAATAATAAATGAATCTATTTTACATTAATAAATGGCACAGGGCCACTTCCTGTGTATTGGGGTAGCGTGCCATTCCACTTGTCAATTGCCTTGATTTGGGCTTCAACTTTTCTGAGTTCGATCAGTTGTGCTGAAACCGCTTCACGCTGGAGTTTTAATGATTCTGCCTCGGCCCGTGCGCGTTCAATCACCTGGATGGCCTCTTTCTTGACACGTTCGACATCTTTTTCAGCCTTTTTGGCCATCTGCTCTGCGATCTGTTTATCCTCAACGGACTTTAAAAAATCAGGCGTGAACTCAAAATTAGTAATGGAAAGATCAGTGACGATGATCTGTTTCTCTTCAAGTCGCGCTTTGACGACCTGATCCATTTCTGCCGTGACGTCTGCTCGGCTAGAAATGATTTTTTCCGCTGAATACTTAGCGGTAATCGATTTGACAGACTCCTGTGTGATTGGATCAATAACGGTTTTCACATAGTCTGGCCCAAGGTTTCTGTAGATGGATACCACCGTACTTTTTTCAATTCTATGGTTGATCGCCATGTCGACAACGATCGTCTGCATGTCATTACTGAAAGCCGACGTTTTGATATCTGCGCGTTGAATCCGGATGCTGAAGCGATCAATTTTTTCGATGAAAGGAATTTTAAAATAGAGACCTTCTGAATAGGAGTCGACGATCTTTCCAAGTCGAACCTTGATGCCCACCTCTCCAGGTTGGATTGTAAAAAACCCATCGGTGATTACAATTAGGGCGATGAGACCTGCCAAGATTAGTGGAAGAAACTTTTTGTACTTCTTAATGTAAACTGTGAGATCCTGATTGTATCCATCTGTCATATTCAGACTCCTTTGTTATGTGTGCGATAGTGGAGTAACCTACTATACCGATTTGTGGTTTTCGTATAGCAAATAATGTAACTACATATGACAGAGTGAGCTGCCACGCCCCCTTTGGTCTATCGCTATAACCGGTTGATATTATTAGGTAAATACAAAGGCAACTTTAGGGCATTGATTTGCCGATAATAATAATGATGACGGGGGTCATTTATCCAGGGGACGTCTATGGGGGACACTTTACTCATTGCGCTGAAACTTGCGTTCGGCGCCACTTCTATCGATTCAAATGAAAATTCAGAAGAACAGGTTTCTGTCTTTACGGGTGAGGTGGCACCCGAATTTCGGGAAAAGACTATACCGATCTGCTGGTCGGAGCCGGACTCCGTCACATTGTATGAGGGCCCAGAGACAGATGTCCGGAAAATTAACATCCGAAACGAAAAAGATTTGTTGCAAGTTGAGGGGGAGGTCGTCGAAACAGTTCCTCTTCAGAAACGGGATATCTATTTTGGCATGCAGTGTGCCGATTCAAATAATCTGGAAGTCATTGGCCATATAGCCAAAAAAGATTATCAAAGTTTTATTGATAAGTATAAATCGGCCTGGAAAAATATCGGGAGAGAACCAACCGTCAGATATATGATATTCGAAGAGAGCGCTAAGAAATATTTAGAAATCTATATGGACGAGGTCGGTGATGTTTTTCCACTCAGGAAAGAGGCCGTTGTGGTTGCCGCAAAAAAAGAACCTAAGAAGAAACCCTCCAAGAAGAAACGCCCAGTAAAAAAGATTCCACAAAAAAAGAGTGAGAATGTTGCCGTTGCAGAGAATAAAGAGGATGATCTCGCCAGAAAAAGGGCGAAGGGAGGTATTGGTGTTGTAGGTGGTGAGGGAGACTCAAACGTTTCATATGTTGGTAAGAGGAGAGTAAGAGCATGGAAAAAACAGAAGGAGACGTGGAAGAACTCGGGAGGTGGGGGGAGCAGCCAGTGTATATTCGATGATCTGGAAAATGCCATCCCAGAAAATGAAGAGGGCGCCAAGCGTCTGGTCCAGCATATAGCGAGAGAGACAAAGAAGAGGACTGTTGGGTGGGTTCGGGTCGATAAGGCATTCAACGAATGGGAATCTGAAAGCGACAAAGACGCACTGATAAGAGTGATGACGTCATTAATATATAGCGATAATCTTAAAGAGGCCCGAAGTGTCTTTTGTATGACAAGGCGTCTCTCCGATGAATCAAAAAAGAAATTTATAATGAAGGTTTTGAAAAATGGAGACAAAATAAAATTTTCCGAGGTAAGGGTTCGTTTTATGTGGATGTTAGATAGATGCGGAGTTGATTGTGTCAGTCCGATCGTCAATTGGCTGCTCAGGGAGAAGAATGAAGATGTTATGTTGGCAGGGATCGGGACAATCGT